>DATJPI010000299.1:0-14924 GCA_035506495.1 Syntrophales bacterium
TGATCTGACCTCGAACGCTGCCCAATAAGTTCCTTGATTCAGTGACAGATTGAGACCTGACAGACCGTACCAACCAATGGGCTGACAAGGCCCTATTGGCGGGCATGTACCTGTGCCTACCGATGCTTGCTGCGAAAAAAACTGAGTTGAATTAGGGACGAGGCCACCATCCCCATATATAGCAATGGTAAAAGTTGTGCCCGAACCGTGTGGGTACATCCAACCATCAATTTCAGTGATCGTGTAAGCCTGACTCAGACTGAATTGTCCTGCGAGAAATTGCGGCGTATATTGCCCTGCAACACCTTTATAAAGTGAATAATAGGAGACGGTTGTATCGGTGGGCCCTGGACCCGTATCGACAACCGTTGCAGCTTGAGAGAGATTGACCGCGAAGAGTAACATACACACAAGGATTGCGTATCTAAAAGCTTTCATTGCACCCTCCTCTTTTGTTGTATACGAAACTGTTCCTTATTATCTGAGCGGGCCCCAAATACAGCTTGGGGCTTCTTCAGTTTATCGGCCACAGGAAACAA
This sequence comes from Syntrophales bacterium, assembly GCA_035506495.1. Lineage (GTDB taxonomy): Bacteria > Desulfobacterota > Syntrophia > Syntrophales > UBA2192 > UBA2192. The sequence continues at coordinate 540 of DATJPI010000299.1, forward strand.
GATAATCCCGAATCTCTTCCGGCGTGTGTAACTCCATATGTCCCTCAGGCAGAAGATGTTCATCCGCCGGCCTGAAGGCTACCGACACCTCACCTTGCGGACGCCAGCGCTCATGTCTGGCCTCTTGTTCCTATCTGTTGCTGTTTAGCGCGTCGGAAGTTGCGCCCGTTGTCGAGATGTGCACTACACGAACAGGTTTAGGGTTGAATACCGGGCAAGTGTAGATAGAGAGATTCGCGGCCGTCCCCTCCTACGGCCTGAATCAGGCAGGTGTGCATAAAACCATAAAAAAGATTATTGTTTCAACTATCAAACCGGGTTCCCGGAAAGTCAAGTATGATTTTCGCCTACGAAGAAAGTAGTAGAACGGCTGCAATGTTTGCTTGAGTTATTCAAAGAACAATGCAAAATTACGCACGATGTCCGTTGCACACCAGCGGGATATTGACCATCATCGAGCGGATCAGTTAAAATGAAAATCGGTATTGGACCCATAATCATCGCATGTGCGTTCATGGTCTTTCTTATGTGCGGGAATGCTTTCGGTGCACAGGGAAAAACTACCCTCGGGCTCGTGGAGGACGTCATCCTCGTGCCCTCGGGCGTCAAGTTGCCGGCCCGTATTGACACCGGGGCGGCGATGTCTTCCCTCGATGCGAGGGACATCGTCGTCAGCGGCATGTTCGTCGAGTTTCGATTGCCGAAGCAATACGGCGGCCAGCAAATGCGCCAGCCGATCGTCGGCTGGAAGACCGTCCGCTCTTCCGAAGCGCGGGAGCGCAGGCCGGTGGTCATGATGGAATTCTGCCTGGGGAACAAGCTGATCCGGACCCGGGTCAATCTCAACGATCGATCCCAAGTCAAATACCCATTCCTCGTGGGCCGCAACGCGCTCAAAAAGGATTTTATCGTGGATTGCATGAAAGAGCGATGCGCCCCGCCCATCTGCCCAGAGGGTAAGACGAATTGAAGCGTCCCGCCGTTCTGCTGGCCATTGCGCTCCTTCTGCTGTCGATGTGCCTCGTTGCCTACCGTATCGTCTCGATGGGATACCCTGTCCTCCCCACCGCCACCGGCAGGACCTGGCAGCTGCAGATCGACACCCACGTCACGGGCGGGCCCGGGGAAACGATCCTGGAGGTTGCGCTTCCGCATGAACAGGCAGGCCAGGCGCTCATCGAAGAGAAAGTGACCTCGGGCGCCCTGAATTTTAACATCCTTCGGAGCAGCAAGACCCGGGTCGGAACCTGGTCGGGCCCGATCGGGCCGAAGGAAGAAGAAATCGTTTACCAGGCGACCATCCTCATTCAAGCCAATCGTCCATCGGAGACGGAACCCCCGTCTTCTCAAAAAACACCGTCCCGGATGGAAAAGAAAGAGCAGGCGTTTGCAGGGCGCCTGGCCGGGTACTGGAGAACGCTGAGAGCACCGGCCCGGATCAAAGCAGTGATGGCGGCCATTGAGGGAAAATGGGTGCAACCCATCCCCCCGAACCCAGATGTTCAGGCGTGGAGCATCATTCAAAATAAATACGGCCGTGTGGAGGCTATCTTGACACTATTGGAGGCCTCCGGTCTTCCCGCCCGCATCGTAACGGGATTGCAACTTTCCGAAGGGATCGAGACGCAGCCCCTCACCTGGATCGACGTATGGACGGGCCAGAAATGGGAAAGCCTGAGACCGGAAACGGGCGAGATCGAGAAAACCCCCATGAGGCTCCTTGCCCTGTCCGTGGATGGCCTGCCGGCGGTCCGCGTATCGGGCGGCGAGCTTGCGGAAGTCCGGTGGATCGTCAGCCGCGAAATAATGAGCCACTGGCGCTCCTATTACGAGCGGGTGAAGCGCTCAAACCGCTTCCTGGATCAATGGTCTCTGTTTCGTTTGCCCGACAATTTCCAGGCGACGTTCCGCATTCTGCTCCTGGTGCCCATCGGAGCGCTCATTATCGGTTTCCTGAGAAATGTCATCGGTTTTCCAACCTTCGGGGTTTTTATGCCCGTGCTCCTGGCGCTCGCGTTTCGCAGCACGGGGCTGATTTATGGGCTGGCGATCTTCGCGGGCATTCTCTGCCTCGGATATGGCGTGCGCAGCGCACTTGACCGATTGCGTCTCCTGCTCGTCCCCCGCATGTCGGTCATTCTTACCCTGGTCATCGGCTGTTTCACCCTGATTGCCCTCGTAGGAAATAAGACGGGGCTGCGGCATCTCATGGCCGTCGGACTGCTGCCGTTTGTTATCCTGACCATGATCATCGAGCGTTTTTTCATCGTGATCGAGGAATCGGGCTTGCAGGAAGGGCTCAAGATGGCGCTGGGAAGTGCCGCTGTCGCAATGATTGCCTACGTCATTATCAGCTGGGAAACCCTCCAACTCACATTTTTCGTGTTCCCGGAGCTGCTGCTAGCGGTTATCGCTCTTCAGATTCTTCTCGGACGCTATACCGGGTATCGTCTCTCGGAAGCGTTTCGCTTCCGTTCGTTAAAAGGGTCGCCGTGATGTGGGACATCTTCCGACAATTCCGGGAAGCGGGCATCCTCGGCATCAACAGCCGGAATGCCGACTACATCATGAAGCACAACGCCCGTTCCTCCTTTCCCATTGTAGACAACAAGACGCTGACCAAGACATTGGCCGCCGCCCACGGGATTCCGACCCCGCGCCTCTACTCTGTTGTCGAGACGCACGGTGAGATTGCCGGGCTTCGAGACTCGCTTCGGGAGCATCGTTCCTTTGCGCTCAAGCCTGCTCGCGGTGCCGGAGGGAGCGGGATCGTTCTGGTTCATGACTCAACCGAGAACGGCTACGTGACGCAAAGCGGCAAAAGCATCACGCATGAGGAATTTTCCTACCATGTCGCCGAAATCCTCTCCGGGATATTCTCTCTGTCGGGATTGGAGGACGTGGCCCTCCTGGAGGCCTTGATCCATCCCGATGGCGTTTTCGCATCCGTAACCTATCAGGGGGTCCCCGACGTACGTATCGTCGTGTATCGGGGCGTTCCCGTCATGTCCATGGTACGGCTCCCCACGAAAGCATCGGACGGAAAAGCCAATCTCCACCGGGGAGCCATCGGCGCGGGAATCGACATTGCGGGAGGAATGACACTCACCGCTGTCCACATCTCCCATGTGGTTACCCACCACCCGGACACGGGCAACCCGGTCAGCGGAATTCAGGTCCCCCATTGGGAACAGATGTTGCGGATGGCAGCCGTGAGCTTTGAGATGACCGGCCTTGGATATATCGGTGTGGATCTGGTCATTGACCGAGACAGAGGGCCGCTGCTTTTGGAGCTGAACGCCCGTCCCGGACTGGCCATTCAATTGGCCAACCGGCAGGGTCTCCGGAAGCGCCTCGATCAGGTGGATCGGACCCTCCCAGGCCTTCCCGCCACGCCCGAGGCAAGGGTTGCATGGGCACGAGAGACCTTTTCGTCATCGGGTATCGGTTGACTATTTTCCTTCCGGCAATGTTATTTCCCTCTTTGATTCTTCAGGATCTTCTTCCTTTTCGGAGGGACTGTTGCCCCAGATAAAGTCATTGCCGTATTGCCGCCACCACCACCGGTCGTATTCGTCCCAGGGATCCAGAATGCCGAATTCTTCCTTCATCAGCAAAGCATAGGCCTTGTTGATCTCCTGCATCCTGTCATGGGCTTCTTCATTTTTACTGACGTCGGGATGCCAGACTTTGGCAAGCTCGCGATATCTTTTCCTGGCATCCGCTGCGGTCGCATGCCGGGAGATGCCCAATCGTTTTCTTGCGCTGTCTACTTCGAACGTTCGATTTTTCATAAGGAACCCTGCACCGCGGGCAAAGGGTAAGCGGGGGAATAAATTTACCCGACATATGGAGTAAATGTCACGAGCGTTTTTCTGGAACCTTTCCGCATGGACGCTTCCGCAGGCAACGTGACTCCCAAAGAATGGATTCATCCAATGGCGCACAGACCATCATAGGATGAGAGGGACCGTTTCTGCCTATTCCCGATGGAGCGAACCTTCCGAAGTTGAGAACATTGTGGCGAGGAGGCCGCGGACAGCAGATAAGGTACGCTGCCTTACTTCCAACGCATGGGACCGAAGATTGGATCCGGGAGGTGACAACATGAAGAAATTACTGATATTCGCAGCCATCTGTTCAGCTCTTCTAGCCCCCATTGCTGCAATGGCTCAGGTCAGTGTTGGTGTCGGCATCTCACTGCCGCCCATCGTAATCGCCGGACCGCCAGAGGTAGTCGTACTGCCCGATACCGATGGAGTCTATGTAGCACCCGGCATTGCAGTGGACCTGTTCTTTTGGGGCGGTTTCTGGTGGAGACCCTATGGTGGTGGATGGTATCGCTCGCCCTATTATGATCGGGATTGGGTGTATTACTCTGGGGTTCCCGCTTTCTATTTCAGTGTAGACCCCTATTGGAGAACGTACTACCACAATCACAGCTGGCACGGTCATATCTGGAATTATCAAAGAATTCCATACTCACATCTACAGTCAAGCTGGAGAACGTGGGACAAGACCCGATATTGGCAGGATAAGAAAAGATGGGATGTTCAAGGATATTCGCCTAAATCACAAAGACAACAACAGGAAATAAGACAACAGAGACAGGGAATGTATCAGTCCAGACCGGAAGTACAGCAGCATCAGCAACAGCAGAGACAGGAACAGCAAAGACAACCACAGATGCATCAGCAGCAGCAGCACGGTGGATCACAGCAACAGCCCCATGGAGAATCGCATCAACAGTCTCACGGACACGAAGGGATGGGCGAAGGGCATAACAAGTAAGCCATGACGACCAGAATCTATATCCGATTGATCCTGCTGGGGGCACTCGTCGCCCTCTCCGTCGCGGGATTTATCATCCATTCCCGGGTTCATCTGATCACCCAGAACCCGTCGTTTATTGTACCGTTTGCCGCCGGCATTCTGAGTATTGCCGTTATCCCGGTGCTCTTCTGGTTCAAAAAGACACTGGCCTACGGCTACGTACTGAACGGGTTTCTGTGCATCCTGGGGACCGTCACCATGGCCCATTTCGCCATTGCCCGCTGGTCCGCCCCGACCGCGCCACCGGATGTCCTGTTGAAGAGTATGGTGATTGATATTTTGATTCTCTGGGGAAAGTTCTTCGTTGGAAAGGCCCTGTTCGAACTGGAGACCCTCGGTGATGGCCCGGATCGGCCGAAAACAGGCATTACCTATCGATATCCGAACATGGGGTGGTGGCTGATCCACATGGTGGCTGTCAGTTTTGTCTATACCCTGGGCAACCGTCTATGGAGCCAGCCATGAATCAATTCAAGTGGTTTACGCGCAACTGGTGGATCCTGCACCTCGTGGCCGTGCTGTTTTTTTTCTGGCTTGGCCACGTGATCCGCTTCTGAAACCTCTGCGTGTGAGAAAGGGGGGTCCGGTTCGCCTCGTCATGCATTGATCATGTCTTTCGAAATGAGCAGCTTGTTCATCGCCGCGGAGGAGCCCGCATGAATCAGCTGATCGGGTTCGGAAGGATGGTACCGTTTGCAAATCAGCTTCGTGAGGCTGATTTCAAATAACCCGCGATCTTGCGCATTCTTGTCCAGATAATCTTCAATGGCCTCGTCGGAGATGATGATTTGTATCTTCGGAGACCGGCGATTCGGTCGTCCCCGGTTCAGATCATCATCGAGTTTCCAGTCGATCTCGATGATATGATCTTCCCCCGAGTAGCGTGCAACGATCCAGGCGTTTGACGGGAAATGCTGTTTGATCAGTCTGACCCAGTGATCGAGGAGGTCTTCGCTCATCGTGTATTATCCTTCTGCTGAGACATGGTGATAAAAAAACCCCATCCCTCTTCAGTGAGAGACGGGGTACCTATCATGAGAGCTGAAAAACGACAGTTCTTGTTTCTGATGGGCAGCCCAACTGCCAGCAAATCGAGATTTCATATTCATAAGACATCCGAACGGCTGTGAAGTCAAGGCATATTATTCTTCGGGTCGTGATGCTTCAGAGCCGGGACGTGATGGTTCAAAAATAAACAGTGATTAATGCTTGACTTTCAAACAAAAACCTATTAAGTTATTACCAACAATAAGTTCGGATCAAGGCATTTTGAAGTGCAAAGGTTAGCCACCCTTCTCTTTGGAGCCGGGTGGTTTTTTTCTTTCTGTCACAGTGGCAATCCGACTTATGAATCTTAAGAAAGGAGGATGCATACGATGGCAGAAGGTAAAGTCAAATGGTTCAGCGACCAAAAAGGCTTCGGCTTCATCGAAAAGGATGAGGGCGGCGATGTGTTCGTTCATCACAGCGCCATCCAGGCCCAGGGTTTCAAGTCGCTTGCCGAAGGACAGCGTGTCAGCTTCGATGTGACGCAGGGCCCCAAAGGACCGGCCGCAGCAAACGTGAAGCCTATTTAAGCTTCCCGCAATCAAGATGCAGACTGCAGAGGCAGAGTCGGAAACGGCTCTGCCTTTTGTTTTCCCCGGGCAGCATCGCCGGCGATCCTGCCCGGCACAGAAATGCCTTGACATTCACCCCAATGAGCATAGTCTGAAGCCAGCGGAATCGACATCCATCAAGGCGTTGATCACTTCTCTTTCCAAATAGCGAACCCTGAGACGAATCTTGAAGCCCTGTCCGTTATCGCATGATGGGGCTTTTTTGTTGAAGGGTTCAGACAAGGAGCGGAAGGCATGCAAATTCATTTGATCGAAATCGCAAACAACTTCACCAAGCTGCGCGACAAGGTGTGGGAAAGCGGCTGGTGGCGGCTCGACGAAGGCGATGCAAAGAAACTCGTCGGGGGGCAGATCTACTTTCACCGGAAGAAGTCCGAACCCTCTTTCTACGGCGGGCTGATCCAGGCGATCCGGGTCGAGCAGGAGGAGCCGCACAAGGGCAGCATCGTCTTCGAATTCGAATATCGTGAAGCCTGCAGGGGCATCAAGGCGAGCAAATTGGGGTGGTCCCTGGAAGCGAAGATCGTATGACAGGCGTTCCTGTCAAAGGATAAGCCCGGGCTGCATGACGTTCTGGAGCCGAACCCGGTGGTTCTCGAAATCCTCATCCGTATCCCCAGCGGTCAAATCCAGCATGTCGCCAAAGCGCATGGTTACTCTCGCAAAGGGTTTCGGCAGCATGAAGCGATCCCAGCTGTTGAAATACCAGGCTCGATCGGACGATATGTAAACAGGAACAACGACAGCTCCGGCCGCTCGGGCCAGGCTGACTACCCCCGCCTTGATGATCCCAGCGGGCCCCTTGGGTCCATCCACAACATGAGCGCCAAGACCCGCGATTTTTAACTGTCCGATCATTTCCTTCAGGGCTCGACGCCCATCCCGCGACGAGGACCCTCGGACCGCATGCCAGCCGGATTTTTCGGCGATGCGAGCGACGATGTCGCCGTCTTTACTCTGACTGATCATCAAAGCGGGACGATGGGACGCGTAGGTCTGGAAATGCCGGATGGCCGCAAAGAACTGTTGATGCCAGCCGCAAAGCAACACCCGGCCGCCACTCTGCCTGTATTTCAGCCAGCGCTCCTCGTTCTCGATATGAAGGCGGAAGGTCCAGCTATAAGCACGGATGATGTGATAAATAGCGCTCTGAAGCATGGACGTCAGTGCATATCGATGTTGTTTCCACATGGAGGTCTCCTTCACGATACAAATGCAGGACGGCCGCCTGCACTTCATAGAGCATGGCGGCCGACCGTAAGTTTCAATGTTTGTGTTGATTCTTGCGTCTCCATGCCTGTGACGCTGCTCATTCTTTAATAGATTATGTAGGTTACTGTCCGAAGTCAAGTCAAAATCGGAATGATGGAGCCAGGTCTTGCGACTACACGGTTGAGGTCTCTTGGGTCTACCTCGTCTGTTTCGTCCTTTCATCCCATATTCGTGATTCAAAGTTTACGCCAACCGGTCTATAATACCCGTCATTCGGAAAGCATTCGCATCGATGACCACGACTTACAGGAGTGCATGGCAGGGAACTGCACATGCGGGAAGGAACTTCTAACTGAGCGAACAGGAGGTTCGTATGAAAAAGTCCATCCTAGTCGTCCTCATGGGGGTGTGCCTGGTTTTCGCCTCGAGCGCTCCCGCGGCTTCACAGGCAATCAACGGGGCGGAGCACTGGGTGAACAACGGGGACATCCGCCTGTATGTCTGGGAAAAATACGCAGGCAGCCCGTCGGGAAAACCCGTCGTCGTCTTGTGCCACGGCTCGGCCACGGCGGGAAAAGAAAGCTTTGATCTGCAGGTTAAGGGGAAGCCCAGCTACAGCCTGATGGACGTGCTCGCGCAGGCCGGCTTCGACGTCTTTGCTCCGGATGTGCGCGGCTTCGGCCGCTCGACCCACCCGCAGGGCCTCATGACCACGATGGAGGCGAGCCTGGATCTCAACGCCGTTGTGGACTACATCCTCAAGGAAAGAAAGGTCGCCAAAGTGTACCTTCTTGGATGGTCCTGGGGCACACAGTACGGGGGGATGTTCGTTATGGCTCAGCCCGGGAAGGTGGAAAAGTACGTCTCGTATGCGCAGATGCACTTGAACAGCCCCGACATCGCCAAGCGCAGGCCGCGCATCGACGTCTTCCGCCAGAACCCCTACATCTCCATCCCGGAGGCCGGGTGGAAGCCCCGCTTCTATTCCATGACGCCGGCCGAGGCCAACAACACCGAAGTGGTCGATGCCTTCGCAAAGGTGGCCGCACAGGTGGAAGTCAAGTCCCCCACGGGCCCGCAGCTCGACATGGTCACCATCATGCCGATGGTCAATCCCCGGCTGATACCGGTGCCCACGATGATCATCCACGGCCAGTATGACGATGTGGCAGACCTCCAGGGCCTGCTCCCCTTCTTCGTCGACCTGCCGAACCCCTCCAAGCAGTATGTTGTGGTCCCCAATGCGGGCCACATGATGCACCTGCAGAAGGGGCACCGCACGTTCCAGCAGGCCGTCATCGCATTTTTCGGCGCGCCATAAGCGGGAAAACGGCAAATAAAAAGACAAAGCAAAGGATGGAATTCTGAGGGTGTATGAGGAAAAGGGGGCATGACATGGCAATCGGGAAGAAAGGTTCCGCATCTTGGAAACTCATCATTGTTGCTTTCGCCGTCATTGCCCTTTGGATGATGATTTCCGGATGCACGCCGCACAAGATGTACCGCAGCGACAAACCGGAAGTCGGCGTCTGCGACAACCCCGATCCTGCGCCGGAATCGCCGTGTGAGCAGTATGCACTGCAGCAGCTGCCCACCGGCAACGGTACAAACTACCTGCTCGGGTTTATCGAATTTGACGACCAGGGCCAGCTCTGGAGCCGCATGCAGATGCACAGCGTCCTGGACAAGGTAAGGCAAGAAGCGGCCTCGCATGAGATGTTGATGGTGGTCTTCGTACACGGCTGGAAACACAGCGCGGCCCCCGGGGACAAAAACATCAATACCTTTCGCGGGATCCTGGCCCGGCTAAGCGATGCCGAGGGTTATATCGCAAAAGCCACCGGGAAGCCTGTGCGCCACTTAGCCGGGATCTATCTCGGCTGGCGCGGCGGATCCGTGCCTGTGCCGTATCTTGAAGACCTCACCTTCTGGGATCGCAAAAACACGGCTCAGAAAGTCGGATATGGCGGCGTTGCCGAGGTGCTGAGCCAACTGGAATCGATTCAAGCCACGAGCAAATCGTGGCTCGCGGTTCTCGGGCACAGCTTCGGCGGTGCTGTCGTGCATACGGCGGTGGTGCAGAACCTGGAGAACCGATTTGCCCAACCTGCTGTCCCGGCAGGCCAGGAATCCACTGTCAGGGGCTTCGGCAGCCTTATCGTATTGATCAACCCGGCCTTCGAGGCCAACCTGTTCACGCCTCTGAGCGACATGTCGGTGGAGAGGGGCCACTATCTCGATTCACAGCCGCCCGTCATGGCCGTTCTGACCTCGGAGGCCGATGACGCCACCGGCAAAGCCTTCCCGGCAGGGCGCTGGCTCTCGACCCTATTTGAAAATGAACATGACCGCCAGCGCCTCAACGCCGTCACCGGCCAGATGGAGACGATCAGCGAGCACGATACGAATATCATCGCCGTCGGGCACTTCGAGCCGTACCGGACCCACCGGCTCTACCCGAAACCGCAGTCGGAACAGAAGCGCGCCGAACTCAGGACCGCCAGTGCCGCAAATAGCGTCCGAATGTTCATGAGATCCAGCTCTGGTTGGAGGGATGATGCCCCCGGCAGCGTCATCCCCATTGGCGACGTGTTGCTGGAGCGCACGAAAACTTCGGCAGGCCATAACCCCTATCTCGTCATCTCTGTAGATAAGGACCTGATCAACAGCCACAACGACATCGACGACGCCCGCGTCATCGAATTCATCAAACAATTGATCTGGCTTTCGAGCTACAAGCCGAACGAGACCCGGGCGATACGCGAGATGCTCCCGCCCGCGCCCTGAGACAAACGCAAGAGTTGCGGGATGCCACGATAGGGGTCAAAAGAGAGAAAAAAATGTGTCATTGCAAGACCTGGCCCCCGGCCGGGGTTGCGTTACAAGAGAAACAGGCGCTGGAATCCACTGCAGCCATTCATCAGACATATTGAGGGGGGATAAGATGGCACCTCATCTTTACGAGAATCTTGCCAATCACCTGGACAACCTGCCTGGGGGATTTCCACGCACCCCGAGCGGTGTCGAAATCCGTATTCTGCATCGCCTGTTTACCCCTGAGGAAGCCGAACTTGCGCTCCATCTGACTCTGATCCCCGAGGAACCCCGGGTCGTTGCACGGCGGGCCGGGATCCCCGTCCGGGAGTGCGCCCAAAAGCTGCAGGAAATGAGCAACAAGGGTTTGATCATGGGGTTTCAGCGGAAGGGGGAGCCGCTGCGGTACATGGCCCAGCAATTCGTCGTGGGTTTCTGGGAGGCCCAGGTAAACAAATTGAACCGGGAATTGGTTGAGGAGTTCGAAGAATACCTGCCCTCCCTGTTCGACCGCGACGCCTGGCGCAAAGCGCCCCAAATGCGCACCATACCCGTGGGAAAGAGCATTGCGGTTCAGCACTCGACGATGCCTTATGAACGAGCTGAGGAGATCGTGCGCAGCCATAAGACCTTCGCCGTTTCCAATTGTATCTGCCGACAGGAGCTTCGCATTGTCGGAAAGGGCTGTGACAAGCCCGAGGAGAGTTGTCTGCAGTTCGGCATGGCCGCCGAGGGCGTTGTGCGCACGGGCCGCGGCCGTCCGATCACCGGGGAGGAAGCCCTGGCCATCCTTCAGCGAGCGGAGGAGGCGGGGCTGGTCCTGCAACCGGCAAACGACAAAAATCCCCTTTTCATCTGTACCTGTTGTGGGTGCTGCTGCGGTGTGCTGAGAGCTCTGAAGCTTGACCCCAAGCCCGCACGGCTGGTTGCAAGTCCCTTTACGCTGAGCCTTGATTCGGCAACCTGCAAGGGATGCGGCATGTGCAAGAAGCGCTGCCAAATGGAAGCTTTTCAGTTGGACAACAAGAAGGCCGTCCTGAATCCGGATCGATGCATCGGCTGCGGGCTCTGTGTGAGCACCTGCCCCACCAAGTCCCTGGCCTTGGTTCGCAAGCCGGAGGTCCAACAGCCCCACGTGCCCAGGAACATCATCGAGGCAAACATCAAGCTGGGGAAGGCCCGGGGCAAGCTCAGCCTGGGCAAAATGGTCGGCATGCAAGTCAAGTCAAAACTGGACAGGCTATTGGCCCGTGAATGACCCCATGAGGAAACAATGCGGAGGGGGGATACTGACCAATACAGATCTACAGGCATTCGTCCCAAAATAAAGGCAGAGCCTATAGGCTCCGCCTCGTCCTCTCCTACCTTTTGCAAATTTTTCAGACGCCACTCTCAAGCACGAACCCGAGCCGCTCGCGCTGGAATTCACCCGTGCCACGATGAGTTTCCTGCATGGTCTTTCCTTGCTTCTGGTTGCGCTTTATCTGCAAGTGGCTATCCCTTTTGAGGATTCTTCGCTCACGAGTTGTCTTCATCAATAACACCTCCCTTTACTGGCTCTCTCATTCTGTAAATATACACGCCTGTCAAGAGGGGCTTCCCAAACCGGAAGTCAAGATTCTCCGTTCATGCAGAAAAGCAGAAGGCAGAATCGAATCGACCCTGCCTTCCGTTTATTCCAAACGAAATATTCGCTTCCCAGGACTGCATTCCGTTCAATAGCCGTACTCACCGCTTTCTATGCTTGTGAGCACTCCATTCGTGAAGGTGAGGTACATCATGAAAGAGGTAGGGCCCAGGTTGTATACCCATTCCTCTAGTTCGATCTTCTCATAGTATCCATAGTATCCACCGTCTGCAGACCAGGGGTAGCCAGGGCGTATTCCCGTTAGTTCTCTTTTCGTGGCCAGGGTGGGGGGATCACACTTCATCACGACCGTTGTCAGCTTGTCATTCACGCGAATCAGCGTGCCATTGGGACACCGGAAGGTGTCGGTACTCGAGGCAGGCAAAGAGGAAGAGATCAGGCACACCAACAATACTGCCGATAGGATTGTAGACAGTGTCCGTTTCATCATGCCCCCTTTTATGCTGAGCACATTGTATGTAGCACAGAATAACCGATAAGATGAAAGGAAATCCTGCCCTCTCAACAAGACTGCGGATCCGCTATTTCTTTACCATGAAGGCATAGACGGCGAGGTGGAGGGCTCGTTTGCCGGGGATTTCGATCGTCTTGAGTTCGATGATCCGGAAGTGGGTCTCGAAGAGCTCTCTCAGCTCATCCTCGGAGGAGAAGTAGAGGACGGTGCCAAGCGGGGTTTTGCGGTATTTGCCCGAGCCGCCGAACTGCGGGCTCTTCTCGCTGAAGCAGACAGACAGGTAGCAGCCCAGGGGATTGAGCAGGCCGTGGACGTTTGCCACATAGGCGCTCCTCTGCTCGGGGAAGATGTGGTGCAGCAGCTCCCAGTCGTAGGCAAAGTCGAACGTCCGGCCCACGGGACGAAGATCGCCGAGGACATCGGCCACGATGAAATCGCACTGCACCCCCCTGCCCTTTGCTTTCTCCCTGGCTATGCCGATGGCCGTGGGAGAGAGGTCGATCCCGGTGACCTGGAAACCCCTGCCGGCCAAATAGATGGCGTAGTTGCCGGTTCCGCACCCGAGATCGACAGCCGTGCAGGGTTTCACGGCCTCGGAGTCGACCAGGGCGACCAGGGCCGCGGGGGGCTTGTCCGACACCCAGGGGATACCTTCCGGCGACCGTGATCTGTAGATCTCATCCATGTCTACCGGCTTCATAGGCCATCTCCGCATGAATTCGAGCATTGTGCATGGAGAGGCCCTGCGACGGATCACGCATGGCCTGGTCTCGCGCGCGCATTATGCCGGCAGTCTGAGCCCGGAGAGATCCACCGCGTCCAGGCTTGACGGCGTCCATCGGGGTTGATTGTCCTTTTCGATAATGCGTGCGCGGACGCCCTCCAGCAGATCCGGGTGCCCGAGGAGAAACTGCACGGCCTGAAAATCGGTTTCGAAGACCTTTTCCATGGGGAGATGCTCGTTGTGGCGCAAGAGCTTCAGTGTGAGGACGAGCGCGGTGGGGGATCGCTCGGAGAGGCCGGAGAAAATCGCCTCGCAGGGGGCAGGCTGAAGCCCGCAGGTCGTGAGCGACTCGAGGATCTCCGGCAAAGACGATCCGCCCGCAAAATACTCCGCCACCCACCGGTCCGTCTCCGGGTTTGGCTGGATGTTCCGGTCGAAAAAGACAGTCACTTTCCTCATCAACAGGGACAGCAGTTCCCTCGGATGGGATACGCCCCTGGCCGTGAAGGACTCGACTGCCCCGACGAGATCGTGGAGCTTCCCCGATGGGCTCAGGTGGGTGGCGAGCCCGAGGCGGACGCACTCGCCGCCTGTCATCTCGTAGCTCGTCAGGCCCAGATACTCCGGGTAGCCCGGCGGGCACTTGTTGAAGAGCCACCCCGTTGCCCCCACGTCGGGAAAGAACCCGATCCTCGTCTCGGGCATGGCCATCCGCGTACGCTCCGTGGCGATCACCCAGGCCGCGCCCTCGGCGATCCCGAGACCGCCGCCCATGGTGAGGCCATCTGCGATCACAATGACCGGCTTGGGAAACCGGTGGATCATGAGATCCATGCTGAACTCCTCGAGAAAGAAGCGGTTGACATCGGCCAGGTTGCCGGCTCGAATGTCCTGGTAAATCCGCTTCATGTCTCCGCCGGCGCAAAACGCCCTGCTGTCTGAGCCGTAGAAAAGGACGAGCTTGCAGCTTTCATCGACGAGCGCTTCCTCGAGATAGATCGTGATGGCCCGAACCATCTCGAGGTTGAGGCTGTTCAGGGCCTCTTTTCGATTCAGGACGATGGACATGACCGCATCGTGG
>DATJPI010000300.1:0-3364 GCA_035506495.1 Syntrophales bacterium
TACTGCAGCGTGAGATCGAGGGCCCGGTGGGCAAGCCCCACGCCGATAGCGGCCACCATGGGCCGGGCGTAGTCGAGAACATCAATGAGGTACTTGAAGCCCTGGCGGCGATCCCCGATAATCTGGCTTTCGTCAAGGACGACATCCTCGAAGGTGACCGTGGCCGTGTTGGAAAGATGCTGGCCGAGTTTCTCCTCGGGCTTGCCGAGAACGATCTTGCCGCCGCCCCGGGCTGTGAGTTCCGTCTGGGGTTTTGCCGGCAGGTTGGGCTTGCCGCCCTGGAACATCTCCTCGGCCGGCACGACGCAGCAGGCCAGGAGCTGCGCAGAGGGCTTCCCAACTTTGCAGAAAACGGTGAACTGGCTGGCGTAGGAGGCGTTCGTGATGAAGCACTTTGCGCCGTTGAGGACGTATTTCCCGTCGGCGCGCTTCGCGATAAAGGTGCTCATGGAGGAGTTGTCCGAGCCGGCACCGGGTTCCGTGAGGCAGAAGGAGGCCAGAAGGGGCGCCTGGACATAGGGGCCGAGGAACTCTTCCTTCTGTTTTGGGCTGCCGTGTTGGGCGATGACGGTGTTTGCCAGGTCATTGCACATGGCCGAGGTGGAAATGCCCGTGTCCCCGTAAGAGAGCTCCTTGATAATGAGGGCCGACGAGACGGCGTCGATCTCGAAGCCCTTGACTTCCTTGGGCAGGCTCAGGTTGAGAATGCCAAGCTCCCAGGCCTTTGAAATGATCCCGTAGGGGAATTCATGCGACTTGTCGATTTGCAGGATATTCGGGAGGATTTCGTTTTTTACGAAACGCCTGACCGTGTCGACGTACATCAGCTGCTCTTCATTGAGGCGGAAATCCATGCCGTTCTCCTTCTGTGCAGTAGGTCTCTGTGGGTGCCCCGCTCATGGCGGTTCCTCCCCGGTCAATTCCCGGTGAAGGCCCGTTTGGCGGAGGAGAGTGTGGTCAGCGAGACAGAGGTCACGCCGATCGTTTTGAAGAAGTCCCGGAGGGGGCGGTTGGGACCGATTTCGTAGACGGTATCGGCCTTCGACGCAATGGCCCTCATGTTCTCGCACCACTGGACGGTGCCCGAGAGCTGCGCCACGAGGCGATCGATCACTTCTTCCATGTTGGAAGAGTGGAAGCTTCCCGAGTAGTTGGAGGTCACCTTCACGGCATTTTCGGCCTTCATCTGTCTGCGCACGCAGGCCAGTTCTTCCTCGAAGGGCTCCTCGATGACATGCATGTAGCGGCTATGGAAGGGGGCGCTCACATTGAGCGCCACGAACCGAGTGGGGTTCTCGTCGGCCAGTGCCTTCGCGAGGCGCTCTTCCGCCTCGGGCATGGCCTTGGAGCGGCCGCTGATGACGATCTGGTTGGGCGAGTTGATGTTCGCGACGTCAATAGGCAGATCAAAGAGCAGCTCCCGGATCATCCGGGTGTTGAGATCCTTGCGGATCACAGCAGCCATGCCTCCCTCACCCACCGGGACGGCCTCCTGCATGAGGCTGCCGCGGATGTGAACGATGCGGAGTACCGTCTCGAGCGGCAGGACACCCGCGGCCACAAGCGCCGTGTATTCGCCGAGGCTATGACCACCGAACAGATCGGGGGTGATGCCGTACTTGTCCATGATGGCCTTCAGCATGGCGATCTCCGTCACCACGATGCTCGGCTGGGCATAGGTGGTCAGGTTGAGCTTCTCATCCTCGCCGAAGCAAAGCGCAGCTACATCCCACCCCAGGGTGTCGGAGGCTTCCTCATAGATCCGCCTGCATTCGGGGATGGCTTCGTAGAAATCTTTGCCCATCCCATGGCGCTGGGAACCCTGTCCCGGGAATACGATGGCGGTCTTGCCGTTAGCCATTGATATTGTCTCCTTCGGTACTGCTCATCTCTCTCTTGAACACCGTGCCGCTTCCTGCAGCCCGGCCCTTTATCAGCATCAGCTATGCCAGGGCGTAGCATAAGGCAGATTTTCGTATAATCTATTGATATTAAAGGATATAAGTGTATGAGGAGGAGGGCGGAAAGAAGTCAAAAAAAGAGTAAAAGTGTATACTTCTCTTCACACTGGGAAGGGGGGTATACAATACGCAAAAAATTCTTTACAGCAGAGGTGAAGAAGCGTATAGGAATGAACGTTCATTCCGTTCGAGTGAAATAAGTGGTATCATGAAAAATACGGACAAGCGCGAAGAGATCATCCATGCAGCCCTCGAGTTGATTGCTGAACAGGGTTTTCACGGGGCCCCCATGGCCATGGTTGCCGAAAAGGCGGGGGTAGGCGCCGGTACGATCTATCGCTATTTCGAAAGCAAGGATGTGCTGATCGCCGAGATCTTCAGCGAATTGGAGAAAAAGGTTGTCGAGTATCTGCTGCAAGGATATTCCCGTGACCGTACCCTCCGGGAGCGGTTTATTCATCTCTCCACCATGATCATTCAGTATTTCATAGCCAATGCGATGCATTTCCGGTTCATCGAGCAATACATGAATTCCCCGTACGGTGTGTCCCTGCGCCGGGAACGGCTTCTGGAAGAAGCGCGGGACATCGATCTCTTCCGTAATCTTTTACAGGAGGGGATCGACCGTCAGGCGTTGAAGGACCTGCCCCTCACCCTTCACTTTGCGCTGGCTTTTGGCCCGATTCTTTCCCTTCTGCGGGATCATATCCTCGGGTTCATGAAGTTGGACGACGAGCTGATTCAGAAAGCGGCTGAGGCCTGCTGGGACGGGGTTAGAAGACAGGATGTGTCCGGGTGAGACGAGGGTTTCTTGAATTGACATTCCAGGAAACCGTGAAAAATGAAAATACATTTCTCCCTGCTGCCGGCGCGGTAGCAGCAGGGAAGTCATTGACTGAATCGACGAGGTGTTGCATGCAAGTCCGTTCGAAAATCAGGATGATCCTTACCATTGCGGCCTTGTCCGCAGCCTGCATCATGTCCGGGTGCCAGAATTCCGCAGGCAAGGCAAGCCAGGCCGGAGCTCCTGAAGTGGCGGTTGTGGAGATCAACCCTGAGAGGGTC
Organism: Syntrophales bacterium; assembly: GCA_035506495.1. Taxonomy (GTDB): domain Bacteria; phylum Desulfobacterota; class Syntrophia; order Syntrophales; family UBA2192; genus UBA2192. The sequence continues at coordinate 3,027 of DATJPI010000300.1, forward strand.
ACGATTACGACGGAGCTGCCGGGCAGGACATCCGCCTTCCTGATTGCTGAGGTGCGGCCACAGGTCGGCGGCATCATCCAGAAGCGGATGTTCACGGAAGGTGGCGACGTGAAGGCCGGCGATATTCTATACCAGATCGACCCGGCGACGTACCAGGCGGCCTACGATAGCGCAAAGGCGCAGCTGGCAAGGGCGGAAGCCAATATTGCAACAACCCGTGTCCGGGCAGAGCGCTACAAGGAGCTGGTCGAAATCAAGGCTGTGAGCCGGCAGGAATACGACGATGCGGTGGCAGCGCTCAAGCAGGCCGAGGCGGACATTGAGGCTGGCAAAGCGGC
>DATJPI010000301.1:0-4393 GCA_035506495.1 Syntrophales bacterium
TTGCCGGCAAACCCGCCAAGGTCGCCCTCGTCGCCTGCATGCGCAAGCTCCTGGTCATCCTCAATGCCATGATAAAGAACAATACCTGCTGGCAGCAGGCCTAAAAATCTTATTGAAAAGGAACACAGTTGCTATCCGGTCCAATTTCTTGAGGAGATCCTTTTGAGTCGTATCCCTTTCGCAGATGTGCTTCAACACTGGAAAATCGAGCTCAAGGCCGAGCGCCCCGATATACCGCTGTCGGGGAGCCCCGAGCGGGCACTGTTTCGCACGGTTATCGAAGATGCCGATGCAAGACGCTTCATCCTCGAGAAAATCGATCCAAGGATCGTCGCCCGGAAACGGGAGATTGCCGCAGCCGTAGATTTCCTGGCCTTCCGCGGAGTGGCCGGTGTCCACCCCTACCGGAAGAACCGGGATGGGGAGTTCATCTCGAAGGCTGCAGGAGGGCTCTGGCAGCTATCCCCTTTCATCGAGGGCGTAACGCTCAAAAGGCCGGATTACACGAACGACGATTGGCGGGGCAGGGCCCTCGCCCGGTTCCTCATCGACATGAAGGAAAAATCGGAGGGCATCCCCTGCGGCAGCCCCGGGCGTCCCTTTTCGATTGCTGAGTTCATCGTCGATCTCATGATGAGGATGACCCGCCACAACGCGGCACAGGCCACGGCAGCTCAGTCGGCTTACCGACACCTAACGAAGCATTTCCTCTCTGCCCACGACAGTCTTCCCGTCGCCTTCTGCCACGGAGACCCCCACCCGATCAACGTCATCTGGGGCAAGGATCGAATCCGGGCCGTGATCGACTGGGAATTCCTGGGATACAAGCCGGAAATCTATGATGCAGCCCTCATCATTGGCTGCATCGGGATGGAGGATCCGGAAAGTCTTGTGGGGCCACTGGTCATGACTTTTCTTCAAGAACTGCGGGCTGCAGGCTGTTATGAAACCTCAGGATTTGCCGTTCTTCCGGATTTTGTCCTTGCCCTGCGCTTTGCATGGCTGTCGGAATGGCTGAGGAAGAAAGACGATGAAATGGCGGAGATGGAGACGGAATACATCCATCTTCTTCTCAACGGACGGGATAGGCTCAGGCGCACCTGGCAAGTTTGACAGATGGGACGGGACGAATCGGCGCACAAAACCATCTTTTAAGCCGGAAGGCTGCCGGCAGTCTTCCGGTATTCGGATACAGGGATCACACAGCCCCGGGCTCAGGCTATGGCAGGAAGCACGAGCATCTGGCATGTGGCTTCCTTAAGCAGCCTGTCCGTGACACCTCCCAGCAGGTTTTTCAGCATCCCTCTCTTTGCGTGGGGCTCGATGACGACGAGGTCGATCAGCTTGTCCCTCATGTACGTCAGGATCTCCTCGAAGGTCACCCCATGGCGTTCGTCGACCTCGATTTCGACGTTCGTCTGCGGTGACACCTTCCGGATCTCATCGAGCATCTTTTCGCGAGAGATCCGCTTGTCATCTTCCTCGACGGCAACAACCACCTTCTGTTCGATGACAGATTCCCCCACAACGAAAGGTACGCTCTGGTCCACGTGAAACAGGTAAACCTTTCCACCGGAGGCCGCGGCGATATCGACAGCCTCCCTCAACGCCCGATCGGAATCATCGGTGAAATCCGTCGGCACAAGGATTCTTCTCGGCGCAAACATCACGAACACCTCCTTCCAAGAATGGTCTTGAAATCCCGGGGAAGTCCCGGTGACAAAGCCTGCAGCCAGAGGCAACGGGCCAGCGTGCTTGCTGCTGTGATCCACGGATCTTCGGGAAAGCGGACGTGGTGATGAATGGTGCGCAGAGCTTTATAGAAACAGATCGCGATGGAACGGACCTACTTCCATAGACTAACCCCTCTAATACAAATATAAAGCGCCTACGGCATCTGTCAAAGGGGCTGCCAAGCCATCGGGCGGTATCGGCCTGTGATTGAAACCGGACCTGTTCCACATCCAGTGGGGCGGGAATTCTTACAGACGGAGCAGATCCTCCGGTTTCTCAATGATCACATCGGGCTTTGCCTCCTGCAGTCGCTCCCGCGGGTGCCAGCCCCAGGTGACGGCTACGGTTTTCACGCCCGCAGCCTTCGCTTCCCGGATGTCCCCCGACGTGTCGCACACGTACAGGGTGTGCCCGCCGTTCGTCCCGAAATGCCCCATGGCATAAAGGATCTTCTCGATCTTGCTGAAGGCAAAATCGGCTCCCAGGACGTCGTCGAAGTAGGGCGCAAAGCCAAACCTTTGCAGCATGAGCCGGATCGCGAAGGAGGAGTTAGAGGAAATAATGAGCAGCACGTGGTGTTTCTTCAGTTCCTCCAGCACGGGGATGAGGTCAGTGAAAGGTCTGGTCACGCTATAGTCCAGCAGAGGAGTCACTGCTTTTGAGGCAGCCATGAATTCCACTACGTTGATCCCGCGTTTCGTAACCGAGCTGAAAAAATTCTCCTCGAAAAGGTCGAGGAACTCCTCGCGGCTTGTGATCGGCGGTTTGCCGATCCGTTCGAGGCAGACATTGACCGACTTTTCATAGAGATCGAGGGAATCGACGAGAACACCATCGAAATCGAAAAGGAAGAGTTCTTTCATGCCGGGGTCCTGAACAATTTGCGGATCGACGTCCCGAAGGGACGCCTCGCAACGCCGGCCTCGGTGATGATGCCCGTGATGTAGCGCTGCGGGGTCACATCAAAGGCGGGGTTGTAGACCTCGACCTTCTCAGGCGCCGTCCGCACCCCGTGGAGAGCCTTGACCTCGCCGGCATGGCGCTCTTCAATCGGAATGCCTCCGCCGTTTGCAATCGAGCGGTCGATGGTGGAAAGAGGGGCCGCTACGTAGAAGGGAATCCCGTGCTCCTTCGCCAGGATGGCAAGCGAATAGGTGCCGATCTTGTTTGCCGTATCGCCGTTGGCGGCGATCCGGTCAGCCCCGACGATGATGAGGTTGACCTTCCCCTGGGCCATGAGAAAGCCGGCCATGCTGTCCGTGATCAGCGTTGTCGGGATCCGGTCTTCCATGAGCTCCCAGCAGGTAAGCCTTGCCCCCTGCAGCACGGGCCGCGTCTCGTCGACAAAGACATGGAGGGTTTTCCCGTCCTCGCGGGCTGCCCGGACGACGCCCAGGGCCGTCCCGTAACCCGCCGTGGCCAGTGCGCCTGCATTGCAATGGGTGAGGATGTTGTCGCCGTCGTGGATGAAGTCCTTGCCGTTGAGGCCGATTCGGCGGTTGATTTCGATGTCCTCTTCGCCGATGGCAACGGCCTCCTCGACGAGAGCTTTTTTCACTGCCGCGATCCCCGAGGAAAGGGTTTCTGCAAAGCAGCGCTGCATCCGCTCGATGGCCCAGAAGAGGTTTCGCGCCGTCGGGCGTGCCGCCGCAAAGGCCCTGCAGAGTTCATCGAAGGATCGTTGAAACTCGATCGGAGAGGTATCGGGAAGCCGGAGCGCACCCAGGGCAATGCCCATCGCCGCGGCAACGCCGATGGCGGGGGCTCCGCGGATGGTAAGGTCTTTGATGGCCGTGACGACGTCGCGCCAGTCCGTCAGGGTCAGGTAGTGCACCCTGCCCGGAAGGGCCTTCTGGTCGATGAGGACGACGGCATCGTCGGCCCAGAGAATGGTTCGGATCATAACCCCGAAAGCATCTTTTTGAGCAGGTCGTTGACGAGCTGCGGGTTGGCCTTGCCCTTGGTCAGTTTCATCACCTGGCCCACAAAGAAGGCAAAGAGCTTCTCCTTGCCGGCGCGGTACTCGGCGAGCTGCGTCGGGTTTTTCGCCATGGCCTCCTCGATGGCCTTCACGACCGCCCCTTCGTCGGTGATCTGGGTGAGGCCTTTCTCTCGGACGATGTCGGCAGGCTTCTTGGATGACTTGTACATCTCCTCGAAGACTTCCTTGGCGATCTTGCCGCTGATGGTCCCGTTCTCGATGAGGTTGATCATCTCCGCCACGTGCACCGGGGGGACGGGGCTTTCCTTGATGTCGCGCTTCTGCTCGTTCAAGTACCGCAGGAGATCCCCCATCACCCAGTTGCTGACGATCTTGGGCTTCCCGCAGAGCTTCACGGCCTCTTCGTAGAAATCGGCGAGGGCCCGGGAGGTGGTGAGCACGCCGGCGTCATACACGGGGATTCCGTACTGCGCCACGAAGCGGTCCTGCTTCTCGAGCTGCAGCTCGGGGAGCGTCCTGCGGACTTCCTCGATCCATTCGTTGGAGATCAGGATAGGAACAAGATCCGGATCGGGGAAATACCGGTAGTCGTGGGCCTCCTCCTTGCTTCGCATGGAGTGGGTCTGACCCTGGGCGTCGTCCCAGAGGCGGGTCTCCTGGACGACTTCGCCGCCGCTCTCCAGGATGTACTGCTGGCGCTTGATCTCGTACTCGAGG
>DATJPI010000302.1:0-4630 GCA_035506495.1 Syntrophales bacterium
GTGGAGAGAGCGGTAGTTGTTCGCCTTGGGCATGGCGATGTAGTCCTTGAAGCGGCCCGGAACGGGCTTCCAGAGCGCGTGGACGACACTGAGGGCCTCGTAGCACTCCTTTTCTTTGTTCGAGTCCAGGACGATGCGAAACGCCAGCAGATCGTACACCTCGTCGAAGTCGATGTGCTGGACCTCCATCTTCCGGTAGATGCTGAAGTAGTGCTTGGCCCGGCCTTCCACCTCCCCCTTGAGTCCGTAATTCTCGAACTCCCGCTGGATGATCCCTTTCACTTCCTGGGTGTATTTGTCCCTTTCCTCCTTCCGTTTGGCGATCCGCTGTACGAGATTGTTGTACGGCTCCGGGTAAAGATACTTGAAGGCGAGGTCTTCGAGTTCCATCCGGATCCAGTTGATTCCCAGGCGGTTGGCCAGGGGGGCATAGAGCTCGAGGGTCTCCTTGGAAATCGCCTCCTGCCTCTCGCGCGGCTGAAACTCGAGGGTACGCATGTTGTGAATCCGGTCGGCGAGCCGCACGAGAATGATCCGGATGTCGGCGGACATGGCCAGGATCATCTTTCGGAAGTTCTCGGCCTGCCGCTCCTCCTGGCTTGCAAAGGTGATCTTCGAGAGCTTGGTCAGCCCGTCGACGAGGATGGCTACGTCCTTGCCGAAGTTCTCCTCGACCTGCTTGAGCGTCGTCAGGGTGTCCTCGACGGTGTCGTGCAGGATCCCCGTGACGATTGACGCCGCGTCGAGCTTCATGTCGGCAAGAATATTGGCCACCTCCATGGGGTGGGTCAGATAGGGCTCGCCGGAGAGGCGCATCTGTCCCGCGTGGACCGTTGCCGAGAAGATGTAAGCCTTCTCGATCAGCTCCAGATCCGACGGAGGCGCATACTTCCCGACCTTATCGAGTATGTCCGTGATTCGGATCATTCAGCGATTCCAGCTCCCGATGGACGAGGTCCTTGATAAATGATTTTGCTTCCTTGACGGGAATCGTCTGTGTCTGGCCCGTTTTGCGCATCCGGATCTCCATATTCCCATCGGCCAAGCTCTTGGGACCGATCGTGACGCGAACGGGGATCCCGATGAGATCGGCGTCATTGAACTTTACGCCGGCTCGCTCGTCCCGATCATCGAGGAGAACCTCGATGCCGGCTTTGGTAAGCTCCCAGTAGAGTTCCTCGCCGGCCTTCGCAATGTTCTTGTCATTGACATTCACGGGGACGATGATCACGTGGAACGGCGCCACACTCATGGGCCAGAGAATGCCGTGTGCATCGTTGTGCTGCTCAATGGCTGCCGCGACGGTTCGGCCCACGCCGATCCCGTAGCACCCCATAACCATAAATTTCTCCTTGCCGTCCCGGTCCAGAAAGGTCGCCTTCATGGCCTTGCTGTACTTGGTGCCCAGTTTGAAGACGTGGCCCACCTCGATCCCCCGGGCAAAGTGCACCGGTTTGCCGCAGCGGGGACAGATGTCGGACTCCTTGATGATCCTCAAGTCCGCAAAGGCCTTTACGCTATAGTCCCGACCCAGGTTGGCGTTCTTCACATGGTAGTCCTCGCGGTTGGCACCCATGACCACGTTCACCATGTTCATGAGCGAATAGTCTGCGTACACGTCGGCCTTGATGCCGATGGCGCCGGCAAATCCCTTGGGCGAGTTTGTGGCCTCGAGGACGATGTCGTCGGTTGCCAGCTCCACGGCGTCGGCACCGAGGTAATTGCGCAGCTTCGCCTCGTTGACCTCCTCGTCGCCTCGGATGAGAACGGCCACCGGCCTGTTGTCCGCCACGAAGATCAGCGTCTTCACAATATCCTGGGGGGTCACGCCCAGGAAGGCGGAGACCTCCTCGATCGTCCGGACCTCAGGGGTGTGGATCGACTCCAGAGGCTTGAACCGCGAGGGGTCGGTTTCCTTCTTTTCCGGCTTGGCGATTTCCGCCTTCTCCAGGTTGGCCGCGTAATGGCATTCCGAGCAGAAAGCGAGAGCGTCTTCGCCCGTCTCGGCCAAGACCATGAACTCGTGCGAATAGGCCCCTCCGATGTTACCCGAGTCGGCCTCGACGGCGCGGAACCTGAGGCCGATGCGGCTGAAAATCCGCGAGTAGGCCTGGAACATCTTTTCGTAGCTTATGTCAGCGCCTTTCTCGTCGACATCGAAGCTGTATGCGTCCTTCATGTCGAATTCCCTGCAGCGCATGACTCCGAAGCGGGGGCGGACCTCGTCGCGGAATTTCGTCTGGATCTGGTAGAGGTTTCGAGGCAGCTGCCGGTAGGTCTTTACCTCGTTGCGAACGAGATCGGTGATGACCTCCTCATGGGTGGGGCCGAGGCAGCACTCCCGGTTGTGGCGGTCCTTGAAACGCAGCAACTCCTTGCCATAGAAATTCCAGCGGCCTGACTCCTGCCAGAGCTCGGCAGGCTGCACGGCCGGCAGGTAAACCTCCTGCGCGCCCGCCGCGTCCATCTCCTCGCGGATGATCTGTTCCACTTTTTTGATGGTGCGGTATCCCAGGGGAAGAACAGAATAGATTCCCGATGTCAGTTTCCGGATCATCCCCGCGCGGATCATCAGCTGATGGCTGATGACCTCCGCATCGGATGGGACCTCCCTCACCGTGGGCAAAAACATCTCGGAATACCGCATTATCGTTTCCCCCTTCTTGATTTCATCGCTTCTATCTCCATAAGAAGATCCTCGAGAAGTTCCTTCTCCTTCACCTTTCTGACGGGTTTTCCCCGCTTGAACAGGATCCCATGCCCCCTTCCACCGGCGATGCCGATATCCGCCTCGGCCGCTTCCCCGGGCCCATTGACGACACATCCCATGATGGCGATTTTAAGATACTCTTTCATGCCTGCCAATCTCTTTTCCACCTTTTCCACGAGCTTTGCGAGATCGATCTCGCATCGGCCGCAGGTCGGGCAGGCGATGATGTCGGGGCCGACTTTCCGGATTCCTAGAGCCCTCAGGATGCCGTAGGCGATGGTCATCTCGACGGCCGGGTCGCCCGTAACGGAGACGCGTATCGTATCTCCGATCCCCTCGGCCAGAAGCGCACCGATCCCTATGGAGGACTTGATGCTCGAGGCAAGCAGGCCTCCCGCCTCGGTCACCCCGAGGTGCAGAGGAATATCGGTCTTCTCCGAGACCAGCCGGTACGCCCGGATCATCGTCGGCACGTCGGAGGACTTGAGGGACAGTTTGAACGCCCGAAACCCCAGGTCCTCGAGAAAGGCCGCGCTTGCGAGTGCGCTTTCAACGAGGGCTTCCGGCCGGGGGCCGCCGTACTTTTTCAGAAGCGACTTCTCGAGCGAGCCGGAATTGATTCCGATACGCATCGAGGCGCCAAGAGCCTTTGCCGCGGCAACAACTTCGCGGATCTTCTCCCTGCCGAGGTTTCCCGGGTTGACCCGGACGGCAGCGGCACCGTTCTCCAGGGCCGCGATGGCCAGGCGATGATTGAAGTGGATATCGGCAATCAGCGGGATCCCGATCTTCTTCTTTATGGACTTTATGGCAACGGCCGCCTCCTCATCGAGAACGGCAACCCGGATGATCTCGCAGCCGACCTGCTCGAGCCGATCGATCTGGGCGACGGTTGCCTTTACATCCCGGGTGTCCGTCGATGTCATGGACTGAACCGATACGGGGGCATTGCCGCCAACGGGCACGGTCCCCACCTTGATCCTGCGCGTCTTTTTTCTGTTGATACCAGCAGGTTCGCTCATGAATTCATCGGGTTAAATCGAATTTTGTCGTTTACTCCATATCACGAAAAACAAAAAAAGGGCAGAGCGTTGTATGCCCTGCCCCAAAATACAGAAGTTAAGAAGTGGAGAAGTGAAGAAGTTAGAAAAGCTGAGATCTCCTTATGGTTTACCGTCTCATCCACGCTTCTCAACTTCGTGAACCCCGATCACTTCTTCCTCCGCGGGACCCTCATTCTAACCGAGCTTTGCAACGGCGCCGGCGATCCGCTTTACGCCCTCGACGATGAGCTTCATCGACGTGGCATAGGAAAGCCGGATATGATTGTCGTCTCCGAAGGCCCCACCGGCAATGACCGCCACGTTGGCTTCGTCCAGCAGGAACTCGCTGAATTCGCTCGAGTTGGTAATCGCCTTCCCCTGGTACTTTTTCCCATAGAGGGCGGCCACCCTGGGAAATACGTAAAAAGCTCCGGGCGGTGTTGCGCAGGTGATCCCGGGGATGGCATTGAGCGCCCCGACGATCGCATCCCTTCGCTTCTTGAACTCCGTCACCATCTTTGGAATGAAGGACTGGTCCCCCAGGAGCGCCTCGACGGAGGCTTTCTGGACGATCGAGGTGGGGTTCGACGTGCTCTGGCTCTGGATCTCCGTCATGGCAGCGATCACATTGTCGGGCCCCGCGGCATACCCCATTCGCCAGCCCGTCATGGCATGCGACTTCGACAGGCCGTTGACGACGATCGTCTTCTCCTTCATCTCTCCGCTGACATTGGCTATGTTCGAGAACCTGAAATCGTCGTAGACCACCTTTTCGTAAATGTCATCGCTAATAACGATGATCTCCGTGCCTTTCAGCACCTCTGCAAGACCCCTCAGTTCGTCCAGCGTGTAGGCCGCGCCCGTCGGATTTGAGGGA
>DATJPI010000303.1:0-2641 GCA_035506495.1 Syntrophales bacterium
CGATCCTGCGCGAAAACCCGTTTCCAGGCGTCTGCGGCCGAGTCTGCTTTCATCCCTGCGAAAGTGTCTGCAACCGCGGGGAATTCGACGACCCCATCGCCATCCATGCCCTGGAGCGTTTCCTCGCCGACACGGCGGAGCGAAACGATCTGAAGCCGCTTCTGGAGCGGCTTCCCGGTCGACCCGAAAAGGTGGCCATCGCGGGTGCCGGTCCTTCGGGACTGGCCGCGGCCTGGTTTCTCTCCCGCCTGGGCTATGCCTGTGATGTGTTCGAAGCAGCGCCGGATGCAGGAGGGATCCTGCGCTGGGGGATCCCCCTTTACAGGCTTCCGCTGCCCGCCCTCCAGAGAGAGATTGCCCAGGTCCAAGCCCAGGGGGTCCGGATCCACACCGGAAAACCGGTCACAACCGCTCTTTTGAAGGATCTCCAAGATCAATATCGGGCTGTTTACCTGGCCTGCGGGCACGGACGGACGACAGAGCTGCGCGTACCCGGAGAATCGCTCGCGGGCGTCGCCGATGGGCTCGAGTTCCTCGCCAGGATTCGAAACGGCGAGACGCCGCCCTGCGAGGGCATCTCGGCGGTCATCGGCGGAGGCAACACGGCCGTCGACGTGGCCCGGAGTATCGTGCGCCTCGGCGGCAGGGCCGTGATCCTGTACCGCAGGCGCCGCGAGGACATGCCCGCCTTCGGGGACGAGGTGCAGATGGCCCTTGACGAGGGGGTCGAACTGGTGGAGCTCGTGGCCCCCGCAAGGATCGAATCCGAGAACGGCCGCTGCCGCGTCATCTTACGTAAAATGAAGGTTGCCGGCGAGGACGGTTCCCGCGCCCGTGTCGAGCCCGACGGGGACAAGACCACCGAGGTCGTTATCGATCGCCTCTTCAAGGCAACCGGCGCCGAAGCCGCCCACGACTGGTATAACCCGCCGGCAGGGGCTTCTTCCATCCTCACGCTCAGCCATTGCGCTTTGGAGAAGAAGGATGGTGGGCCGGTAACGATGTACGGTGGCGATTTGACAAATGACATCAAGAGTGTCGTCCACGCAGTAGCCTCCGGGAAGCAGGCCGCCATGGCCCTCGATACACTCTTGCGTGAGGGCCCCGACGCCATCCTTCCGAAACTCAATGCATGTGCCGTCGGCAGCGGCCCGTCGCTGTCCATGGAAATCTACATGGGCGGGGAGCGAAGGCTGCGCAACCCGCACGTGGTCGCCTACAAGGAAATCAACACGGACTATTTCCGTTATTCGGCCCGCATGAGCCAGCCCCGCCTGGTCCGCGAGGAGCGGGGCCGCTCGTTTGCCGAAATCGATCTTCGCGTCTCCGGCAACATCGCCATGCGCGAGGCCGAGCGCTGCTTCAACTGCGGGCTCTGCAACCAGTGCGACAACTGCCATCTTTTCTGCCCCGACATGTCCGTCATTCACGATCCGTCAACGCAGGGGCGGCACATCAACTACGATTACTGCAAGGGCTGCGGCCTCTGCGTGGTGGAGTGCCCGCGCAATGCCATGACGCTCGAGGAGGAAATCCGATGAAGCAAGTCCTCGAAGGAAGTCAAGCCGTGGCGGAGGCCGTGCGGCTCGCCCGGGTGCAGGTCGTCTCGGCCTATCCGATCACGCCGCAGACCCACATTGTGGAGATGCTCTCGGATTATTGCGCCACGGGGAAGATGAACGCAAAGTTCCTGCGGGTGGAGAGTGAACATTCCTGCATGGCCGCGCTGATCGGGGCACAGAGTGCGGGAGTCAGAACGTTCACCGCCACCTCGGGGCAGGGGTTGGCCCTGATGCATGAACTGCTTCACTGGGCATCCGGCGCCAGGCTTCCCATCGTGATGGCCGAGGTCAACCGGGCGCTGGCGCCGGGCTGGAACATCTGGATCGATCAGACCGACAGCCTTGCACAGCGCGATACAGGGTGGATCCAGTTCTACTGCGAGGACAGCCAGGAGGTCATCGACACGACCCTGCAGGCCTACAAACTCGCCGAGTCGGTGGCCCTGCCGGTCATGGTCGTCCTCGACGCCTTCTTCCTGTCCCATACCTACGAGCCCGTGGATGTGCCGTCCCAGGAAGAGGCGGACCGGTTCCTGCCTCCCTACGAGGCGCGCTTCGAGCTCGACACGAAAAACCCATGCACCTTCGGGCCCCTCGTGCCGCCCGCCGTCTACATGGAGATGCGCCATGACATGGCCGCCGCCATGGACACGGCACTGGCAAATTTTGACCGCATCGAGGACGAGTACGAAAAGATCTTCGGGCGCCGGTACGGGGCCGTGGAGGCCATCGCCTGCGACGATGCGGAGATGGTCTTCGTCACCTCCGGCACGATCACCAGCACCGCCCGTCTCGTCCTTGAGAATCTGCGAGCCCGCGGGGAGAAACTGGGGATCCTCAAGATCAAGCTCTTCCGGCCCTTCCCTTTCGAGTTCATCCGCAAGGCTCTCAAGGGAACCAAAAAAATCGCCGTCATCGACCGTAACTTCTCTTTCGGCGCGAGCGGCATCTTCGCCCAGGAGGTCCGCGCTGCCCTGTGTAACGCGCCGAACCATGCGCCCGTCTTCGGCTACATCGCCGGGATCGGAGGCCGTGATGTGACCCCGGAGGTTCTGGAAGAGATCTATTGGAAAACGAAA
>DATJPI010000304.1:0-7900 GCA_035506495.1 Syntrophales bacterium
TGCCCAGGGCTCATAGCCCTCGAAGAGGGTGTTCATGACGCCGGCGCCTTTCGTGTCGGTGAGGAAATGGCTGCGAAAGCCGATGAGCCCCCGGGAGGGGATCACGAATTCGAGATAGACGCGGCCGCTGCCCTTGTTGACGAGGTTCATCATTCGCCCCTTTCGCATCGAGATCTTCTCGGTGACCACCCCGGTGAATTCCTCGGGGACGTCCAGGAAAAGGCGCTCCGTCGGCTCGAAGAGCTTTCCATTTTCCCTCCGGGTGATGGCTGTGGGCCTGGAAACCATAAACTCATACCCCTCCCTTCGCATCGTCTCGATGAGGATGGCCATCTGCAGCTCTCCTCGCCCGCAGACCTCGAAGGCATCGGCCCGATTTGCCATGGGGTTTACCCGGATGGCGATATTGCGGAGGGACTCACGCTCGAGGCGCTCCCGCAGGTGGCGCGAAGTGAGATACTTCCCTTCCCGGCCCGCGAAGGGGCTGTTGTTAACGTAGAAGATCATGGAGACGGTCGGCTCGTCGATCCGGATGCGGGGCAGGGGCTTGGGGTTCTCCAGGGCGGTAATCGTATCCCCGACGCTGATACCGGACACGCCGGCAACGGCGATGATGTCGCCTGACTCGACCCGATCGACTGTTTTCTTCTTCAGTCCGTGGAATGTATAGAGGGCCGAGAACTTGACGCCGGTGACATTCTGGTCCAGACCGCAGAGAGTGTACCCGCGGTTCATTTCCAAAGTCCCGTTCATCATCCTCCCGAGGCCGATCTGGCCCACGTAGGAATCGTAATCCAGGTTTGTCACGAGAAACTGCGGGACTTCTTCGTCGTTTCCCTCCGGCCCCGGGATATGGGTGACAATCGTCTCGAACAGGGGCTGCAGGTCGACGGAGTCGTCCCCCGGTTTCCGATGGGCAACGCCGAGTTTGGCGTTCGTGTACAGGATGGGGAACTCGATCTGCTTCTCGCTGGCGTCAAGATCGATGAAGAGATCGTAGACCTCGCTGACAACGGCCTCGATGCGCGCATCTCCACGGTCAATCTTGTTGATAACAAGGATCACGGGCAGAGACTTCTCCAAGGCCTTCTTCAGGACGAAGCGCGTCTGGGGCAGGGGTCCCTCGCTGGCGTCGACTAGGAGGATTGCCCCGTCAACGAGGTTGAGACTCCGCTCCACCTCGCCGCCGAAATCGGCGTGTCCCGGGGTGTCCACGATGTTGATCTTCGTTGTGCCGTACCAGACGGCGGTGTTTTTCGCCATGATTGTGATGCCGCGCTCCCGTTCGAGGTCCATGGAGTCCATGACCCGGTCCATCACTTCCTGGTTGGCCCGGAAAATGCCGCTTTGCCGGAGCATGCCGTCCACGAGCGTTGTCTTGCCGTGGTCGACGTGGGCTATTATGGCGATGTTGCGAATTGTGTTCTTCCTAGCACTCATTGTGTGCCTTTCCGCAGGCTGTTGACAAATGCCCGCCTGCTTCGTTCCCCTCGTCCTTCATACGGAGGCCTCTTGCCTCTGTTCTCCTCCCCTGGAGGGAGGAGGAAGAACTTCGGTCGCCTTGCATATGGGCATTTTTGATCAGCCTGAAAATGGGCCGGAGTTTTTTGTCTAATCTAACTCTTTGGTTCAAGGAGTCACCCTTTAACTAAAAAACGAAAAGAAGGGCACCTCGATGTGCACCGAGGTGCCCTTCTTTCATGAATGAGTGCGGGATTACAGGACCTGTACGTTGGCGGCGGCGGGGCCTTTTTGTCCTTCCGTGACCTCAAAGCTCACGCGCTGGCCTTCGCGCAGTGTCCGGAAGCCACGGGTCTGGATAGCACTATAGTGAACGAAAATATCGCCACCTTCGTCCATCTGAATGAACCCGAAGCCTTTCTGTTCGTTGAACCACTTCACGGTACCTTCCGACATCACTTCCGTCCTCCTTTCTCAGATTTTCCCGTAAAAGTCGGATGTCAGCTTTGGCAGAAAGTAAAAAACCACCAGACCCGTGCGAGTGTGGTGGTAAACAACCTCAAACCTCAAACTGCGTGTCCCCTAACTTTTACTGCTGCCTGCCGGTTCGCTATCTGTCGCCGTCAGGTTTCCGTCAAAATAGTATATCCATAGAGAGATGTCAAGCAAATTTATCCACATAGATCAAGTGGCCGGAATGGACGTTTTGTCTCTTTCTTTTGGTACGATAGGGGGGTAAAATAACCATACGGGAATAGAGAATACGCTTCTGAATCGGGAGGTTTTGAATGGTCACAGAATTGATGAAAGATGTCTACTGGGTCGGCATCGTCGACTGGAGCCTGCGGAAGTTTCACGGTCATGAGCTGTCGACCCACAGGGGCTCTACCTATAATTCCTACCTCATCCGGGACGAGTTGACCGTCCTGGTCGACACCACCTGGGCGCCTTTCCGACAGGAATGGCTTGAGAACATCCGGACTGTCATCGATCCGGCGAAGATCGACATCGTGGTTGCAAATCACGCAGAGCCCGATCACTCTGGCGGACTTCCTCTCATCATGCAGCATGCGCCCAACGCTGAGTTGATCGTGTCCAAGCGGGGCATGGAGAGCATTGAGGGACACTACCATCAACCCTGGAAGTTCAGGGCCGTCAAGACGGGCGATCGCATCCCCATCGGGAAAAGCGAACTCGTTTTTATCGAGGCCACCATGCTCCACTGGCCCGACAGCATGTTCACCTACCTGGCCGGCCGAAATCTCCTGCTGCCCAACGACGCCTTCGGCCAGCATTATGCCACGGCCTTTCGCTTCAACGACCAGGTGGACCAGGAGGAACTCTACGAGGAAGCCCTGAAGTACTACGCGAACATCCTCACCCCGTTCAGCCCGCTCGTTTCGAAGAAGATCGACGAGGTGCTGGCGCTCGGCTTGCCCGTGGATATGATTGCGCCGAGCCACGGGGTCATCTGGCGCAAGGACCCCCTGCAGATTGTCAAGAAGTACAAGGAATGGGCGGCCCAGGCCCCGGAGAAAGCCGCCGTGATCCTCTACGACACGATGTGGGAGGCGACAAGAAAGATGGCCGAGGCCGTGGGCAGCGGGCTTGCCGCCGAGGGTGTGCCTTTCAAGATCTTCCACATGGCCGTTACGGACCGCAACGACGTGATCACGGAAATCTTCAAGTCGAAGGCCGTCATCATCGGCTCCTGCACGGTGAACCAGGGCGTCCTGCCAACAATCACTCCCATTCTCGAAGACCTTCGGGGGCTTCGGTTCCAGAACAAGATCGGAGCCGCCTTTGGCTCCTATGGCTGGAGCGGGGAGTCTGTGAAGGTCATTGAGGAGCACCTACAGCGTTGCAAGATTCCCGTGGCCTCTCCCGGCGTGAAGGCAAAGTGGCAGCCGAAACCCGCTGATCTCGAGGCCTGCGCCAAACTCGGCAAAGAAGTGGCCAGAGCCGTGAAGGCCTGAACGCAGGAGGCGTTGTCACGCTGAAAGGAGTCTTCCGCATGGTCACCACGATTCAGGAGAAGAAAGAGCCTTTGACCGCAAAAGTGCTCGACATGTCCCGTCTGGTGGAATACCAGACAGGCTCTGTCGTGAGCCGCGCAGTCATTCAGAAAAAGACCGGCACGGTCACCCTGTTTGCCTTCGATGAGGGCCAGGGATTGAGCGAGCACACGGCCCCCTTTGATGCCCTTCTGTGCCTGCTGGATGGGGAGGCACAGGTCATCATCTCCGGCAACGAGCACCTGCTGAAAAAAGGGGAAATGATCATCATGCCGGCCCATGAGCCTCACTCCCTCAAGGCTGTGGGGCCATTTAAGATGATGTTAGTCATGATCCGAGGCTAGGCGGCCAGAGGCCGCGGGCATCGGGCGTCGGGAATCGGGTTTCCGGGATCCAAAGACTGCATGAAAAAGCTCATCATCGCTCACCGGGGCGCCACGTCCATGGCGCGGGAGAACACCCTGGAGGCCTTCCAGAAAGCGATCGATCTTCGTGCGGACATGATCGAGTTTGACGTGAGACGAACGGGGGATCAACGCTTCGTCATCTACCATAATCAGCGGATCGCGAATAAACCCCTGAGGAACATATCCTGCTTCGAAGTTCGTGAGATCGCCCAGACCATGGGCTTTCATGTTCCCGAGCTCGAAGAGGTGCTCCACCTCGCGCGCGGCAGAATTGGTCTTGACATCGAATTGAAGGAGCAGGGCTATGAACGGGAGATGATCGATCGAATCAGCAATGTCCTGCCTGAACAGGATTACATTATCAGTTCCTTCTATGCGGGCTCCATTGCAAGAGTCAAGCAGTACCGTTCAAGCGTGAAGACGGGTTTCATCTTCCGGTTCGCTGCATCCCTGACGAAAAACATCCTGGCAGGGAATACGGATTGGTTGTTCCCGGCCCAGAGCATTGTCTCGGGCAGGCTTCTGGAACGGGCAAGGCGGGCAGGGAAGAAAATCGCCGTCTGGACCGTGAACGATACGCGAAAGATGAAGCGGCTTCTGGATGATAGCCGGGTCGACGGACTCTTTACGGACCGTGCCGAGGCCGCCCTTGCTGTCCGGGGCAGGGCGAATACTTCGGACTGACGGGCCGGTGGCGGAGATCCAAACCATGTGTTGATGGAGGGTGTATGAACGGGCTTTCCAAAGACGAATTGAGACTCCTCATGGAGAAGGGGAAGGCACCGTGCCTGAGCATTTACATGCCCACGTACAAGGCCGGTGCTGAAGTGCAGCAGAACGCGATCCGGCTGAAAAACCTCCTCAAGGAGGCAGAAGACCGGCTCGTGGTCGGAGGTCGACGGGCGGCCGATGTGGAAAAACTCCTTGAGCCTGTACAGGCCCTTGTAAAAAACAATCCCTTCTGGCGTCAGCAGTCGGCCGGGCTGGCCTTCTTCCTGTGCCCCGATTTTTTCAGGTATTACCGGCTCCCCGAGAGCGTCCTGCCGTCCGTCGTCCTGGCGGAGAGGTTTCATATCAAGCCCCTGTTGCCCCTGTTCAATACGGAGGGCCGGTTTTATGTGCTTGTCCTAAGCCAGAAAGATGTGCGCCTGCTGGAATGTTCGCGATACAGTGTCAGGGAAACACGGCCCGAGGGCGTTCCCCGCAACATCGACGAAGTCCTCAAGTATGACGTCTACGAGAAGCAACTTCGGATCCGGCCAGGCGTATCGGGCGCGACGGGACAGAAAGGCTCGAGTTCCTGGACGGATTACGGCAAGGAAAATATTCTGCGCTACCTGCAGCAAGTCGACAAGGGACTCAAGCTGTGCCTCAAAGAGGAGCGCGCCCCACTGGTCTTTGCCGGCGTCGATTATATCTTTGCCATGTACCGGGAAGCCAACTCCTGGCCCCACCTGCTTCAGGCCTCTATCAACGGCAACCCCGATCTGATGGCCGCGGAAGACCTCCAGGTCCTTGCCTGGCCCGTCGTGGAGCCCTGGTTCCGCAAGGAGCAGGAGGAGGCCGGGGTCCGCTATCAGCAATCTATCGGGACGGGGCTTGCCTCGAACAACCTTGAAGAGATCGTGCCGGCCGCCCATCACGGCCGTGTCGGGTATCTCTTCGTGGAAGTGGGCCAGGAGAAATGGGGTACCTTCAATTCGCAGACAAACAAAGCCGTTCTACATGCCGGCGCGAAAACGGGAGATGAGGACCTTATCGACTTGGCTGCTGTCCAGACACTGGGTGGCGGAGGGAAGGTCTACGCGATCAACCGGGAGAAAATGCCCGACAAGGAGTCAGTGGCTGCCCTGTTCCGCTATTAGGAACGAGGTTCGAGGACAAAGGAAAAAGGACAAAGGGGATAAGAGGAAAATTCCTTTTATGGAGAGAATCTCATCGGCGAGCATCATCCACCGGAGCTGACGCAGGGAAGCCTCTGGAAAAACATCTGGCATCTGTCCTGGCCGACCTTTTTCATCATGGTCTTCAATTTCTTTGTGGGTCTGGCCGATCTCTACGTGGCGGGTTTCATCGGCCCGGATGTCCAGGCGGCCATCGGGTTTGTCACCCAGCTCTTTTTCATCGTCATCATTTTCGCGAACGCCATTGGTGTCGGGACCGTCGCCATGGTGTCACGCGCCGTCGGGGCATCGAACTTCACTCGTGCCGTAGAGATCACCCGGCAGTCGATCCTTTTCGGCATCGCAGTGGCCGCTTTCATCACCGCTGCCACGATCATTTTCTGCAGCCAGATCATGGCCCTGGCCGGCATGCCCGGGGAGATTCGTGCCGTGGCAGAGGAGTTCCTGCGCATTTTCGCTTTTGCGCTGGGCCCGAATTATCTTCTCATCATCGCCAACTCCATCTTCCGTGCAGCCGGCGATGTGAAGAAGCCCCTGTTCACGATGTTTTTCGTCAGTGTGATCAATATTGCCGGTGACTTTGTCCTCGTCTTCGGGATACCGCCCTTTCCGGAAATGGGGTACCGGGGCATTGCTTTTTCGACGGCCTCGTCCTTCACGGCGGGGATGATCATCAGCCTGGTGCTTCTGGCGACGAAACGGTGGAGGGGCGCCTTCACCGGGCCCTGGCAGGTGAGTTTCCCCACCATCGCACGGATCGTGGACATCGGCTGGCCGTCTGCCTTTCTGCAGATTGCATGGCAGGCGGGCACCCTCGTGCTCTACAACATTCTATCGCGGCTGGGCGAAGGCACGATCACGGCCCTTGCCGCCCTTACCAATGGGCTGAGGATCGAGGCCATCATCTTCCTGCCCGCTTTCGCCCTGAACATGGCCGCGTCGGTTCTCGCCGGTCAGAACTTGGGTGCCGGCAATCCGCAGAGGGCGGAAGCCCTTGGATGGAAGACAGCAGGGGCGGGGATAGTTCTGCTGAGTGCCCTTGCCCTTCCAATTTTCATCTGGGCCGAGCTGTTCGCGTCGATTCTGGCCAGGACGCCGGAGGTCCTTGCCGAGACGGCGAATTATCTGCGGATCACCATGGTGTCGGAGCCCTTCCTTGCCGTGGGAACCATCCTTTCCGGGGCGATTACGGGGGCAGGCGACACGAGGGCGACCATGTGGATCATCGTGGCCTGCATGTGGGGGATCCGGTTGCCGCTCGCGTACTTCCTGGCGATCACCCTGGGCTATGGGCCGACCGGGGTCTGGATCGCCATGGTTGCCTCCATGATCTGCTATTCCGCATTCATGGGTTTGCGATTCCGCGGCGGGCGGTGGAAACACGTCCGGGTGGACTGACTCTCGATGTGAGCATCGGCCTGTCCCGCAACCGGCCCATGGCATCAGCCAACAGGAGGTGTGGCTTGCTGAACCTTTTCAATTCCCTCGGAAAGCGGATGGAAAAATTCGTGCCTGCCAGCACCTCCGCGACCAGCATCTTCACATGCGGCCCCTCCGTTTATCAACGATCCCACATCGGAAACTACAGGACATTCCTCTTCGAGGACACTCTCGTCCGATACTTGGAGTATTGCGGTTTCAAGGTGAAACGAGGCATGAATTTCACCGACATCGAGGATAAGGCACTGATCGAAGCGAAAAGACGGGGGATGACGCTGCGGCGATTGACAGATGAAAACATCGGGATCTTCACGAAGGAGATGCGTCAGCTTCGCATGAAGGTTCCCGACTATCTCCCCCGGGCTTCAGAAAATGTGGAGTCGGCCATAGAGATGATCGAGGACCTCCTTCGCAAGGGAAAGGCCTACCGTCACGGCACAAACATCTACTTCGACCCGCTTAAGTTCCCGCGCTTCGGAAGCCTCTACGGCCTGGACATGAGCCGATGGCCGAAACGGAAGGTCCGCTTTCGCAAGGACACCTATCCAGGGATGCGGTGGAATCGAGGCGATTTCATCCTCTGGCACGGCTGCCGGGCAGACGATCGAGTCTGCTGGGATACGCCCCTGGGGCGCGGGTGGCCGGCCTGGAGCATCCAGGATCCCAGCATGAT
>DATJPI010000305.1:0-4988 GCA_035506495.1 Syntrophales bacterium
CTCGGCTTCGGCGCGGGTGCGGAATCGCGGCGCCCCCTCGGCCTCGCGGTCGTCGGCGGGCTCCTCTTCTCACAGCTCATCACACTGTATCTGACGCCGGTGTTCTACACGTACATGGAATCCCTCCAGGCGAAACTCGGCAGGGTTGCCCTCTTCCGCGGGAGAAGGAAGTGGTTCGAACTGCCGGGGTGGGCAGCGATCGTCAGGAGGCTCGGGCAGTCCATGAAGAGAGGGTGACGTGTCGGCGCCAATCCGGTATTGACAGTCATGGCATCCGTCTATCGTCATTGTATGGTTTGACTGTACATCCTCTGAAAGATAAGTTCCGATCCATTAACGAAATCCTCGATCATCTCTTTGACCGAGCGGATCTTCCGGATCAGTCCCACGGCCTGACCGCAGGTAAACAGTGCGTCATGGTCCCCGGACCAGTCCGAGGCCATCATCTCACCGACGATGTCCTTTCTCGTCGCCCCTGCTGCAACCCTCTCTTCAAAGGGTTTTGTGCAGCTGTTGACGAGCATCCGGAAGGGGGCGATCCCCCGTGCCGCAATCTTTGTGGCCGTATCGCCCGCATCGAGCATCTCCCTTCTCCACGCGCTTCCGACAACCCGCGAGGCTTCTTTCGTGAGCAGGAATGCCGTTCCCACGCTCGCCCCTTCGGCGCCGAGAGCCAGGCAGGCGGCAAACCCCCGGGCATCAGCGATGCCCCCAGCCGCCAGAACGGGAATCTTTACCGCATCGACCACCTGAGGGATAAGGGCCATCGTCCCGATCTCGAAGGGGGACCCGAATCCCCCCGACTCAAACCCTTCGGCAATCAGGGCATTCACTCCGGCGTCCTCTGCCCGCTTTGCCTGATCGACACAGGGGACCACATGAATGACCTTTATGCCTTCAACCTGGAGTCTTTTCGTGTGAATAGCGGGATTTCCGGCCGCCGTGACAATGACAGGAACCCGGTTTTCAAGAATCACGGAGACGAGTTCAGGCGTCTGGGGTACAATGAGGGGAATATTTACGGCAAAGGGCTTTTGCGTGAGGCCGATTACATCCCTGACCTGTTTCCTGAGGGAATCCGCCGATTCCTTGAAGGCACCCAGCGTGCCCAGCCCACCGGCTTCGCTGACAGCTGCCACAAGCAGGGGATCCGTCACCCCGGCCATGCCTCCCATCGCAATCGGGTGGGGGATATTGAACAGCTCCGTGATGCGGTTCTTCATTCGGTCACTCCCCTGATGGATGAGTCATTGAGAAGTGGGCGCGGCGGGACTCGTTATGAGCCCCGCCGCGGCATTATGAACGATACACCGGCACAGCCTTTTCCTCAGGGGTGTGCCGCCTCGACCTGGGGTTTCGTGAAGGGTTCCGTCCGGTGGACGACCTTCTCGCTGTAAAGCTTCTTGATCTCGTCGTCCGGCAGACCGATCATCTGCGACAGGATATTCGTCGTGTCCTCGCCGATCGACGGCGCCCCTCTCCAGATCTGTCCTGGAGTAAGCGACATCTTCGGCGTGACCCCGTAGACCCGGATGGGAATGCCCGACTGATGATCCAGTACGGGCACGATCATCTCCCGCTTGTTGTAGTGCTCGTCGGCGTACTGGTCCTTGGCGCCGAAGATCCGTGAGCAGCCTATCTGGGCCTTGTTCAGCGCATTCTCGACATCGAGGCACGTATTGTTGGCGCAGTATTCCCGCAGCCGCCGGTCCAGTTCCTTTCCCTTCTCCGAGTTGACGGCGGCGGCGTCCTTTGAGCAGTCCGTGTAGTTGTACACCTCCGGGTCGAGGCCCAGGAACTTGGGCACCCTTGGATAGATTGCCCCCCCGAAGGCTCCGATGAAGACATAGCCGTCCTTGCACTTGAACGTGTCGTAGGGCTGGAAGCCTGCTGCCCGGTTCCCCGTGTGCCCGTAGGTCGCCCCTTGGCCCGTGTAGAGCGGAAGCACGTTGCCCTGCGTCTGGGCAACGGCCTCGAATTGTGCACAGTCGATCACTTGCCCTTTCCCTGTCTTCTGGACCACCATGAGGGCCATGAGAGTTGCAGCCCAGCCCGTCAAAGACGTCAGGATGTCTCCCGTGTAGGTCTTTGCCCGTTGCGGCGGGCCTGCCGGGTCGCCCGTGATGGACATCATCCCGCCGTAGGCCTGCGCCAGGCCGTCGTAGCCCGGGCGCCCCAGAAACTCCTCCTGGCCGAACTGGCCGTAGGTGCTGACGCGCACGATCACCAGCTTGGGATTGACGGCAAGGGCCAACTCGGCGCTGATGCCGGCTCTTTCGATTGTGCCGGGCGCCGAGGACTCCATCCACACATCCGAGATCTTCCAGAGCGCCATCAGGAGATCGAGACCTTTTTTGTATTTGATGTCGAGGCCCAGTGAAAGCTTGTTCTTGGTGATCTCAGCCGCATCGCAGCTGTGCTCCCTCGGCCCCCGGGTCAGAAGCGGCGGAATGACCCGGTAGGGGTCGCCCCCGGGCCGCTCGACATGAATGGTCTCCGCACCGAACTCAGCCATCTTGGTCGCCATGAATGGCTGGGCGGCAATGATACCTGTGCTCGTTACCCGGATACCCTCGAGGGGTCCAAACTTCGGCGTCAGGAGCGGTGTCGGTGGCCGCTTCAGGTTCTTCACCCACTCCGGGATCTGTTTCCGCAGTTCCTCAATCTTCTCCTCGTGCTTAACGATGCGCTTGTCGTGTGCCATTTGTGCCTTCCCTCCGTTTTCGATTTATTAGCATTCAAGCGGAATATTCATTGTGACCGACCATCCCGCAACGGACAGACCACGAGCGTGCTGGAGGTCAGCCGTGCCCTATCGCAAAGGGCATGCCACGGCCTCCCCGCAGAGCTCACGAAAAAAATGCCCCTATTTTTCATCAACTTACAGTACGAAGTATATGACAGCAGGATACGAAAAGGCTAAAATCGGGCATCTCTTCCATGTCCACAATGAAGACGGGTGTCTCCTATGTGGACGCCGGAGGACAGATGTGCTCAGATATTGAGGCGGGCCATTTTCTTGTAGAGGACCGATCGCTGCATTTTGAGCAGACGGGCAGCTTTTGCCTTGTTTCCGCTTGCACGAGCCAGGGCGTCGAGGATGAGCTCTTTTTCCGTGTCCGAGACGGACTCGCGGAATCGTCTCTTCTCGTTTGTCTCATTGGCATCGGCGACACACCATTCCTCACGGGGCACCTTCAGCAGTCCCGTGAGGTCGATCAAGGCGTCTTCGCTCAGATTGATGGCCTGCTCGATCATGTTCTCGAGCTCGCGTACGTTTCCCGGCCAATGATAGCTCATCATGCATTTCATGGAGGCTGGGGTGACACCCTGGATGTCGGACCCGATCCTCTGGTTGATCTTCTTGATCAGGTAGTCCACGATCATCGGGATATCTTCCATCCGTTCCTTCAACACGGGGAGCGCGATCTCCAGCACCTTGAGGCGGTAGAAGAGGTCCTCGCGGAAGCGCCCTTCGCGGACCATCCTGCGCAGGTCCTTGTTCGTCGCGGCGGTGATCCGGACATTCAGCGTGATGGGTTTTGTCCCGCCGATCCGCTCCACCTCTTTTTCCTGGATCACCGTGAGAAGTTTTGCCTGCATGGCCATCGACATGTCCCCGATCTCGTCGAGGAAGATCGTTCCCCCTTCGGCCAGTTCGAATTTCCCGGGCTTGCCGCCCCGCATGGCGCCCGTGAAGGATCCGTCGACGAAGCCGAACAGCTCCGATTCCAGCAGGTTCTCGGGGATGGCGGCGCAGTTCACCTTCACGAAGGGTCCCTCTCGCCGCATGGAACGGTTGTGCACGGCTTGGGCGAAAACCTCCTTCCCTGTGCCGCTTTCGCCTGTGATCAGGAGGGTGGAATCCGTCCGGGCGGCCTTGCGCGCAAGCTTTTTAGCGGCAAGCATGGGGGGCGTCTCTCCGATGATATCCATGCAGGTGTAAAGCGAGCGCCGCGGCTCGACGGCTTTGGACGGGTGAATCACCCGGTTTGCGATCCCCTTGGCCGTCGCCATGTCGGGAAAGATGGTCTTGACGACGGCGCCAACAATCAGCCCGTCCTGCTTCACGGGAAATCGCATGATCAGGAAATCACGACCGCTGATTTTGAGATTCTCGCCCCACTGCGAGTAACCCTGCAAAACGGTGTCGTAGAGCCGGCAGCCGGGCAGGGCCTCCCATACCTTCCGGCCCAGGAGCTCCCGATCCGAGACCTGCAGGATGTTTAGGAAGAATCCGTTGGCGTAGGTGATGACCCCCGTGGCGTCAATGGCCAGGATCCCTTCGAAAGGGTTGTCCAGGATGGAGTCGAAAAACAAACTGTTTCCTGGAACCTTTTTCTCGTGCTTGGTCTTTAATTCGTTCATAAGCGGTCCCCATCGGTTCGTCGAGTTTTCAAATTCCCGATAGCGTTAATAGACAGCCTTGTCAAGGGATTTGGGTTCAGCACGGGTCACACTTCCCATGGCGACTGTCTGCTCCGAGCGAGCCTTCTGCCGTCGAGCCAGAAATGACTTCACAACGTCGCGCGGAAGGGGATCGAAACGTTCGGAAGATCTGCGCTTGGAAGGATGGGAAGAGGCAGGCGCCGATTACATACGCCGGGGGCCTGTCATTCTGCGAATGGTGTTGGACAATTCCCCGGCATCGCCGCCTTTCAGGATATATTCCAGGGCGCCGGCACGCATCCTGTCCTCTATGCATCTGTCATCTGTGTAGATGGAAAGAGCCAGGATCTTCACGCCGGGAATCTCGGCAAGAATCCGGCGGGTGGCTTCGGCTCCGTCCATGACCGGCATTTTTACATCCATCAGAACGATATCCGGGAGCAACTCGCGAGTCAGCGCGACGGCTTGCGTACCCCATGCATCGGGTTGATTGCAATCAGTCCAAAGAGGTAGGCAGGATGGCGGTGACCGCCGTGCCGGTCCCCGGGACGGATTCGATCTCGATGCTTCCGTCCATGGCCATCAGCCGCTCCCGGATG
>DATJPI010000306.1:0-6227 GCA_035506495.1 Syntrophales bacterium
GAAGCCCGGCGCCGGAATGACGCTGCACGTTCACGGATGAGGAGAGGAATTGTCATGATAGAAGGGGTAAAGATTAAGAAACTTCGCGTCATTCCAGATGAACGGGGCCGGCTCATGGAGATCTTGAGGGCCGACGATGAGGTGTATGAAACGTTCGGACAGGTTTACATGACCACGGCCTACCCCGGCGTCGTGAAGGGATGGCACTACCACAAACGGCAGTCCGACAACATGGCCGTCGTCAAGGGAATGATGAAAATCGTTCTCTACGACAGCCGCAAAGGATCCCCCACGTTCGGGGAAGTGAATGAATACTTTGTCGGGGAGCACAACCCGATTCTGCTCCACATCCCGCCGCTGGTCTTCCATGGCTTCAAGTGCATTTCCCACGAGGAGGCTCTTGTCATCAACATACCCACGGATGTTTACCGGTACGACGATCCCGACGAATATCGGATCCATCCGCACGAAAATGATATTCCTTACGACTGGGCTCGAAAGGACGGGTAGTCGACGTTTGACCGGAGCGGATCTCTGCAAACGTCTCATGTCGGTATCGGAGCTTCGAGTCGGCGAAGACGGGTAAAAAATGGGAATATTCTGGGGCATTGTCTCATTCGTACTCGGTGCCATTGTCGGGAGTTTTTTGAACGTCTGCATCTGGCGGATCCCGGAAGAAAAATCGATCCTTTTCCCTTCCTCCCACTGCCCCAAATGCCAAAAACCCATTCGCCCCTTCGACAATATTCCCATCCTGAGCTGGCTGATTCTTCGGGGCAGGTGCCGGGATTGTGGAGAGCCTATTTCGCCTAGATATCCCTTGGTTGAGTTGCTGACAGCCGTTCTTTCCCTGGCGATATTCTGGAAATATGACGTCAGTCTCCAGTATCTTTCTGCGTTCCTTTTCACGGCATCGCTGGTCGTCATCACGTTCATCGATCTGGACCACCAGATCATCCCCGATGTCATTTCACTGCCAGGGATACCGGTGTTCTTCCTTCTGGCCGTTTTCTTCATGGAAGTCGGTTTTGTGGAATCGCTGCTGGGGATCCTGATTGGCGGAGGATTTCTGTATCTTGTTGCCGTCGGGTACGAGATGCTGACCAAACGGGAAGGCATGGGGGGTGGGGACATCAAGCTTCTGGCCATGATCGGGGCCTTCCTGGGATGGAAGTCCCTGTTTTTTGTCGTATTTATCAGTTCCATCCTCGGGGCGCTGGTCGGCATTGTGCTCATAATGATCCATGGGAAGGACATGAAATACGCCGTGCCGTTCGGCCCCTTTCTGTCGATTGCCGCCGTGATGTACCTCTTTGTGGGAACACATATGACGCATCTTTTTCTTTATCGGAGCCTTTCCTGAGCGACCCGTATCCTGCCATCCTGGGCCCTGTCGGTAAAACAGTATAAATATCAAAAGGTTAAAATTCCTGCATCCCCTCTTTCTCCTTCGTGGAGACCCGCAAATTTCCCTTAAGTTTTCCTCTAAATCTCCGAATAAAATTATCAGAAGGAGCTCTATCCCGTATCCGGGAGATTTCTCTAAATCGGTGGCGCAGCGATTCAACGTGCGCAACCCTTGTTCGTTCTTTTAGATGGGAAGCACCGCCCCCTGGCGAAGGTGCTTCATTTTTCAAACCAGGTTCACGGCCTGATAAGGGCAAACCTTCCGAAAGGTTGGGGCGCAAAGTCACTGGCCTAAGTCCGAGACGAGGATATGGCAGCAGGATTGCCTGGCAGGACATCCCATTTACAGACGAGACGGGGTTCTTCCGTAAGGGGAAATTCCATTTCGTCCCCCATCGCACCTCACTCCCGCCCGGGTTTCTTTTCCTGTCTGACCGCCAGATCGGCGCCTTCGACGTGAGCCGGTCGCAGCCGACGCTGCGAAGCCCATGCAGGCATGCTTCTTGCTGAATTATTAGCGATTCCTTGATCCCGTGGACCATCGGGTAAACCGGGGTCGGAAAAAGGAGGAAGAAGCGCAGTGAGCCCAGAGGGTAAGCGACATGAGAGCATTGTGCTCCAAAGGCCTGACCGGAGTCCTTCCCCGGCGGCAACCCCGGCCGGTTGCGGGTTTTACCCTGGTCGAGCTGCTGATTGCTCTCATCCTACTCGGAGCCGTGCTTTCCATAGCCGTTCCTCTGATGTCGGGCTGGCTGGCCAACTCGAGCCTGAAATCCGTTGCCAGGACCATGGCATCGGATGTCGCCTATTTGAGGGAGGCGGCCCTCTCGAGCGGAAAGACTCATATGATGAGCTTCAACATGAACACCAATGAATACAGCCTGCGCTGGGACAGTGACGGTGCGGGAGCATACGCCGATGTGCCGAACTACCCGGCATCGAGGGCACTTTCGGAATTCGGCAGTGGTGTCCGGATCACAAGCGTCTCACAGTCTCCGATCCTGATGATCGCCAACGGGGCCATCAATCCTTTCGGAACCGTGGTGATCACCAACGATCGGGGGTCAACGGCCACGATCACGACGCTGATCACAGGGAGGTCCCATGTTACGTACAATATGCAATAACCGCGGGATCACCATGATAGAGGTTCTGATCACTCTGTTCCTCACGACCATCGGCATTCTGGCGCTGCTCTCCATGCAGCCCACGGCCTGGAATGCGGCAGGGCGTTCCGATTTCATGGGACGGGCTGCAGGAATTCTGCAGAGCGAACTGGAACGAAATGAGATCCAGATCATGAATCCGAACAACGCCGTAACAACCGGTGCTTTGCCGAGCCGAAATGTCTACTCCAGCAGTCAGACGGCTCAGCAGGCGGGCGATGTGACCTACACCGTGAACACGACCGTCACGCCGCTTGCGGGAGCGACCAATGCATGGTCGGTGCAGGTCCGGGTGACCTGGCCGGGCAACACGCGCGGCGTTTCCGAAACCCTCATCGCATCGAGACAGGAGTTTTTCAAGTAATGAATGCGCAGCGGAAAGGTGCAAGAGGATTTACTCTCGTCGAGCTCGTCATGGCCATTGCCGTGGGGCTCGTTTTGCTTGCCGCGGTGATGACGGCGGTCTGGTCGGGGCAGCGCTCCTCCGTGGGAATCGAGCGCAAGGTGAGCGCGAACCAGGATGCAAGAGCCGCCCTGGAGATCATGGCCACGGAGATCCGTATGGCTTCCTTCAATCCGCTTGCCACGGTGAACCTCTGGCGCGTTCCCGCTGACTGCAGCATCTCGGGAAATCAGAACCGAAAGGGCATCCAGGAGGCGACGGCGACTGCGATCACCGTCGAGATGGATCTGGAACCGGACGGCAATTGCGGCAACCTCGTCGGTGAGATCATTCGTTATGAGTACGATGCCGCGAACCTGAGACTCAACCGGGAGGCGATCACCTGCGCGGCAGGCGTCAGGAGTCCTCTGGCCCCCATTTCTTTTCTCGGACCCGTTTCGGGTCATCCCGAGGTTCGGTCCGTCGAGGTCACGAACGGGGCCCTGCCCGTGTTTCGATACTATGATGGGACGGGTGCGCCGATCGACTATGCGAACCTGCCGAACGACATCCCGAGGATCCGGCGCATCGAGATCTCGCTCCTCGTGAGTTCGGCCGATGTCGATCCGAATACAGGTCAGAAAGCGCAGATGGCTTATTCGACCAGCGTCGTTCCCCGAAACCACGGGATACAATTCTGATCAAGGACGGGTGAGCATGAAACGCAGAACAAAGGAAAGAGGATTTGCCCTCGTGGCTGCGCTGTTGGCCAACCTGATCCTGCTGGCCGTGGGAATCATCGCCATCAACCTCTCCACGGGAGACATCCGGATCAGCATGAAGAGCGTGGGTGACAAGAAGGCCGTCAATGCCGCTGAATCGGGGCTTCACTGGCTGACGGTCAACTTCGATGCCACCACGCCAGCGGCCCTGATCGGATCGGACAATCAGGTGGACCCGGCGACGGATCCCAATTCGCGCTACGTTATCAACAATATCACCGATGCCACGACGGGCCCCGCCCAAGTCCCCCTGCCGGGGTTTTCCATCGGCGGATCCCAGATGTGGGGGCTGGCCCGGTACGACGCGCGCATCACGGGGACCAACACGGCGTACAATACGACGCTGTCCATCGACGTGGGGCTCGGCTACGGCCCCGTAGAAATGGGCACCATGTCGCGATAGGAGAGAAGCGTTATGCCGAGGAAACAAACCATCCTTCGGGATCTCATCATCACAGCCCTTGCAGGCATTTTTCTGATCGGAGCAACTCCTGACAGCCGGGCAGACGAGACAGGCCTCTTCACCTCCATCGCTCCTGACGCCATGATCGTTCTCGATCTGTCGGGGAGCATGAAGTGGAATCCGCCCGGCGACCATGACTCATGGAACAATCCCGTCAATGAATACAGCAATTCTTCCTGCTCGGGACCGTTCTACGATGACAACTGGCACTCGGGCTACACAACCTACTGCTCCCGCTTCGAGATCGCCAGAAAGACCCTCTTCAACATCCTCGACGACAACCACAGCGGCACAATTGACAGCACGGACGAGACGAGTCTCAACATCCGCATCGGCCTGGGGAAATTCCAGGGGAGCTCCTACACGAAGCTGCGCGATATCGCTACGAAGTACTCCCTCATCTATTGCGGCAACAGCACTTCCTGCACGATGAATCAGTCTTCGGGGGATAGCTCGAGCATCAACTATTGGATGAACTACTACAACGTCTCCGGCGCCACGCCTTTGGTCTCAGGTCTCCAGGGTGTCAAGACCTATCTCGATGCCCACAAGGCGGCCGACACGTACAGATCCTGCCGCCAGAAGTTCGTCATTCTCGTGACCGACGGGGCCGACACGATGTACTGCGGCGGTGCGGGCTACGACACCCAATCCGACCAGTACAAGCGCCGGCGCGAGTCGGTGCTGGCGGCCAAGGCCCTCGCCGACGCAGGCTACAAGATTTTCGTCATCGGCATGGGGAGCAACATGCCCGACTATCTGAAAAACACCCTCAACTGGATGGCCTATTATGGTGGGACGGACAATCCGCTCGTGGAAAACAGCGGCGACGAGACGGCCTTCGACACCTCGGCGATCACAAGCTGTGGCAGCTCCTCCACGACGGGGAACTGTGACGGCAATCACGATACTTGCTTCGCCACTTCCAACGACCCGGGCACGCTTCCGCTCTCCGGTTATGCCTTTCTTGCCAACAACTCCGACGAACTCGAGGCGGCCTTCCGGCAGGCCATCAGTGTGATCCGCGAAGCCACCTATTCCTTCTCCCAGGCCTCGGTGGCCTCCTCGCGGCTCATCGACGAGAACTTCATCTATGAGGCTGCCTTTCAGCCCATCAACGGCGACCCCTTCTGGCTGGGACACATGACGAAATACCAGATCAACAACGACGGGACGATCGGTGGGGCTATCTGGGATGCCGGTGATGTCCTGCAGGGGACGAACGCCTCGTCGAGAAACATCTACACGTACAAGTCCGGGGCACTCACGGCGTTCAATACGACGAATATTGTAGCGGCGGACCTCAATGTGTCGACAACGACGAGACGCGATGAAGTCGTCGGGTACATCCGGGGTGAGTGCGCGGCTTCGCCTGCCACGTGCTACAACAAGGACAACTGGAAACTGGGCGATACCTTCCGATCCAATCCCGTAACGGTGGGAACACCGTCGGCCTACTTCAAGGACGCTCGCGACGGCGCTGGAGCCTTTACATCCTTCCGAGCCACCAATTTCCGCTCGACGGCCAATGGAAAGCGTGTTGTCGTGGCCGGGTCCAATGACGGACAACTCCACGCCTTCCGGACGGATTCGGGGGCCGAGGTCTGGAGCTTCATTCCCCCGAATGCCCTGAACAAGCTTGCGAACATCGCCCACAAGACTCATCCGACAGGCCTGACCCATCAATATTATGTGGATGGTCCCATCACGGTGGCCGATGCCTGGGTGGGAAGTGGCGACGGGACCGCGAAGTCCGCAACGGACTGGAAGACGTTCCTCGTCTTTGGGGAGGGCCGCGGCGGCACAAGCAACCTCTGGAGCAGCTCTTCATCGTGCAATTCGAACTTTCTGAATGTCTACTCGACGACGTACAACCAATACTGCGGATACTATGCGCTGGATATCACGAACACCTATAGCCCCGCCTACAAGTGGCGGATCGGGCCGTCGGCCGCCCAGGCCCCCTACCTTGGGGACCCCTGGAGCAAGATGATGGTGCACAGGGTGAAGGTGAACGGCAATGAAAA
>DATJPI010000307.1:0-34255 GCA_035506495.1 Syntrophales bacterium
AAAAATCATAAAAAACCCCCGTTCACAGGATCGTAAACGGGGGTTTTGCGTTTCTCCGTCTCATGGTTGCAACACCACGGTTTGTCGTTATTTCTGTCTTCCTCTCATTCCAGAATGCCTATAACAGATCAATGCATTTAATACAATAGGGCTGAAAATTTTTTTCTGTGCCGCAGGAGGGGACTTCCATGCCCAGAGAATCATGCAAAAGGCAGCAAAAAGGCAAAAGATGCGGCAAGACGGATATCGACCGGCTTCGATGATCAGAGGGATTGCGTGGCCCAGTAAGGAATGGTGGACTTCCGGCGCCCGGAAGAAGACAGGCAGACCAGTGCAATGACGAGAATCGCGGGGTTGGAGAGGCAGCGCTTTATTTGATTTTCAACGTACCTCTTTAACATATTTTGATCCCGCAGAGAAAATAAGCGAACATCGGTGGATGGAAAGGAGGGACCAAAACCACCCACCGATGAACCGCTCATTTCAAGCGCCGGGAAATTTAGGGGTCTGTCAGGGTCTTCATCATTTCCTGCGGCGCTAATGATTTCAGGTTCAGCAATAACAATGCCACTCCCTCTTCCGGGAGAGAAGAAAATAAGAAAACGCTTATGCTATTAAAATCTATTTTAATTCAACAATTTGAAGTCGCAACAACCATCTTGTCCAAGTCGTGATCATTACACCACTCAAGACAGTCGGCAAGACAATCGTGCGATACGTGAACAAAAACAATTTCTTCCCGTCAACAGACCGAAATAGCGCTATCGACATCCGTGCACTAAACGAACACTATGTGCATTATTTGAACATCTCGCCCGTTGCCTGCCTGTCGGCGAATGCTCCGTTACGATCTTAGTTGGGGTGCGAACGGCAGGCCCTTCTCGAGGCCGGACATGACGTCTCATGCGGGTATCGGCCAGCGCATCACAGGCCATGGCAGAAATCTTTTTTCCCGCTCAAAAAGGGTGTTTTTAACCTTGACAGAACGGCTGCATTTATGTATATATCACGCGTTTTGTCGGGACTCATGAACGCCGTTTGCGGCACGTATATGTTTCCCTGCCCCACCGTTCTTTAGCCACGCCTGAAAAAGAGAGAGGAACACCCCGGGCGAGTTGCACCATGACACTCACGCTATGCGCTAGCACAGGAAACATCCGTAATTCGCGCTTTGGGGCCAAATTTTATAAAGGGAGGTAGTTGGTTATGGCGTTAGATTTCACTTTCACCGAAGAACAAAGAATGCTCGAGGACAGCGTGTACAAGTGGGGTATCGCTTGGCTCGAGCCCCAGATGGAGCATGCGTACGAACTGGACGTGATGCCCGAGGGTCTTTTCAAACAGACAGGAGACCTGGGAATTAATGGTATCGTGTTTGAGGAGAAGTACGGCGGAGCTGCCATGGGCTACGTGGAAACCCTGCTCGCCTACGAGACAATCGCCCGCGTGAGCAACGCGCTCTCCATGACCGTCGGCGCCAGCCAGACGCTGTGCTTCGACAACTTCCGCCGAAACGCGACGGAAAAGCAGAAGATGGAAATCCTGCCCAAGTCCTGCACGGGCGAGTACATCGGCTGCCTCGGCATCACCGAGCCCAACGCCGGCTCTGACGCCATGAGCATGGCAACCAAGGCCGTCAAGAAGGGCGACAAGTGGATCATCAACGGCAGCAAGATTTTCATCACCAACGGACCGCTCGCCGACTTCATGGTGTTCTACGCCAAGACGGACCCCGAGAAAGGCCCCCACGGAATCTCCACCTTCATGTGCTTCCCCAAGAAGCAGAAGGGCTGGTCTGTCGAGAAGATCAAGAAGTGGGGCATGAGAACTTCCCCCACGGGTCTTGTGACCTTTGAGGACATGGAGCTCCCCGAAGAGTACCTCATCGGCGGCCTCAACAAGGGCGTGTCGGTTCTGACCTCCGGCCTCTGCACCGAGCGCATCACCCTGTCGGGCTGCACCCTCGGGTCGATGAGAAGCTGCCTTGAGCTCTCCCTAAAGTACTCCCAGGAGAGAGTTCAGTTCGGCAAGCCCATCGCCTCCTTCCAGTCGATCCAGGAAAAACTCGCCAACATGTACTGCGGCTACAAGGCGTCCCGCTGGATGGCCTACAGCGCAGCTGCCTACTGCGACACGCTGAAGAACAAGTCCGGCGGCAAGGGCACGGATCTCGACCGCATGGCGGCGGCATCCCTGTTGTACTGCGGCGAGATGGGCACGAAGATCGGTCTCGATGCCATCCAGATCCACGGCGGTTACGGCTACTGCACCGAGTACGGTGTGACCCGTCACTTCCTGGATCAGAAACTGTGGGAAATCGGCGCCGGCACCTCCGAAATCCGCCGGATGATCATCGCCCGCGAGCTGATGAGAGACAACTTCAAGAGCGGTCTGTAATCCCCAACATTCGAAGCAAACAAACGAGCCATGGCCCGAAAGAGCCATGGCTCTTTTCTTTTGGCCGATCGGCGTTTGACATTCGCCGGACCCTTTGGTAAGGTACGACCCGACACCCCTGGAGTCAGGAGGGTTTCTTCATGCATCCACGGACATTCCGCATGATGTGCGCCGCCACTGCCCTGACCGCAGGACTCGCCCTCCTTTTGTGCCCTTCCCTTTCCGTATCCCAGGAAGACACGGCCCATCTGATATTGAAAAAGAAGGCGATGTCAAAAGACAGGCCCTCTGCCTACATTGTGCAGAAAGGGGACAATCTCTCGACGATTATCCGGCGAAAATTGGGAAGACCGGCGGCGGAGTCCGCATCGGTCAACCGGCTCGTGAGAAAACTCAATCCTGAGATCCGCAATGTCAACCTCATCTATCCGGGGCAGAAGATCACCCTGCCACGGCTTGCCGAGCCTGGGCCCAATCAGTATGTCGTGAACAGGGGGGACACACTCTCCGGGATCCTCCATGATCGGCTCGGCATCACCCGCGGAGAGATGGCAAAGTGGATCGGACTCGTGAAGAAACTCAATCTGGATCTCGTCGACCCGAACAGGATTTACCCCGGGCAGATGCTGATTCTCCCGGACAGAGGATCCGCAGCCGCTGTGCCCATGAGGCAGACAGCGGGACCCGAGGAAACAGAAAATGAACAAATCGCGGCTACGGCATATCACCCCACCGAGCGCGACGTCGAGATTCTCGCGGCGGTGATCAAACGAGCCGGGGGTTCGCTCATCCGGAACGGGAAATACTTCATCCCCCTGACCGAACAGGAGCAGCTGGCCGTCGATTGCGCCGAAATCCCCATGGTGGAACTCACGGACGGAAGCCGGATTCTTCTGGACTTCGCACACCAGATTCCTGACGAGACGGCAAACCTCATGCGATCGCGCTGGGGAAACTTCACGGTTATCACCGGCAACGGACAGGAAGACATCCTTTCCATGCTGGCCGCTGTCTTCGCGGCCTCGCGAGACTACACCTTCCGCCGTCACGATGGCTATCTGGACATGGGGACAACGC
The DNA here is from genome assembly GCA_035506495.1 of Syntrophales bacterium. Classification (GTDB taxonomy): domain Bacteria; phylum Desulfobacterota; class Syntrophia; order Syntrophales; family UBA2192; genus UBA2192. The sequence continues at coordinate 3,475 of DATJPI010000307.1, forward strand.
CGGCACTGAAACTGCGCGTGGACTGGATTCTTGTCCTGAGATCATCCGAGGGTAGGGAAACAACCCTTTTGGGCATCTGCCGCATGGAAAGCCGCCTACCGCCGATCCCGGAGCCGATCGTCCGGTTCGCCGAAAAAAAAGGATATCCCGTGCTCGAGGTCGATGCGGGAACCGGGAAGGTGCGCGACCGCCAGCCTTCTCAGGCTCCCTCCGACATCCCGGCCCTTGATCCCGGCGGCAACCGGGTCCTCGTCGGCTCGCTGCTCGACCTGTTGGGGTATACCTATACCAGGGATCAGAGGATCCCTGTGCGCAACCCGTCGACGGAGGGAGGACCTCTTGCGATCCGTGCGGATTACTCCGTGCGCATCGGTACCCGGACGGTGGTCATCCACTTCGGGGAACTGCCAGCTGAGCTTCAGGCCGGACTGAGAGAAAAAGGAGTGAGCCTCGTCCAGATCGCAGGCGATGATGAAAGAAGGGCCGTCGTGGAGAAAGTCCTCAAGGGGCTCGATATCCCATACATGGTGGAAAGCATCGAATTCAGGCCTCCCGAGGGCGACAGCCCACTCCGATGGCTCATCACGCTCAATGCACTTCGGCTCACATCGGAAAAAGGAACGCTCTATCTCGTCCCCCCCGATGCAGACCGCGACCTCTGCGCGTTCATCCGCGAACGCTGGAATCGACAGATCGTCAGCTATTGAGCCTGGTGAGCATTGTATAGCCGGTGCGTTCAGTGGGCTGGAAACGAAAGGTCACAAAATCGTTGCCTTCTACAGTCGCACACAAACCCGTCAAAGCCATCTCCCTTTTCTCGGGAGGACTCGACAGCATCGTCTCCGTCAAGCTGATCCAGGAACAGGGAATCGACGTCCGGGGACTTACCTTTCGCACCCCGTTCTTCGGTGTCGAGAAACCGAAAGCGGCTGCCCAAATGATCGACCTGCCGCTCGAGGTCCTCGACATCACAGAGATGCACCTCGCCGTCGTCAAAGCCCCGCGGTACGGATACGGGAAGAACATGAACCCCTGCATCGACTGCCATACCCTCATGCTCAAGATCGCAGGGAAAAAGATGGAGGAAGAAGGATACGACTTCGTCTTCACCGGTGAAGTCCTGGGACAGCGGCCCATGTCTCAGAGCCGGCAAATGCTTCACGTGGTGGCAAAAAACTCCGGCTATGCGGACCGAATCCTGCGGCCGCTTTCCGCCAGGTTGCTTCCCGAAACCCGACCGGAAGCGGAAGGCAAGGTGGACCGGGAGCGGCTCCTCGACATCTCGGGAAGGGGTCGGAAACGACAAATGGAAATGGCCGACCGCTACGGGATCACGGAATATTCCAACCCCGCAGGGGGATGCCTTTTGACAGATCCCATGTTCTCGAGGCGCCTCAAGGACCTCTTCGCCCATCACCCCGAATTCACGACGCGGGACCTGGAGCTTTTGAAGGTGGGAAGACACATCCGGCTCGATGAGCGTCACAAAGTCATCATCGGGCGAAATCAGCGCGACAACCAGGTGCTGGAAACCCTGATCGAAAATCGTGACGCCGTCTTTCGGATGAGTCATTTCCCAGGTCCGCTCTGCTCGCTGCCCGAAGGCGGTCCGGAGGAGATGTGCCGGCAGGCAGCTGCCATCTGTGCTGCATATGCAGACACCCCGAAGGACGCTGAGGAAGTCACCGTAAAGTGCCTGCAGGAAGGCAAGACGAGCCTTCTTGTCGTCAAGCCGGCAAATCGCGCCGAGTTGCAGGATCGGATGATCTAATAACGGCAGGATCGAGGCGCGAGGTTCGAGGATTTCTATTTTTTCTCCGGTCCTCGTTCCTAGGACCTCGATCCTTTTACGGTTGATGCGTCGGGCGCAGCAAATCCTCGACGGTCTTCGCCGGGTTGAAGGTTTCGCTGGGAACCTCAACGAAGAGGGTGTGCCAGAAGGCCATCGATCCATTCCATAACCCGGGAAGTTCGATTGCCTTGATGTCACAGCCCTCGTGCGATTTCGTCGAGATGAAGACCTGATCCTGATCGACGAACTGCCTGAGATCGAATTTCCTGCCGCGGAAGTCACGGACACCACAGACAAGATCGACGGGATTGAAGTGAGTCGAAGATGCCCAGATGTTCGCCTGGTTTCCTTTCTGTTTGTCCACCTGGACTTCCTCAACAATCTGCAGAGAGCACCCGCCGTCGATGCCGGTCACCCAGAAGGGTCCACCCCCCGGTTCCCTCTCGTTTTGCACCATCCCGCAAACGCGTAAGGGTCGGTTGAGCCGCTCCATCAGAATCTGTCTCCTCTGATCCAGAGGCTGCCTCTCCAAGCCGGCAGGAAGAACGCACGCCAAACGCTCCATGGCAAAACGGGTCGCCTCGTCGATTGCCCGCTCCCCCGCTGCCGGATCTGACAGTGCCTGAAGATAGCCGAAGAGCTCGCGCTGCACAAGGGCCAGGTATCCGCCAATCATTTTCTTGTAGCGGACCGTGACATTTCGAAGCCGGTCCGGAACGACATTGTCGATGTTGTTGATGAAAATAATATCCCCGTCGATGGCGTTCAGGTTGTAAAGCAATGCCCCGTGCCCTCCCGGACGAAAGAGAAGCCGTCCCGCCCGGTCCCGAAAGGGGCGGTTTTCAAGATCGACGGCAATCGTGTCAGTTGAATCGCTCTGGACGGAGAGCCCCACTTCGAACCTCACAGCGAGGTGCTTTTCGTAAAATTCCGTCACCTGGCCCAGGAGTTCCTTCACCATTTCGAGATGCTCATCGGAGACGGTGAAATGGATCCGGCACAGACCGGTGCCGTCCCTGACGTAGAGAGCTGCCTCAATGAGGTGCTCCTCCAGAGCTGTCCGAGCTCGATCGTCATATTGATGGAATTTCAGAAGTGCCTTGGGCTTGCCGGCGTAATGGAGCCCTTTTTCGTTGAGAATAAAATCGACGATCTCCTGTCCTCGTCCCTGGCGGATCAGATCACGCAGGTCCTGGCCGGTTGCGGCAAGAACGGCGATCAGGTCCCTGAAGAAGGCATAGCGAGGCAGAGCTTCCACGAAGGCTTCGAATGCCTCCTTGCCTTGAAATCCGCTCCGATAGATACTGTGCCACTCCTTGAACATGCGTGTGGCCGCTCCCGAGGCGGGCACAAATTTCAGACAGCGCCCGGCTGCGGCAGCCTCATCGTGGAGCGCAACGAAGCCTTCCTGCTCCCCCTCTTTGATTCTGACGATGCCATCGCCGACGGTCGCCGGTCGGTCAAGGCGAACGGCGGTGGCTCCCCGGCGGCATAGATCGATCTGATGCAAGACCGTCTCCCGGGCGATGCCATGCGCCCGAATGAACTCGATGTCAGCTGCATTCAGGGTCTGTTCATCCATCTGCATTCCCTCTCTTGGGACTCCCCGACTTGCGTCTGACCAGATCGATCACCGTTACCTCGGGGGGTGCAAGGAAACGGATGGGCGGGCCCCAGGTTCCCGACCCCCGACTCACGTACACAAGGGAGCCGCCGAGGTCGTGAAGCCCGCTTCCCAAAGGGAAGTAGAGTCCCACGATCCAGTTAAAGGGGAAAATCTGGCCGCGGTGGGTGTGACCCGAAAGCTGGAGATCAAAAAAACCCCGGGTGGTCACCTCGAGCGTCGGCCTGTGCTTGAGGAAAAGGATGAATCGGTCCCGGGGAAGCGATGCGAGGAGTTCACCCTCCCCGTTTTCCTTCCCCATGAGCCGGAAGCCCTGGCCCGCGGGGTCATCAACTCCGGCAATCGTGAGAAAGCCGCCGACATCACGCGCCTCCCCTCTGAGGACGTTAAAACCTGCATCACTCGTGAAAGCCAGGGATTTTTCTATGCCGGCAATGAATTCATGGTTTCCCGTCACGGCAAATTTCCCTCCTGCGGGTCGGACTTCCCTCAACGGGTCGGCCAGCGATGAAAGGTGATCCAGTTGGCCATCGACCAGGTCTCCCGTGGAGACCAGCAGATCCGGGTTTTCCCGCTTTACAATGTCAAGCATGATCGCCAGCCTTCTCTCGCGCACGATAAGACCGAGATGGACGTCCGAGATCTGGCAGATGCGGAACCGCTCCATGCCTGCCGGCAGTTTATCCGTTTCGATGACGACACGCTCCGTCCGGATATGGAGAGCCTCATAATACCCGTAGACCGTAGCCGCCAACGAGAGAACGAGAGGCAAGAAAAAGGCAGCCTTCACTCCCGGCGCAAAGGCCGGGAATCTCTGTTTCGTCAGCCAGGCTGCCGTAACGCCAAAGAAGCGCAACAGGTCGACCATCAATGCGCAGACCATGAAAAGAAAGAGAAACCCGAGCCACAGGTAGGCCACCCAGGAGAGGACCATGGCCGGTTTCTCATGTCCCTGGTATTCCAAGATCCGGATGCCGACGGGAGCCAGGATCATCAACAGCATCCACAGGGCAAGGAGGATCCCACCGGTGCTTCCCAGGTGGACGGCAGCCCTCACCTTGAAGAAGGCGTAGCCATGCATCAGGCCATATATCAGAAAGAAGCTGAGGAGAAACCAGGTCATCGGATTCCGTCGCGTACCCGGGAATGGAGAAGCGGCAAAAGGTTGCACGGCCGCGCTCATAACAAACTTTAGAGTAATGATGGAGAGTCGTTTTTGCAAATGGAAAATCCCCGGGAATGGCCGATACCCCGGATCAGTCGAAGAAGCGCTTTTCTGAATAATGGCACAGCGGTCGATCGAGATCAAAACCCAGTGCCGGATCAACAACAGGCAGGATGAGTCTTTCCGGTCGATTCGCTCTTGAATCGAGCAGGGGCTCAAGTCCCAGGCAGAAGGCGACGCTTTGCCTAACGGCTTCCTGAAACAGCTCCGCAATCCCGTGAGCCTGCTCACGGCCCGTACAGGGATGACGGTAGGAGATCGTTCCCGCGATCCGCCCCTCGTATCGAAGAAGCTGGGGCGAGTACGAGAGGGCAAGGATCTCCCGAACAATCGCAGGGGCAATCGCAAACAGGCGGAAAGAAAGACGCCCCAGGAAAGGATTCCGGAAGATTCCCTGCAGAAAGGCAAAGAGGCGAAACGCCGAGATCAGGCCTCCGGTAAAATCGGGCGCCCTTCCCGGTTCGAACCAGGCCCTGCCCACGTTGGTGTAAAGACCGGCGAGCGGCACCTCCGCTGACCGGAGGAAGGCCGCAAGAGAGTAGTTCCGAACCCGGTCGTAGCCGCCGACAAGGTGCATGTCAATGAGGGATTCCAGCCTTCGGTGGTCCTGACGCGCAACGGTCCCCTGTCGAAAGGAAGGGTCATCGTAGCGGCCGGTCAGATAGAAGATGAGCGGATGCATCAGGGCATCGGCAAACAGGTGGGTTACGAGCCCAACGAGAAAGGCCAACAGAGGCTCTTCCTCCTGCCTGGGCCTCTCCAGGGCGTAGCTGAGAAGCGCCCCGATCAATTCGTAGGCATCATCTACCGTACCGTGGAGTTTCCGGGGAAGGTCACCGAATCGTCTCTCGCGATCGGGCTTCAGATAATAATAGGGGGCATCGTGGACGACGGCTCCGAGGTGGAGGATATTGCCGTTTCGCCTCAGGGGCTCCTCAAAAGGAGTCCCTCGAAGTCTCCGTGACACCTCTTCGGCAAGAAGCCAGTGGGTAATCTCCTTCGGCATGTCGGTCGGCCGCGGCTCCAGTACAGGGTTCAAATCCAGACGTTGAAGGTTGTGCAATCGCCCCGGATGACAAAGTCATACCGTCGTTCGGTTCGGTCCGCCGAAACGATGGGTCCCGCAAAAACGAAACCGGCCCGCTCGAAAGCCCTCGCCATCAGGGGTTCCGTGTCATCGAGCCTTACGGTGAGAACCGTCAGGGTGTATTCACGCAGGTATTGAATCACGGCACGGATCGCTGCCGAGGAAAGACCCTGCCCCCGGTACGAGGGAAGAAGTCCGAAGGCCATCTGCCCTGTGGCGCTGACGATGGCAAGCCCGATCGGAATCCACTTCCTGTTCTCGAACCTCTCCACAACGGGAGCCCATGACCGGTTGGCCTGAAAGGCTTGCTCGACCCACCGGGCGCAATCCCGCTCCGGGAATAGACTTGCGAATTCCTCTTTCTCTTTTGCGGTAGCTTCCCGTACCCTGAGATGGTCCGCAACGGCTCCTGAACAGGGCATGCTGCCGATAGCACCGCTTTCTTTTTCAGGAGCGTCGACCAACGTGACCGACGGCACAACTTGCTTCATGGGGTCATTTTCCAATGAATAGAATCCGCCCGGCAAAAAAGAGGAATGCTCTCGCTCCTCGAACCTTGCGCCTCGTACCTACAATGAGTGGGGATAGAGGATGACTTTCAGGGCCTCCCCAGCTTCAGCGACGAGTCGGAAGCCCTGCCCCGCCTCGTCAAGGCTCAGTCGGTGGGTGATCATTTTTTCAACGGGAACGCGCCCCGAGTCGATCAACTCGATCGCCACCACGGCATCGTAGGGGGCGTTACCATAGGAAGGCAGCACACGGATCTCGTTGCGCCAGAAATCATTCACCGGGATGGGCAGCTCGACACCCGGGTCTGTAGGCGCAAAACACAGGATGGTACCGGCCCGGTCAACGGAGTGCAGTGCCTGGCGGTAGGCGGAAAGAAAGCCCGTGCAGACGATGACCAGATCGGCAGGCCCGCCGCCGTTAAGGATTTTGAATCGCGCGGGGACATCCTCCGAGGCATGAAGTGCCGCATCGGCCCCGAGATTCATCGCTGCCCGGAGACGGTGTTCACTGATATCGGTCATCACAATTTTCCCTGCGCCGAGGGCCTTGGCCAGCATGAGGTGAAGCAGCCCCGAGATGCCGCTGCCGAGAATCAGCACGCTGTCACCGGGCCGAAATCCCGCCAGCCTCTGACCGCGGACGACACAGGCCAGCGGCTCGATGAACACGCCCTGGTCAAAGGAAACGCCTTGGGGAAGGATGAAAATCCCGCGGTCAACATTCAGGGTGGGGACACGGAGGTATTCACTGAATCCTCCCGGGTCGTAATTGGTCGTGTGCAGCGTCTCGCAGGCCGTGTGGCTTCCTTTGAGGCAGTAACGGCAGGTATTGCAGGGGATGTGATGCGAAACAAAGACGCGATCTCCGACCCGGTAGCGTTCGACTCCTTCGCCTTTCTCCACGATGAACCCGGCAATTTCGTGCCCGAGGATGAGGGGCGCCTTCTTGATCCGGTACCACTCCATGACGTCACTGCCGCAGAGGCCGCTGGCCATCACCTTGACGAGCAGTTCGCCCGTGCCGATTTTCGGCACGGGCCGCTCTTCGATCCGCACATCCCGGTTGTTGTAGTAGACGGCAACCTTCATCAGGAAACAGTCAAAGCCTTTCTATTTCTTCTTCCGCGTTTTCGCCATGTCCGCCTTCACCGCCTGGAAAAGGTCGAAGGCCTGCTTCATCGACGCCTTCTCGTGGATAATCGCCCTCAGGGCTCGGATCATGGGAACGGGCTCGGGGCACTGCCAGATGTTTCGCCCGAGATTGACCCCAACGGCTCCCCGCTTCATGCCGTCGTGGACAAAGGCCATCACCTCGAGTTCGGTCTCACACTTTGGGCCGCCGGCCATGACCACGGGGACAGGGCACCCTTCGACCACCTTGTCGAAATTCTTGCACCAGTAGGTCTTAACCACACGGGCACCCAGTTCGGCTGCAATCCGGCAGCTCAGAGCCAGGTAGCGGACTTCTTGCTTCTCCAGTTCCTTGCCCACGGCCGTGACAGCCATTACGGGAATCCCGAAATCTTCGCAGTCGTTGACGAGATCGGCCAGATTCATGAGCGATTCGTGCTCATAATCGCTGCCGACGAAGATCGACACTCCCACCGCCGCCGCATTGAGCCGCAGGATTTCGTCGATGGAGGTGGTGAGGGCTTCGTGGGCGAGGTCCTGGCCGATGACGCTCGTGCCGCCGGATACCCGGAGGATGACAGGCTTGCCACCCGCAGGGTCTACACAGTTTCTCAAGACACCGCGCGTTACAAAGAGAGCCTCGCAGTATGGCAAAAGCGGGGCGATGGTTTCACCCGGTTTCTCAAGGCAACTCGTGGGTCCCTGGAAATACCCATGGTCGATCGGAAGAAACAGGCAGCGCCCGTTCCGGAATAGTTGCGACATCCTATTCTTCATTCCCCAGTCCATACCCACGCTCCTGCATGCCATGATGTAGTGGTTTGTCCGTTTCTCGCTTCTTCAAAAGCTGCACGCAACAGGCACAGGAAGAATCTATTCCCTCTCAATCCTGAATCGCGAGGCCCGAACCCTCATTCCTCACTATTACCCGACCAGCTGTTCGTTCAGGCCTGCAAAGACCGCTGTGCCCATCTCCCACGCGTAAGAAATGACATGGATTCCCAATTTCAGAAGCACCTCTCGCTGTTCCTGCCCCATCTCACCCGGGACGACGAGAAAGCGCCGGGGCTCCTGAGGCAGATTCAGGCTCCTGAACAGCAGCCTTGCCATGCCTTTTTCCAAAAACGGCGAGCCCGTCCCGGTGATCACCTCGAATATCGCGGTCGCTTGCCCCGTGGCATCACTCGTGAAGAGATCTCCTTCCAGATTGTTTTTCACCCGGGCCCCCGCTTCTCTCAGTCGAAAAGCCAGATCGAGCACGGCGAGATCACGGTCACACTCGGAGGCATAATCCCGCCCTTCTGGAACATACCGCCCGCCGATGAATTCCCCCCGAAAGCGCTCGTCGTCAAAGAAGATCCTCGCCTGATGATCATCATCGACCCCCAGGTCTTTAATCGCCTCGATCTTGTGGACAAACTGAGCCAGTTGCCTGACAAAGAGGGGGGAATGAAGATCGCCGATAACGACGACAGCGCTTCGGGTATGCCCGTCCTGAACCTCCGTCCATACGCCCCGGTAGTGTGCCTCGAAAAGGGATTTCCCCACACCCCGTCTGCCCCCGATCTTCCCGCGATGCACGAGGAACACCTTTCCTGCATCGTCCTGGGCAAAGGTCCCTCCGATTTTCCGGTCGAGGCTCAGTGTCGGGATATTGATCTCGATCGTGCTCGAGACCGCGCCGCCGGCTGCCGGTTTACCGATTCCGAAGGCGTTCCAGTAGCGACCTCCGGCGACGGCCTTGCTGTGATACCAGATGCCGGGAATCTCGGCCCAGAAAACATTCGCCCGGACGCTTTCCCCTGGATGACCGATCCTGACGGCAATCCGCTCGGTCACATATGGCTTCAGCGAACGGATGAATTGACGCTGGCAACGCCGAATGGTCGATTCATCGTCCAGGATTTTGAGCACCCGTGAGCCCCCTGATCGCGGTTGGTGCCGATAGCTGATCCAGATCTTGAATGTTCATGTCAACACCGATCTGCCGGTAGTAACCGTTCCACTTTCGGAACTGGCCCTCTAAGTCCGTGAAGACCTTCGTCAGCTGTGCCGATTCCGGTTTTTCCTTGTTCACGTCGCGGTCCAGCGTCACGGTCCAATCCTGGATGCGAAGCTCAGCCGCCAGGATCTCCTTCATCTGCCGTTCCCACCAGGATCGCTGGCCGTTGTTGAGCCCCATGGCAAACTGTTCATGCTTTTCCACGAGAAGCTGGATCCCGCGCTTCAGGTCCTCGTACTGGGCCTGGATCTCTTTCCAGTTGACCTCGCTCACGATCAGCATCTTCCGGATTCCCAGGGCATGCTGGGTCAGGATGGACGACAGACGGAAGCACTCTGCAAGCTGTTCCTGCTGTTTTTCATCCCCCTGGAGCCACGCATTGCGCTGGTTCGACTTCTCCGTCTGCGACTCCTGTCCTTTCATCATACCGGAGGGCATGGGACCTATCCCTTTCGGGGTACGATCCCGTGACGTCTGTGCCCCGGCCGGGAAAGCCGAAACGACCCACAGAAGCACGAGCCCCGACGCCAGAATTTTTACCGTTGTGTTCTTCATGGTTATTTCAAGCTCCCCGTGTCGCCGCCTTTTCACCCCTCACGAACCCGTTGGGTCATGGGCGCGACGACGACCTGCCTGGACGACGCAGACGGCTGCAGTTTTCTGAAGCCCTCCTCGATCAGCATCCGGGCATCACGAAAGCGTGCGCCGGAGGTCTTCGATCCCAGCACGACGGCGACAAGGCGTGTCCCGTTCGTTCTTGCGGTGACAACGATGTGATAGCCCGCCCCGGCCACATGCCCCGTTTTGAGGCCGTCGACATTTCGATTCGTTTCGAGCAGGTGGTTGGTGTTGCTCCGATTCCTCCGGCCGTACTGGAAGGACGGCATGGAATGAATCTCCAGCGACTGGGGAAACCGGTTGAGGTAGGCACAGGACAGTCTCAGGATGTCCGTTGCCGTCGTCACCTGATCCTCTTCCCGCAGCCCACTGGGATTTCGGAAGCGGCTGCTCGTCATGCCCAGCTCTAGCGCTTTGACGTTCATCCTTCTGACAAACTCGCCTGTGTCTCCGCCCACGTACTCTGCCGCTGCGACGGAGGCGTCATTGGCCGACACAATCGCCATCCCCTTCATCAGATCCCCAAGCGTAATTTCCGATCCGGCCCGGATCCTCATCCGGGACCCATTGACCTGGTTGACGGCGGGGCTGACGCGAACGACATCCGAAAACCGAACCTTTCCCTCGTCCATGGCTTCATAAATCAGATACAGAGTAAGGATTTTCGTGAGGGAAGCTGGCGCGATGGGCTTGTCCGGGTTTTTTGAAAACAGGATCTCACCCGTCGTCATGTCCATGACCAGGGCGGATTGGGCCGAGAGAACCGCCTTCGGCTTGGGCTTGGCTTTTGGCTTGCGGTTGGCAGCGAACAGCTCGTCGGCCTGGAGAAATTGAATCGCCAGAAGGGCCGTCAGCAGAAAAAGACTTCTTTTCAGATGCACCATGCGTTTCCGCGATATTATCCAATCGGTGATATCGTTGATCCGGTCCCGGGGAAAAGCGCCGCGACGCCAGATGGAATGACCCGCCCACGGGCGGTCCGTGTGATGCGCCTCCGGTCACCGAAACGATAATGGAAAAGGAAAGGTCCCGTCAAGCAAATTATCCTCCGGGCCCGCTCCCGCCGTTCCAAGAACCAGGTATCAGGTGAATGGTGCAAGGTGTCAGGAAAAAACAGGAGGTCATGAAGGACCTTGTACCTTGTACCTGTCACCTACTCCACGATTCTCAGGATGACCGGCTCGTTCCTCTCCGGCATTTCAGGGATCTCCTTCGGATAACCCAAGATGATCGGGGCGATGATCCGCAGATCCCCCGTGATTCCCAGATTGCGGAGGATGGCGGAGTCTCGCAGGTTGGCCCCCAGGCCGATCCAACAGGTGCCGAGATCCCTTGCCGCGGCGGCAAACATGAAGTAGCAGGCCGCGAGTGCGCAATCCATTTCAAGGCTTGCCAGCCCTGCAGGACCGCTGATGAAGACAACGCAGGGCGCGTTGTAGAACACGTTAAACTGGGGATCACGAAGAAGATCTCCGTAGCGCCTCAGCGGCGATGACGGGTCGGCTTCCAGATCCGACAGGAGATTTCTCTTGCTCTCGTCGGACAACGCTTGGATTTCCTCGCGTTTTGTCACGATCGAAAACCGCCAGGGTTGACCGTTCATGGCGGAGGGTGCCAGACAGGTCTCGCGGATCATCTCCCTGACAAGATCCAGCGGCACCTCCCGGTTTTGGAATTCCCGGACGGAGCGCCTCCTGCGCAAGAGGGTCTCATAATCGTTCATGCCTTGGCGTCTCCTCCTTCCGGCTGGCGGCTGAGCGTCTTCAGGGCCAGCATCAGGGCCTGCGTTCCCGACTTTCCATGCCCCTGAGCCTTCACAGCGACATAGAGCTGGTACACCAGGGCAAGCCCCGGCAATGCAAGTCCCATGGCCGATGCCTCTCTCAGGGCAATGCCCATGTCCTTGATGAAGTGCTCGACATAGAATCCGGGGCGGTAGTCCCCCTGTACGATTCGCGGTCCCAGTGTGTTGAGGCACCAGGAAGCCGCGGCCCCCTTTCCGACGATGTCGATCACGGCCTGTTCATCGAGTCCGGCCTTCGATGCATAGACCAGCGCTTCGCACACGCCGATCATCGACCCTGCAATCAGAATCTGGTTGCACATCTTCGTGTGCTGCCCAGCGCCCGCAGAACCCATAAATGCAATCGTTTTCCCCATGTGCTGAAAGAGAGGAAGGATTTCATCATAGATCTTCCGGTCTCCACCGACCATGATGGCAAGTGTTGCGTTTCTCGCCCCCACATCACCGCCCGAGACGGGAGCATCCAGCGTGGCGATCCCCTTTTTCGCGGCCGCCTGTGCAATGCGTCGTGCCAGCGCCGGCTCACTGGTCGTCATGTCAACGACGACGCGGCACGTGGGTTCTCCGGACAGGATTCCCTTCCCTCCCAGATAGACTTCCTCCACATCGGAAGGCATTCCCACCATGGTGAAGACGACCTCGGTCTCGGCGGCCACGGCCGAAGGGGTGGGATACCATCGTCCTCCCCGGTCGATGAGCGGTTTGGCTTTGTCGCGAGCCCTATTGAAGAGGAACAACTCGTGCCCTGCGAATTGCAGATGACCCGCCATTGACACTCCCATGATCCCCGTACCGATCCACCCGATTTTCATATCTATACCTCGCCGAATGTGTTTTCTGCCGGAGGCCGGCGGAAGCCGAAGCGCCGTCTGGGTTCTTTCCTCTCCTTCGGATGCCGGCGCTTTTCACTTTAGGGGAATGGGGATGCCGCTGTCAAGTTCGTCCTTTCCCTGCACCCGGTTTTATAGTAAGGAAGGAGCCAATGAGGCCGTGCTGGACCGTTTCTTTGAAGGGGGGGGCTATGCTGCAGAGTTCGCTAGGGGCAGTCGTGTTTTCGTTATTTCTGCTTGCCGGGTTTGCAATCGGAAATCTCCGTCCCGCGATAGCCGATGACACAGTCTTCCGCTGCGGGGGGGAAAGTGTCTCCGTCGGAGATTCCCGTTATACCGTCGAAAAAATCTGCGGGAAACCGTCGAGAAGCGAATCGGTGGCAAAAACCGGCAAAGACAAAAAGCAAAAGAAACCGAAGGGCACGACATCGACTTCCTCCTCTGGAAAAGGACAGAAGTGGTATTACGACAGGGGCTACGGCGATTTCGTATACGTCCTGACCTTTGAAAAGGACACCCTGAAGAAGATCGAAAAATCGGGCCGGGGACACTAGCGACGGGACAAGGATCCAGGGTCCAGGGTGGAGGAAGCGGGGGAAAAGACGTCCTACAAGAAGGGGTAGCGATGCTGCATGTCGTTGACTGGGTCATCATCGGACTCTACTTCCTTCTGAGTGTGGCGATCGGTGTGTACTTTACCCGCCGCGCCGGCTCGAGCATCCAGGAATTTTTTCTGTCGGGACGGAATCTCCCCTGGTGGCTCGCCGGCACATCCATGGTCGCCACGACTTTCGCCGCCGACACACCGCTGGCCGTGACGGAACTGGTGGCAAAAAACGGCATCGCGGGGAACTGGCTCTGGTGGAATTTCGTTCTCGGCGGGGTGCTGACCGTCTTCTTTTTCGCACGCCTGTGGCGACGTGCAGGCATCCTGACTGACGTGGAATTCGTCGAACTTCGATACTCCGGCAGGCCTGCCGCATTCTTGCGCGGATTCCGGGCCCTCTACCTGGGCCTGTTCATCAATACGATCATCATCGGCTGGGTGAACCTGGCTATGGCCTCCGTACTCGAAGGGATGTTCGGCATCCCGCCCGGCCAAGTCATGATCTACGTGGCATTGTCGCTGGGGCTGACGGCCGTCTATTCGGCCCTGTCCGGTCTCTGGGGAGTGGCCGTAACCGACGCCTTCCAGTTCATTCTGGCCATGAGCGGGACCATCGTTCTTGCCGTCTTCGTCCTGGACCTGCCCCAGATCGGGGGGATGGCGGGGCTCGTGGACAAAGTCCCCGGCTGGTCGCTCTCTTTTTTTCCGGTCATTTCAGAAGGTGCGCAGCAGGATTCGACAGGTGCACTCACGTTGAGCGCCAGTGCTTTTTTCGCCTTCGTCGGGATCCAATGGTGGGCCTGCTGGTACCCCGGTGCGGAACCCGGCGGTGGCGGCTATGTGGCCCAGCGCATGATGTCCGCCAAAGACGAGCGTCATTCGCTGTTTGCAACCCTCTGGTTCACCGTGGCCCACTACTGTGTGAGGCCTTGGCCCTGGATCATCGTGGGGCTCGCCACACTGGTGCTCTACCCCGAACTGGGGCCCGGAGAAAAGAGGCTGGGCTATGTCTATGCGATGCGCGACTTCCTGCCGCAGGGCATCAAGGGCATGCTCGTTGCCGCTTTCTTTGCCGCCTACATGTCTACCATCTCCACACAGCTCAACTGGGGCACTTCCTACATCATCAACGATTTCTACCGACGTTTCGTCTGGCCGGAAGCCGGGGAGAAGCATCTCGTTGCCGTCGCGCGGATCGCAACGCTGGCCATGATGGCCCTTTCGCTCTATGTCACCTCGATCCTCGATACGATCTCTGGTGCCTGGGCCTTTCTCATCGAGGCCGGAGCCGGGCTGGGGCTTGTCCTCATTTTGCGATGGTACTGGTGGCGGATTAACGCGTGGAGCGAGATTGCCGCGATGGTGACTCCTCTTGCCGTCTATGGCTGGCTGTACGTTGCCACGGAGGTCCGTTTCCCGCATACCCTCTACATGATCGTGGCGACGACCACCGCCTGCTGGATCGTGGTCACTCTCCTGACGAAACCGACCGAAGAGGAAACGCTTTTCCGCTTCTACCGGCGTGTCCACCCGGGAGGGCCGGGCTGGAGAGCCCTAGCAGAGAGGTACCCCGACGTAAAGGCGGATTGCGGATACGGGCGTCTCCTGAGGGACTGGCTCTGCGGGGTCATTCTCGTCTATTCCGTTCTCTTCGGAGTGGGACAGATTATCCTGCAGAAGACGGTTCAGGGGCTTGTCTGTCTCGCAGTGGCAGGGGCGGCGGCATGGGTTATTTGGCGTGACCTAAAAAAACAGGGTTCAGGGGAAAGGGGACAGGGGAAAGGGAAGGAAACATGAACGACATAAAAAAAAGAGTGCTTTCTTTCGGGACGCATCCCGATGACATCGAGATCGGCTGTGGCGGTACGGAGGTGCTCCTTGCGCAGAAGGGATGCGAGATCACCCACGTGATTCTCACTTCCGGTGAGGCGGGAAGTAACACGATCCCTCCGTGGGAATTGAGCGCGATCCGGGAGAAAGAGGCTATCGAGGCGGCCAAAGCGATCGGCGCCTGCCGGGCGGAATTCCTGAGATACCCGGATGGACTCACGGCGTTCAACCGGGAGATGAAGATCGACATCATCCGTATCATCCGGCGATTGCAGCCACACATTCTCTTCGTCCATGAGCGCAACGAGTCGTCTCTGGGGCACCGACTGACCAGTGAGCTGGTGCTCGAGGCCATGCAGGCCTGTGCGGGCCCCTGGTTCCAGGAGGCCGGCGGCGAGCCCTGGTCCCCCGAATGGGTCCTGGGATACGAGGTCTGGCACCCCCTCGGGCACTATGAGCTTGCCGTCGATATCTCCGCAACGCTTCAGACGAAACTCCAGGCCCTGGCCTGCCATCGCTCCCAGACGGGGAGCGTCCATTACGACGAGGCCGTCCGCGGCCTAGCCCGCTGGCGGGGCGTGATGAGCCTATCCGGGGGTGACGCCGAGGTGTTCGAGGTCATCAAGGCATCACCCACTCTATTGTTCGATTAGTTCCGTGGGTTCGAAGGGTTCAAGGAAGATGAATGCAGAAAACAAGAACAGGCAAACGGTGACGGCAGACTGCGGTGTGGAGGGCCTGGCCCACCTGAAAACCTTCCACCGCATCCCCGATTTCCGGATCGGGGGGACTTACCCTCTCGATGACCCTAGATCCTGGGAGTCGGGCGGCACAGGGGGCGCAACCCTGGAGTCCCTCGGAGAGGGATCCCTGCAAACGGCCTGCATTGCCGTCGGCACGCCTCACCGGGACGAAGACGGCTGCATCGACAACGCCGTGCTCTTCAGTCCCTTCTACTCCGGCGATGCGAGCCTGATGTATTTCTACTGGTTCGCCGGGCAGGGAGCAAACAACTTCTGCGGAGGCCCTGTCGTGGGGCCCGGGGAGCTGATCGACACGAATCGATACTACGTCATCTTCCTCGATGCCCTCGGCCTCTGGGGTGCCGGAAAACCGAGCGGTGGCCTCGGCCTGCGGTTCCCGCAATACAGCCTCTTCGACTGTGTCCAGGCCAACTACCGGCTGCTCCGGGACCATCTGAAGGTAAGCCGGGTCAAGCTCGCTACGGGGTGTTCCATGGGGGCTATCCAGAGTTACCTCTGGGCCCTGCTGCACCCCGAGTTCGTCGAGGCCATCATGCCCATGGGGGGAGTTACGGAAACGGATGCAAACCTGCGCTGGCTTTTTCGGCTGATGTCGGCGGCAATCGAGAGCGACCCCGTCTGGCGCGAAACAGGGGGGGAGTACTACCACCTGCCGAAGGAAAAGCACCCCTGCCAGGGTGTCATGTTTGGCTGGTCGATTCTCTTCCATTCCGCCATGAGTTTCGACTACCGGATCCAGGCAGGCTGGAACGAAGTTCAAAAAGAGGTTTTTTCCTGGGAATCTCACGGCCAGGAAGGAGCCCTGCTCATGCCCTATGGCCGGAATTACGACGCCATCGACCTATTGTATAGGAATCGTGCAGGAGAGACGCTGAGCGTAACGCAGGAGCTGCATCGCATCCGGGCTCGAACCCTCATCCTCCATGTGGCCGATGACCACTGGGTCCGGCTGTGCATGGCGCGACAGGCCCAAGAGCGTATCCCTGGAGCGAGGCTTTGCTCCTTCGAGCACCCTCTGGGACATTACGCCCTCTTCCGGGCGCCCAACGAGTTCCGCGACACGATCCGGGTATTTCTCGCAGACTCCTCAGCGACGTCAAAAGGATGAAGATCATGGACGACGATGCCGTCACGATATTCAACGCGGCCCTCGGTGCGGTCGACCCCTACGCCGCGGTGAAAAGCCACGTCGAGAAAATCCGCAAGATCTGCAGGGAGGAGGGATTGACCAAAATCTTCGTGGTCGGTCTCGGCAAGGCGGCGTATCCCATGACCCGCTCGCTCGTTGACGCTTTCAGGGATCGTATCGCGGGAGGTGTCGTTGTCACGAAGTACGGGCACGCCCCGGGCGGAACCCTTTCGGAAAACATCGCGATTTTCGAAGCGGGACACCCCGTGCCCGATGAAAACGGTGTTGCGGGCGCCAGCAGGGCTGTCGAGCTTCTCAAAACAGCGGATCGTGAAACACTCGTCGTCTGCCTCATTTCGGGGGGAGGCTCGGCGCTTTTCGTCGCGCCCGCGGACGGCCTTTCCCTCGATGACAAGCAGGTCATGACCCGCATCCTTCTCAGGGGAGGCGCCGACATCGTCGAACTCAACACCGTTCGGAAACATCTCTCCAGAGTTAAAGCCGGCAGGCTTGCCGAAGCGGCCTCGCCCGCCAGGGTGATTTCCCTCATCCTTTCCGATGTCATCGGGGATCCTCTCGATTTCATTGCCTCGGGTCCCACATCACCCGACACGACGACCTGGGCCGATGCGCTCTCCATCGTTACCCGTTACGACACCGCAGGAGAAATGCCGCAGAACATCCTGCAGCTTCTCAGAGACGGCTCCGAGGGGAAAATCCCGGATACCCCGAAAAAGGGCGATCCCGTCTTCGATCGCGTCGAGAACATCATTATCGGCAGCAATCGGATCGCAACGGAGGCTGCCCGACAAGAAGCCCGGGACCTCGGTTACGAGCCCGTTGTGCTCACGACGGAGCTTCAGGGCGAAGCACGCGACGCCGCCCGATGGCTGTATCGACAGCTCCTCGAGTCCCAGTCCTGCCTCACCTCGGGCAGGAAAAGGATCGCTCTGATCGCCGGGGGAGAATCCACCGTAACGGTCCGGGGCAAGGGTCTCGGCGGAAGGAACACGGAAATGGCCCTGGCCTTTGCCATGGACATTGCAGGAACCACGGGCATCACATTTCTCTCGGCAGGCACCGACGGGACAGACGGCCCCACCGATGCCGCGGGGGCCATCGTCGACGGACAGACCCTTTCCAAGGCACGCGCCCTGGATCTCGATCCGCAAGCTTTTCTCGATGACAACGATTCCTACCACTTTTTCGAAAAGGTCGGCGGCCTCGTGAAAACCGGGCCGACGGGGACGAATGTAATGGATCTGCAGATCATCCTGATCGAATGACAGGTTCGAGGTCCGAGGCACGAGGACCGAGGTACCCTCCAGAAATCCTCGTGCCTCGATCCTCGTGCCTCATTGACCCGGTTACCGCACCTCCGCCCGCTCCCTTTCATCACCGGTCACTTCTTCCCCTGCCGCTTCGCGGCCGGTCGGCCAGTTTTTCCTTGACAAAATTCACGGGAAACGATTTAGTGAATTTTGCATACAATATGCAATCCAGAGTACCGTCTCGGCGGAGTGAAATCATGAAAAAGCTTGGATCGCGACACGAGAATCTCGACCTGAAGGTGTACCGTGAGCTCAAGACCATGATTGTCGACCGCAAGCTCAAACCGGGCGACAAGATCCTCCAGGAAAAGATCTCCCGGGAATTCGGCGTGAGCCGCACTCCCCTGATGTGCGCCCTGAAGAAACTCGAGCAGGAGAAACTCGTCCAGGCCTTACCCCGCAGGGGATTCTACGTGCGGCGCTTCACCATGGAAGAGGTTCTCGAGGCCTTCGAGTTGCGGGAAATTCTCGAGGGACTGGCGGCCCGGCGTGCTGCCGTTGTCATCACCGCGCCCCAGGCCGAGAAACTGCGTACCTTTTTTCAGGAGGCTGATGTATCCGACAGTGCTGCCAGCATCAAGCGTTACTCCGACGAGGACCGGCGTTTTCACCTTTTTCTCGTTGAACTGGGCGGCTTCGACCTCCTGAACGACATCCTGGAGAACTACAACATCATCACCGTGAGCTATCGTATCGATCTGATGGAGGGTCTCGTGAGACATCCGCGGGAAACCCTTCCTGAGCACCATGCCCTCATCGAGGCCATCGCCGCCGGAAAACCTGACCAAGCCGAAAAGATCGCCCGCCAGCACTTTAACCGTTCACGGCAGAGGCTCCTTCGGGAAATGAATCAGAAGTAAGGAAACAAAGCGGAAAGCCAGAGACCCGGTCACAGGTCAGTTCATCGATCCCTCGCGAAGCGGTGCGGGGGTTGAACACGGAAATTGAAAATGGCTCCACCAGCAAAACGGGCTCGCAACCTCGATCAGCGGGTTGCCTTTCTGACGGAAAAGGCCAGGGAAGTCCGTTCCCGCATCATGGATATGATCTACAAGGCCAAGTCCGGACACCCGGGCGGAGCCCTCTCTGCGGCCGACATTGTCACGGCCCTCTACTTTGACATCCTGCGCCTCGATCCCGGCAACCCGCGGTGGCCCGAGCGGGACCGGTTCCTCCTCTCGAAGGGCCATGCCTGCCCCGTTCTTTATGCATGCCTGGCCATGCGAGGCTACTTCGGATTCGAGCATCTCGATACCCTTCGGCAGTTCGGTAGCATCCTCCAGGGTCATCCCATCCGGAAAACCCCCGGAATCGACATGACGACGGGCTCCCTCGGTCACGGCCTGAGCATCGGCCTCGGGATGGCGCTGGATGGAAAGCTTCGCAAGAAAGATTATAGGGTCTACGTCATGCTGGGCGACGGCGAGACCAACGAGGGACACATCTGGGAGGCAGCCATGGCAGCGGCGAAATACAAAACCGATAACCTCATCGCGATTGTGGACCGCAATCGTCTCCAGATGGACGGCTGCTGCGACGAGGTGATGCCCATGGGGAACATCGCCGCCAAGTTTAGGGCCTTCGGATGGAAAACTTTCGAGATCGACGGCCACAACGTGGCCGAGATCCTCCGAACGATCGAGAAAGCGCGCAAGGTGCGGGGCAAGCCGTCCTGCATTGTCGCCCGGACGGTCAAGGGAAAGGGCGTGAGCTACATGGAGGATCGCTTCGAATGGCATGGCAAGTGCCCCGACATCGATCAGCTCACCTGCGCCATGAAAGAGATCTGGGGGGAGGATTCATGAGACCGCATGCCATGACACCGGCTACGGTGCCCACCCGGAAGGCCTTCTCCGAACGCATGGCCGAGTACGGTGCCATCGACGGCGACTTTGTTGTCTTCGAAGCCGACATCGGCTATTCCACCTTCTCCCACCTGTTCGGAGATCAGTACCCCGAGCGCTATTTCAACATGGGCATCGCCGAGGGAAACATGGTGAGCGCTGCCGCCGGCATGGCAGCCGACGGGCGAACCGTCGTGGCATCGAGCTACGGCGTGTTTCTTACCATGCGGGCACTGGAGTCGGTCAGGACCTTCGTCTGTTACCCTGACCTGAATGTGAAGTTTCTATCCTCTCACGGCGGCTTCACACCAGCCATCGACGGTGTGACCCACCAGGCCACGGAGGACATCGCCAACATGACAACGCTGCCCAACATGAAGGTCCTCGTGCCGGCTGACACCTGGTCATCCAGAAAGCTTTTCGACGTGACCTTGCAGACGCCGGGACCCGTTTTCGTGAGGCTGATGCGGGATCCCATCCTTGATCTGTATGAGGCAGGCGATTCCTTTGTCATGGGGGGAAGCCACGTGTTGATCGAGGGAACGGATGTCACGATCGCCACTTACGGGGACATCGTTTTCGAGGCCATCGAGGCGGCCACGATTCTGGCAAAAGACGGCATCCGGGCCGAGGTGATCGACCTGTACAGCGTCAAGCCCTTCGACCGCGAAACCCTCGTCCGGTCGCTCCGCAAAACGGGTGCCCTCGTCGTCGCCGAAAACCATCAGAAGCGCAACGGCCTCGGCTACGAACTGTCCAACTTCTGCCTGAAGAACCACGTCGTCCCTTTCGACAACCTGGGTCTCGAGGACACGTTCACTGAAAGCGGTAGCTATCCGAAACTGCTCGATAAATACGGATTGTCGAAGCATCACATCGCTGAATCGGCAAAGCGCATTCTCGGGAGGAACTAGCATGGTCAAAATGGCCGTCATCACCGGCTTTCTCGGTCAGACGAAAGACCGCTTTCACCTGTACAACGAACCCAAGACCGTCGAGGAAAAGTTCAAGCTGATGGCCACCCTCCGGGGCTATGACGGCGTCGAGATCGTTTATCCCTACGAGGTCAACGATGCGGCTTTCACGCGGGCTCTTTTGAAGAAATACAAGCTGAAGGTCGCCGCCGTGAACGTAAACGTCAAGGCGGAGCCCGAATTTCTCAACGGCGGACTCACGTCAAGCCGTCGGGAGGTCCGCCGGAAGGCCATCCGGTTTATCAAAGAATCAAAAGACTTCGCGGAGGCCATCGGCGCCGATAAGGTGACGTGCTGTCCCCTGGGCGACGGGTTCGAATTCCCCTTTCAGTGCGATTACCGAACCATGTGGTCCTACCTGGCCGATGCCTTCGCTGAGTGCGGGTCCTACCGCGAGGAGATTCCCCTGTTCATCGAATACAAGCCGAGCGAGACCCGGGGGAAATGCTTCATCGATTCGGCTGCCAAGGCACTGTGCCTTCTCAATGACATCGGTGTCAAGAACATGGGCGTGACCATCGACTTCGGTCACTCGATCTACGGCGGCGAGCAGCCCGCTGAGGCGGTGTCCCTTCTTGCGGGCAGCCCCTACAAGCTCTACATCCACATCAACGACAACGACGGCCGATGGGACTGGGATTATTTCTGCGGCACGAAACATTTCCTGGAATACGCCGAATTCCTTTACTACCTGAAAAAATTCGGCTACGCAGACTACCTGACCTCCGACACCTCCCCCACGCGCTGGGACATCAAGGGCACCTTCGAGGCCAACAGCAGGATCACAAACCGCCTGTGGGCGATGTTCGACCGGATCGACGACAGGGCCTTCGCGAAGCTTATCTCGGGAACCAACTACCTCAAGACGTGGAAGTTCGTCGAACGGGAGATATTGGGACTGAAATAGAAATGGAGGGACAAATGGCAAAATTCAACGTCTACGTAACGAGACTCATCCCCGTGGCGGGCCTGACCCTTTTGAGGGAATTCTGCAATGTGGAAATCAATCCCGAGGACAGGCCACTGACCCGGGATGAGCTGCTGAACAATGTGAAAGGACGAGACGGGGTCATCTCTCTTCTCACGGACCGGATCGACGGCACGGTCATGGACGCAGCAAAGGGGATCAAGGGATTTGCCAACTATGCCGTGGGCTTTGACAACATCGTCGTCCCGGAGGCTACGAAACGAAAAATCCCTGTCTCGAACACACCCGGTGTGCTGACGGAGGCCACGGCCGACATGGCCTGGGCGCTTCTGTTTGCCGTCTGCCGGCGAGTCGTCGAGTCGGATCAGTTCATGAGAACGGGGAGATGGGCCGGCTGGGGGCCGCTGCAGTACATTGGGGGCGATGTGACGGGCAGAACCCTCGGGGTTGTGGGTGCAGGAAGAATCGGAACGGCTATGGCCCTCAAGTCAAAAGGATTTGCCATGAAGGTTCTCTACACCGACGACATCGCCAACCCGGTTCTAGAGAAGGAGCTGGGGGCCAAGCAGGTTCCCTTCGAAGAGCTTCTGAAGGAATCGGACTTTGTGAGTGTCCATGTCCCCCTGATGGAATCGACGCGCCATCTGTTCAACGCGAAGGTCTTCGCAAAGATGAAGCCGACGGCTTACCTCATCAATACCTCCCGGGGCCCTGTCGTCCACGAGGCCGAACTGGTCGAGGCGCTGAAGAAGAATGTCATTGCCGGGGCGGGCCTCGATGTCTATGAGTACGAACCGAAGATGGTCCCGGGGCTTGCCGACCTGGTCAATGTTGTGGTGACTCCGCACACGGCCTCGGCAACGAAAGAAACGCGGACCAACATGTCCATCAAGGCGGCGACAAACCTCCTGGCCATGCTGAAGGGCGAGCGTCCGCCCAACTGCCTCAACCCGGAGATTTACGGCTGAGCCGTACTTGAAGAGAAACAGAAAGGGCCTCCCGCTTGGAGGCCCTTTCTGTTTTCACAAGAGGGACTGCTCCCTCCCCTGCTTTTTTATGATCCTTTGTTCCTACGCCCTCGTCCCTCGTCCCCGGCGGCCCAGCCGCCCTCTAGCCCAGGATCAACGCGGAAATGGCCCGCGTCATCCACGGGCAATACGTGACGATCAACAACACGGCCAGTGTGGCGGCCATGAGCGGGATGAGGTGCTTCGTGATTGCGCCGATCCCCGCATCGGCAATTTTAGCGGCCACGAATAGGGTCCCTCCCACGGGCGGCGTGTAGAGCGCGATGGCGAGGTTGGCCGTCATGATCACACCGAAATGCACCATATCGACCTTGAAGGCCGCTGCAAGGGGCAGGAACAACGGGGCTGTAAGCAGCATCGCCGGCAAAGGCTCGATGAAGGTCCCCAGCAAGAACAGGGCGATGTTGACCATGAGCAGAAACACCCACTGCGAGTGCGCGATTCCCTGGATCCACTCGGAAAGTTGAACCGCCACCTGCTCCACGGTGATGAGCCAGGAGAGGCATCCCGTTGCGCCGATGACGAGGAGCACCGTTGCGCTTGTCTGGAAGGCTTTGAGAAGGAGGGGCAAAATCTCACGCCAGGCCATCTCCCGATAAATGAAGAGGGAGATGATTAACCCGTAGATCACGGCAACGGCGGCTGCCTCGGTGGGTGTGAAGATCCCGGACCAGATTCCCCCCACGATGATGATGGGCATCACCAGCGCGTGCCCCGCCGCTTGAAAGGCACGCCAGATTTCTCTCAGCGATGCAGGGTGGCTCCCCGTATCGCAGCCGGATTTTCTCCCAAACCACATGCACACGCAAATCAGGGCCAGGGCGGAGATGACGGCGGGGATAACCCCCGACATGGACAGCTGCCGCATCGACACGCCGGAGATGAACGCAAAAACCAAAAACGGGATCGACAACGGCATGAGCAAGGCAAGGGTTCCCGCAACCGACAGAAGCGCGGCGGCGAAGGCAGGAGGATAGCCACGCTGGATCATCATGGGGATGACGAGTGAGCCGATGGCTGCCGTATCGGCGATGGCCGACCCGGACACGCCGCCGAAAAGCAGACAGGACACGACGGTGACGACCGCAAGCCCACCCGGCAAAAATCCGAAAAGGGTCCGGGCAAATTCGACGATGCGCTTTCCGGCCCCTCCGCGGGCGAGAAGTTCCCCAGCAAAAATGAACAGCGGGACGGCAATCAAAATGAACGGCTCCACCCCGGAGATCAAAGAGAGAAAGATCGTCTCCAGGGGGTGCCCGAGATCTTGAATCCAGATGATCCCGACAGTTGTCGCCAGAAGCGAATACATGAGTGGCACGCCAGCCAGAGCGATCACGAAAAAGACGAGGAAAAG
The DNA here is from genome assembly GCA_035506495.1 of Syntrophales bacterium. GTDB lineage: Bacteria > Desulfobacterota > Syntrophia > Syntrophales > UBA2192 > UBA2192. The sequence goes on from DATJPI010000307.1 coordinate 27,886, forward strand.
AGTCAAGGCAAGCATGAGTTATGCTCCATAGCGCTCTTCTGGCGATTTTCCACGCAGGATCAAGACGAGATCGTAAGCAACAAAAATGAAGGACGCTCCGGACCCGACGGGCAATGCGAGATACTGCAACGCCATGGGCCAGTTCAGAACCGTCAGGACGTTGCCCCAATTGGCCTCGACAATCACCCATCCGTACCACACCATGATCACAAGGACGACCAGAGCGACAACCTGGATAGCCGCATCGCCCCACTGCCTCGATCTGCCCTTCAGCATGTCAATGAATTCCGTGATCGTCATGTGGGCCCCGCGCCGCGCGGCAGAGGCACCGCCCAGAAATGTCGCCCAGACCATCATGAATTCGCAGAATTCCGTCGTCCAGGCAATGTCCTGGTGAAAGATGTGCGCCATGACATTCACAAACACCAGGCCGACCATCACAGTGCCGATCGCCACCGTGGCATAGTCCACAACCATGCTCAGCCAGCGGATGGGGGCTGGACCCGGCGGGCCCGGAGGTAGAAGAGACATGGGCACACTCCTAAAAGACGCCGACCCCCTTGCGACGGCCGGCGCTGTGTATCAAACCCGGGCGATCACTACTTTTTCTTCGGTGCTGCCTTTGCAGGAGCCTTGGCGGGCGCCTTCCGGATGGCCTCGGCATCGGCAAGAAATTCATCCACCTCGGCCTTGCCGTATTTCTCGCTCGCCTTGGCGTACACGGGTTTCACAGCCACGCGGAATGGCTCCAGGGAGGGAGAGGTCACCTTGGCTCCCTTGGCCGTCATCTCCTTGAGCTGCTTGTCTTCGGTGGAGACGATTTCCTGACGACTCCAGTCTGCGGCCTCCTTTGCGGCCTTCGTCACGGCAGCGCGGTCAGCCGGAGAGAGCTTCTGCCAGGTCTTTTCAGAGATGGCCAGAGGGATCGGGCTGTATACGTGTTTGGTCAGAGTCACATAGGGCGCCACTTCATAGAACTTGTTGGAAAAGATCGTGTCGATGGGGTTTTCCTGCCCGCTTACGGTACCCTGCTGGATGGCCAGGTAAACTTCGGGCAGCGGCATGATCTGAACATTGAAGCCGATGGCCTCAAGGGTCCAGCGCATCATCTCGTTGGGAAAGGTGCGCAGCTTCTTGCCCTTGGCGTCCTCGGGCGTGCGCAGCGGGTCTTTTGTGGTCATGCAGCGGAAACCGGCCTCGAAGGTGGAAAGGAATCGGAATCCCTTGGCCGGGGCCTTGTCGAACTGCTTCTTCAGCCATTTCGACGTGTCGTAGAGTTTCCAGCCCTGTTCGTAGTTGTCGACGAGGAAGGGCAGCATGGTGAGGTTGAGCGTATCGACGTGGGGAGCGTAGGAACCGGTGCTCGACACGGTGAAATCGATGCCGCCCAGGGCAAGCTGCTCGATGTTTTTCGGGTCGTTGCCCAGCTGGCTGCAGCAGAACACCCGGACTTCATAGCGGCCCTGGGTGTATTCCTTGACTTTTTTTGCAAACAGTTCGGCGGCCGCCTGGCGGGCGCCCTGCATCTGGTCCGTGTGGCTGAATTTCAAAATCGTCGCAGCCTGGACGGTCGATGCCCCGAATGCGGCTGCTGTAACCATGATGAACACAGCAATTGCGAAAACCAACCTCCTGTTCATGTCACCCTCCTGTCATGGTTGATGGCTGAGTTTCATTCGACCCGAAACCCGGTTGAATCGGCGCCCGTCGGTATCTTTCTTTCCGGGCAGGCCCCTTTTGCGCGACGCAGAAAATTGTATTTTGTATGCAATCTCCTCTATCATATCGGCATCTCAAGTCAAGAAAATTCAATCCCTCTACTGGAGTGCACTGGCAGACCCCGCGGGGATCTCACAAGCGGATCTCCGGCATGTCAAAAGATCAGCAGATGCTCTGACTTCCTGAGCCATTTGCGCCGCGCGGCATAATCCGGAAGAATGCTTCCCAGGCGCTCCCAGAACCTCCGGGAGTGGTTCATCTCAACGAGGTGGGTGAGTTCGTGGACGATGACATAATCGATGACGGAAGGTGGGGCGATGACCAGTCGCCAGGCGAAATTCAAGGTCCCCTTTGCATTGCAGGAACCCCAACGCTCCCGGGCGTCGGTTATCCGCACGGACCGGCAGATCAGTCCCATCGTCCGGGCAAAGTGGGCCACCCGATCCTCGAGAATCTCCCGGGCCCGGGCCCGATACCAGGTGCGGAAGAGTTCCGCTGCGCGCGCAGACAACTCCCTGCCCAGAAGGAACTCTCCGTTGTCCTTTCGGAGATAGTCCGCGCCCGCCACGAACCGCAGACGATACGGCTCGCCCAGAAAGAGGAACGTCTCCCCTTCCCGGAAACATCTCGGTGTGCGCTCCGCATGGATGGCCCTGACCCCGTCAAGCTTCCGGGCGATCCAGGCTTCGTGCTGAGACACGAAGGCATTGACCTCGCCGAGGGAAAGCCTCAATGGTGCGCGGACAAGAACCCTTCCGCTTTCTGCGATCTCGACAGCAATCGTTTTCCTTCGTGAGCGAATGACCTCGAAGTCCATGAAAGAAAGGGTACAGGGACAAGGGTTAAGGGTCCAGGGGAAAATAAAAAAACCGAGGAAAATTTCCTCGGTCTATTTTTGCTTCTTTACCCTTCACTCTTTCCCCTTGACCCTCAATTCACATCTTCCTCTTCGATCCGTTCCGGGGAGTTTCCTGAGAGAGGCACCTCTCGAAGTTTGCGTAAAACTCTTTAGCCGTCCCCAGTGGAATCTTCAGGCTGTAACGGCCCGGCGGGAGGTATTCGTTTTTGATCTCGGGATTCATCTCTCGGATGGTCTTGTAGTTCGTCCCGCAGGCGCGGGCGATGACGTTGACGTGCACCTCCCGTTGAGAATGAATCTCGATGCGATCCGTCTCGACGACGGGGTAGACTCGCATGGCCGACGCCCGGTAACCGTACCGTTCGGGAGCACTCAGGATCACCTTGGCTGAAAGCATGCGGAAGATGTATCGCTCCGTTTCAAGAGGGAGGTCCGCATCGTAATAATTCGACACCCCCTGCATTTCCACGCTCTTCGCCACCCGGTCCTCGCCGCAGTTGTAAGCGGCGATGGCGAGGCCCCAGTTGCCGAACTGGCGGAAGAGATCTTCCAGGTAGTTCAGCGCAGCCTCGGTTGCCTTTTCAAAGTTGAGCCGCTCGTCGATGGAGCTGTCAACCCGCAGGCCGTAGCGCTTGGCCGTTTTCTCCATGAACTGCCAGGGGCCCGCTGCCTTCGCCGAGGACACGGCATAGATTCGCAGTGAGCTTTCCACAACGGCCACGTACTTGATGTCGTCCGGCATCTTCCGCTCACGCAGTCGCTTTTCAATATAGGGGAAATAACGATTGGCCCGCTTGAGCCACAGGATCACCTGTTCCTGGTTGTAGACCGACAGAACGAAGGCCTGATCCATCATCTCCCAGACATCCTGCCTCTCCAGGGGGACCTTTTCCCCGCAGAGTTGCAGGGTCGGAGGGAAATCATGGACGGGGATGGGCATCATCTGGGCCCCGGCAGCAGCCGGGAGCCATGCGGAAACGAAGAAAAAAAAGCTTCCCATCAGAAGAAACATCCTCCGGGAAGTCATCGAAAACCAGCACTCTATTGTTTTATACAATTTCCAGTCCCCTTCGCCCCCGGAATCGCATGATCCGCAACGCCGGAGTCGCTCACAACGCCGCGGGACCCGGACCTGTCCCGCTCAACGAACCGGTCAGCAGCCGGCCAGAGAAAGGCAGACAAAAAGAATCAGCAGGTTGAACATCCCGTTGCGCATCATCGTCGACCGTCTCCGTGCGAACATCTTGAACGGATACAACCTGATAAGCAAGCAAAAAATGTTCCTTCGCGGCGTCTTCAGACGCCGCAGGCTGCAGGCATCAGGCTACAGGATTCGGGATTCGGAAATAAAAAATCCCCCTTCACTAAGGGGGAAAGAGTGGGATTTGTCTGTCTGCTGTCTGCTGTCTGCTGTCTGCCTCGTCCCTAGCCCCTAATCTTCCAAAATGGCTATGGCGTCAATTTCGATCAGTGCCTCCGGATTCACCAGCGCCTTCACGACAACTCCCGTAGCGGCGGGAAATCCGTTTCTGAAGTATTTCCTCCTGACAGCGGCGGTTTCCCGGTAATGTTCAAGAGTCGTCACGTAGTCGGTCGTCTTCACGACATCGTCGAAGGACCCTCCGGCTTCTTCAAGGATCTTCTGCATTTTGCGGAAGATCATGTCGGCCTGCGCGACGATATCGTCCTTCCCCGCAATCTCGCCCGTCTCGGGGTTTCGCGCAGTCAACCCGGAGATAAAAAGAAAGGGCCCCCGCCTCACCGCAGTGGAAAAGGTGTAGCGTCCCTCGAGATGCCATGGATCAATGATGTCAAACTTTCTCATGGGAGATCCTCGAACGCGGGAATCGCTTGCGTCAGATACTCCCTCCCTTCAGTCTTCCTTCTTCTTTCCGGCCTTCGGCTTTTCCCCTTCGGTCTTGGGAAACATGTCGAACACACTCAAGAAGGGATTGAAGGGGGGCGTCACCTGCGGGGTCTGCTGGGAGAGCTGCGCCCCGAGGTCGAGCCACTTGGAGAATTGCGCATCGACGGATGTCTTGTAGGCAAGATAATTCTTGAGGACTTGCTGAAGGTACTTCTCGAAAAACTCGGCCAGGACGCTCTCTCCGAACTGGATCATGAGGTGAAGGAGCGGGATGGGCAGGAGGAAATTCTTGTTCTTCGCCTCTTCCAGGATGATCTGGGTGAGTGTGAAGGCTGTCACGTCCACTTTCGTCTTGGCATCGATCACTTCGATCTGCCTTCCTTCCTTGATCATTTCCGAAAGGGCGGCAAGGGTCACGTAGGCGTTTTTCTCCGTGTCGTAGAGACGCCGGTTGTTGTACTTCTTGATCACGATTCGATCTGCCATCTTCGGCACTCTCCCGTCCCGCTCCCTCGCGGGGTAATGGAACAATGCAACAAATAAATTCCATCGTGTAATGACTATGTTTTTCTTATCAAAGAAAACATTATATTTCAATGGTTTAATTACGCTCACTCAGCGTTCGCGCCGAACCTCATTACATTGCATTGCACCATAATCCTTGACAAAACGCTCCGGGGAGCATAAATACAGCCTTGCATTTTGAATACAAAATACCACGGAGGCTCATAACATGCAACGCAACCCGATCGCAAAGCAAGCATTGCAACTCTATCATAACGCACTGACACAGACGCTGGATGCGGCCATCGCTGTCCAGGACCAGTCGCAGAAGACACTGGAGATCCTGCTGGATCAGTCACCCGTGGTTCCCCACGAGGGAAAGCGCGCCATGAACGATTGGCTCGATGCCTGCCGTCAACAGACGACGGCCATTAAAAGCGCCCTTGAAGAAGGGTTCAGGCCCTTCGATCTCTATTACAAGGAGTAACCACCGCAGGGATTTCGAACGGCCACACATTATCGATTACGCGCCACTACAGCCGAAAGCGAAAGAACCTTCATGCCCAATACCCTCAATACCCTCACCCCGACCCTTGCCACATCCCTGAAATCCGTCCGGTCCTCGCTCGATCTTTCCGCCGAGATCGTCAGTCTCGGCAGCCGCTGGTCCCTGCTCTGGCTCGACTCGTTCAATGCCGCCAGCAGTATCGGCCTGGAGATGTGGCGGTTTCTGATCACCGGCTTGCCCGTCGAGCGGCAGATCAACATCCTGGCGGACAGCCTCGAAGGAATGGAACGGGAAATGGCCAAGGCCATGTCCGATGTGCTCTCGATGCCAGCCAAACGATACGAGCGAAAACGACATGGTGAATCCGAATTCCTGAAGCTGTTCTGCGAGGCCCCCCCGTGCCAGTGCTTTGACGAACAGGGAACCGTCCTCGCAGATCTTCCGGGCATGCGCCTGATCGACATCTCCAAGGACCAGGATCATCCTATCAAAAACTACACCGTCGTCTTCGCCCCCCGGGCCGGGCACCACTCCAACATCGCCGAGCGCGTTGCCCTCTACATGAGAGACCAGGGGCTCAGCCGCATGGCGATCGTGGAGCAGAAATGCGCCCAGGAGATTCCACTCTACGTGGATGGAGAGAGACATCACGAAGGATTCGACGGCCAGGTGGAGCAGTACCGCACGATTCTCGAGATCCTGAAAGAAAAAACGGGGCAACCATCGCATCTCGTGGCCGTCTGTCAGCCGGGCCCTCTTCTGATGGCAACCCTCATCCTGAACCCTCACCTGGGAAGAACCTTCGGCTCCGCAGGGGCACCCATGAATACGGATGCCGAGAGGGGATTTCTCTCCGATTTCGCGCGGGCCATGGGGGAGTCCTATATCGATGTTCTCACCCGGGCCCTGGGCA
>DATJPI010000308.1:0-6881 GCA_035506495.1 Syntrophales bacterium
GCCCTTCAGATCGAGGGTCACATAGATAAAGCCGAAATCCCGCAGCTTATCCACAATCTCATCTTTGTGAACGAGCACCGTGTCGAAGTCCGTCTCTTCAACCTCGACACGTGCCACGCCTCCGTGATAGCGCACGCGCACCTGCGCAATGCCCAGCGCGGCAAGGAACTCCTCGGATCGCTCGATCATTCGCAGGATGCGCTCGTCGATCCTGGTGCCATACGGCACACGGGACGCGAGACAGGCCAGCGACGGCTTGCTGAAGGTGGGCAGGCCGAGCGCCTTCGAAATTTCCCGTATCTCCTGTTTTGTTAGCCCAACCTCCAGCAGCGGGCTGCGAATCTTTCTTTCCGCAATAGCCCGCCTGCCAGGGCGGTAATCTCCCTGATCGTCCACATTCGAGCCTTCGACCACGTTGGTGAAACCCTTTTTCCGCGCCACGTTCAGGGCATCATCAAACAGGTGGCTTTTGCAGTAGTAACAGCGATCCTTGGTGTTCGCCAGAAAATCGGCATCTTCCATTTCGGTAGTTCTCACAACCTCGTACTGAACGCCCAGAGATTTTGCGATTCCAGTCGCCGCTTCGAGCTCTTTTTCCGGATACGTCTCCGACACAGCAATGAGGGCAAGCACCCGATCCGGTCCAAGCACGTCCACACACATTCTCAGGAGCAACGTGCTATCCACTCCTCCGGAGAAGGCCACGAGAGCGTCACCGAGATTTTTGATGATCTCCTTCAGCCTTTCAACTTTGGCGGCGGTTTCCATGGGATGAATACTATAGCACACATCACCAAGTGCCGATAGCAACGAATGCAGTTATCGGTCAAGAGCAGTGACTGTCAACTGTAAACTGCGGACTGCGGACTGTCTTCTGATTTGTTTGATTTTGTCCCGGTGCGCGGTTATATTGTTACGCGATGAGCGATGAATCCTTTATGCAGCTCTGCCTCGACGAGGCCGAGCGGGCTTACGCGGCCGATGAGGTGCCCGTCGGCGCGCTCGTGGTCTCGCCCGACGGAGAGACCATAGCCAGAACGCACAATCTTACCCTGCAGAACAAGTCCCCGGTCGCGCACGCGGAAGTTCTTGCGATAATGGAAGCAGCCAGGGTAATGCAAAATTTCAGGCTGGTAGGCTGCACGCTCTACGTGACCAAGGAACCCTGCGTGATGTGCGCCGGCGCCATCGTGGAGGCACGGATCAAGAGGCTCGTGTTCGGCTGTTTCGATTCCAGGCGCGGTGCGTTCGGTTCTCTGATCGATGTGAACAGCCTGGCGCTTAATCACAAGGTCGAAGTGCTCGGCGGTGTCTTGCGAGAAAAAAGCGAAGACCTGCTGCGAAGATTCTTCCAACAACGGAGAGGTACCGAAGTGGTCATAACGGGGCCGACTCGAAATCGGCTGATCGCCTAATCCGCGGTCCGTGGGTTCGAATCCCACCCTCTCCGCCATTCATTTTATGCCATATGATATCGTATCTTTTAATTTCATTATCCTCGTTTCCTTTTGCACACTGCGGCATCGAAATACTGGGCAACACGGCCCTCCTGTTATTGCACACGGCTACATTTCTTCCGCGGAGGCTCCGACGACTTTTTCCCCTGATCCCCGTCCGACCCTCTTTTGGGGTTTGACCACCCTGCCGTATTGTCATATAAGATAGGAAACTGAACAATCTGCCTATAGGAGCGAATCCGATGGTACCCCTCTGGAACCCTGAGAAGCTTATTTCCCTGTGCAGTCATGAAGACGGAGATGTGCGGGGGTGGGCCGCGCACAGACTGGCCTTTCTTTTTCCCGAAAAGGCGGCGGCCACCATGCTACGGCTGCTCGCCGATCCAGACGAATTAGTCGTCGTTGAAGCCATCCGATACTTCTCTGACCATCCTAAAAAGGAATTTGTAGACGAACTACTTGCCGCCCTGAATAAATCGTCCGGCCGCATTGCGGGGAGACTCGCCAATGCCGTGGCGCTGCTGGGAGACGCGAGGCTTTTGGAAGTCGTGCGGGAAAAGTACGCAAAGGAGACCGGGAGCGACCTGCTGGGGTTTGCCCTCGTCCTCGTGGGAGTTGCAGTGCTCGGGACGCCGCCGTCGCAGGAATACGTCGAAGCGTCGCTCTCCCGTCTTCTCTCTGCGCCTTTCAAGGAAACTTTCGCGGGCTCCTTTTTCGCGGCGAACCTTATTGCCGGTACGGATATGGAAAAGCTGCTCAGCTTCTGCGCTAAGGCTGAGGCAAAGGAATTGCTCCCTTCCCTCCTTTTCGAAGCACTATCCCGTTGCGGGTCGTGGGCCTCGAAGGACGATCTCACCGAGAAACCGGCGAAGGGCTCGAAAGACTTGCCCTTCGTGATTCAGGATTCCCTGGAGTGCCTGGGTGAACACGGCTACCGTGATGGCGCGGAATCTCTCGCAGGCCTCTTCGAGAAGCGGCGTTACGATGATATCGTGAGAACGTCACGGAAAATCTGCGCCGCCATACTCGGTGCGAAAAACCAGGCTTCCGGCGAGGTGAGCATGCGGCAATGGGAAGAAGGGAAGGACATGCCCTTCCCTTACGTCTCCCTCCTGTTCGCCCTCGATGCCACCCTCGATGAAATGCCGAAGGGCTTCAAAGAGACTATCGCCCGAACTGCCGTTGCAGCGCTTTCAGGAGTTGCCGAGCTTCAGTCTCTCATCGCCATAGACCCTGAAAATCTGACCAAGGAAGCCGCGCTCCGTCTCTTCCTCGAGGACAGACCCACGGTTCCACAGGACAGGCGGATCATGGAAATCCTTGCCGCCGACGGGCGGCCAGACACCGTCATCGAGCCCTGCAAAAACCACCTGAAAGAATATGCCTACTCGGATGCGGCGCCAAGGATTGTGGACTTCCTGAGCAGGTTCATGGACGAAGGGCTGGCCACATGTTTTCTGGACCTCGATTTTGCAGGCGAAAGCCTCGACGATGCGATTTTGCGGGCGATCGGCCAGCTTGGCGTCGCGGCGATCCCCCTGCTGCGCCCTATTTTCGAGCAGGACGACCATGACTCGATACCTCTCGCGTTGCAGGTACTCGAGGACCTTCCCTACCAGGAATCGGCTGACCTTCTTCTCTCCCACTGGTCCGCCCTGCGGGAAAAGCACGGAGAATGGTTGCTCGAAACAGTGGAATCTCTCGGAGACAGGAGGTTTATTCCCCTCTTGCGCAAGGAGCTGAAGGAAGGAGAACCGGAAGAAGACCGTATATTCCGTCTTCTTTGTCTCATTAACCGTGTGATGGATCCCGAGCTGAAACGCATTGACCGGGAAGCCGAGGAGAGTCGCCAAAAGGAAGAGAGGGTCATGGAGGCGATCGAGGCAGGCGACTTTGAAACCCTCCTGTCCGAGCCGCTCGACGTCTCCCTCACGTGCCGGGCCTGCAACAGCGTCTTTCATTACCGTGTGCGCAGGGTCCAGGTGGGCATCGACTCAAAGGATGTCATCATCATGGACCCTATAGTGTGTAAGAAATGCGGCACCCTGGACCACTACGAGACCCGAGACGACTTGATCGTCGCGGTCACCGCACGGCTGGCAATGCTCGACGCCCTTCCCGACGAAGCCCTGTCGGACCTGGAGAGTATGACCGTGATTCCGGTCGAAACCATCTCAGCCCTCGGGAAAGGAGTGTCCGCCGAGAAGCTCATCGCAAAATACGAAAAGAAACTTGCGAAGAATCCAGAGAATGCTGAACTCCTTCTCGGATACGCCAACGTTTTGAGGCAGGTGAAACGGGCGGAAGACGCAGTACCGTTCTACGAGCGGGTCCTGGAAAGGGATCCCCTTGCGGTCGAGGCGTTGGGCTGCCTGGGCGATCACGCCTTTCTGAAAGGAGATTTCGAAGGTGCTTTCGCCCGCTACGGCGAGGCCGTGGAGATCATGGAGAAAGGCCACTATTACAGGGTGCAGGCCGACGTCGACCGATTCAAAGAGGCGATGCTCAATCGCCTCGCGGAAACCGCGGAACGGCTCGGGCGAACCGCGCCCGTAGTAGACGCTCGAACGGGACAGGCAGAGAGCCACAAGAGAGTCGGCCGCAACGATCCATGCCCTTGCGGCAGCGGGAAGAAGTACAAGAAATGCTGCCTTCTCAAGGAATCCGGCCAGGGACCTGTGCCTGGGCCGCAGGAACCCCGGCGGCCGGTTGCTGATCCTGTCTACCAGGGTATCCAGCACAAACTGTACGATTATTCGCGCCACATAGCCTCCCGGAAGGATTTTCTGAGAGGCACGGCCCTCTACTGGAACACAAAGCCGAAGGATCCCCTCGTGCTCCCCGATGCCGCCGAGAAAGACCAGGGGGAGTTTACCGAATGGTTTATCCACGATTTCCGGCTGGACAGCGGCAAGACCGTGGTGGAGAGCTTTCTCGAAACAAGGGGGAGCAGTCTCACAGAAAAAGAGCGAGCCCTGGTCGAGGCCCTTTCAAAAAGTTACCGATCCATCTATGAGGTTCAGGAAGTCAGGGAGGGCTCGGGCGTCACCATCAAGGACGTATTCACCGGCGATGAAATGGACGTTGAAGAAATCAGCGGTTCCTACTCGATGGTGCAATGGGATGTGATCCACATAAGGGTGTACACCGACGGAGGCATTCACAAGTTCGGCGGGAACGGCCGAATTCTCCCGCGGAAGCACCTGCATGACCTGCTGGCATACCTCAACGATGCGCACCGGGATGCACGCGGGGGAAAACCATGGTCGACGTTCCTGAAGGAGAATTCTTTTCTTGTTGGCCGCTTCTTTGATACTCTTGTCGAGAACCCGCCCGTATTTCTTACTGAGGAGAAACATAGAGTGATCTCCGCGAGGGCCCATTTCGTAGTATCGAACTATGACCGGGCCCGGAATATCCTTGTGGGCCAATACGATTTCGGCGATCCTGAAGAAGTGCGGCCGCAGGGTATTCGCCTTTCATGGCTGAAGAGGGGGGCATCGAAAATATGGGAGACGGGCTCCGAGAAGATCGAAAACGCCGTAGTCACCACGTCCAGCATGGTTCATCCTTCGGGACGGCTGGGCTGGACCGTTCTTGGTACGGTGAACCTTCATCCCGACAAGCTGACGCTGGAATGCATGTCCAGGGAACGGCTCGAGAGAGGCAAGAAACGATTGGAGCAGCTGATAGGAGGCTTCATCCGTCATCGGGCCGACGAGTTCGAGGATATCCACGTCGGCATGGAACGCGTGGCACAGCGCAGCGGTGGGAAGGAAAAGCCGGTACCAGATGAGAAGGCCCGGGCCATCGCTGCATCCGTAATGAAACGGCAATTGTCCACGTGGCCCGATCAGAGCCTGCCCGCATTGGACGGCAGGACCCCGCGGGAGGCAGTGGCCACGAACGAGGGCAGACAAAAAGTCCTCGACCTCATAAAGGACTTCGAGAACATGGAAGCCAGGAGAAAGAAGGAGGGTCAGGTTTCCATGGACCTCAGCTTCCTCAGAAAAGAGCTGGGAGTTTAAACGGCCCCCCTCAATCCAGGGGGCCGAGTCACTGCACAACTCCTGCTTGACGTGCGTCTAATCCCGATGTAATATTATGGGTGACATCGACATACAGAAGGAGGCAGTCCATGGGTGCGGTTCAAAAGAGCCTGCGTCTTTCCGAAGACACAGTGGCAGAGATTGACAAGCTTGCTAAAGAACGGGGAGAGGATTTTTCTGCAACGGCAAAAAACCTGCTGGAAGAAGCCATCAAAATGAGGAGATGCCCTGGTATCATCTTCGCTTCAGGTGTCTCCGGCCGCAGAGCCCGCCTGGCCGGCACAGGCATTGAAGTATGGGAGATCATCGCGCAGTATCTCAGCCTGAACCGTGACCAAAAACGGCTTCAGCAAGCCTTTCACTGGCTCACACCGGGGCAACTCAAGGCTGCGCTCGGCTACCACGCCGCCTATCCCGATGAAATCGACGCCCTCATCGTGCGCAACGAGCAGTGGACGGAGGGGACTCTGAAAAAACGCCACCCCACATTGAGCTCAAAACTGTGAAATTCTATCTGGACGAAAATATGAGCCCCAAGATAGCGGAGATCATGAGGAAGCTCGGGATAGATGCGCTGAGCGCCCATGAGGTGAATATGGCAGGAGCCGCTGATGAGGAGCAGCTCGATTACGCCTCTCGTGAGAAAAGATGCCTCGTAACCTACAACCGGAATGATTTTATCGAGCTGTCGAAGATGTACCTCGATTCCGGCCGAGCACACTCAGGAGTCATAATAGTGCCCTACACGTTCAGGGGTGACGAGTTCAGGCTGACAGCCAAAGCGCTCGCTGCTTTCGCTTCCCACAATCCGAAAGGCTTGCCGCCTTACACAGTCGCATTCCTGACCCACGCATAGCAGAACTCAAAAACATATAGCTCACGCGATGAATCAATTGTATACTGCGGAGTAATCGTCTTTGGGTCCTTTTTGATCGTGCAGATCTAACTCGTTTCCTTTTCGTTTCCTTGACCTCTGCAAACCCGTGCCAGGCTTGAAGGAGGGTGAATTCGAATCCCACCCTCTCCGCTCTTTCACTTTTTTGATCCTCTGGATGACGCGCTCTAGCACCGAACCGGTAATGCCCTGTACCACACGTACGCAATGACCATCTCCCTACTGTTCTCTGCGTCTTGTTGATAGACCAACCAACCAGCCACAGATTTCCCGTTTCAACGGGGAGTAAGGCAATCCGCCAAGCCTATATACATATGCCACAACAATTTAAAATATTGACTCCGGCAATGCTATTCTGTATACTATATACAAGAGCTGGTCACGAACATGAGCACGCCATCCCTCAGAGCAACCAGGCACGCCGTCTACAACCTGAACTACCATTTCGTATGGATACCCAAGTACCGGAAGCAAATCCTC
>DATJPI010000309.1:0-5797 GCA_035506495.1 Syntrophales bacterium
AACGAAATAAACGAAAATGATTCTGCAAAAGATTGTCGAAAACAAACTGGCGGAACTGGAGCAGCAAAAACATATCCTGCCGTTCGGGGAGTTGCGGCAGATGCTGGCCGATATGCCCCCCACCCTTGATTTCGAAAAGGCAATTCGGGGTCGCACTTGCGCAGTCATTGCCGAGGTCAAGCGCAGCTCGCCTTCGAAAGGCAGAATCCGCGAGGACTTTGATCCCGTTCGAATCGCCCGGACTTACGAGTCGTACGGCGCCTCGGCCCTCTCGATCCTGACGGAGCGACGGTTCTTCGAAGGCCATAATGCCTATGTGCCTCGGATCCGAAGAGCGGTGGGGCTGCCGATATTGAGGAAGGACTTTATCATGGATCCCTACCAGATCAGCGAGACCCGGTTTCTTGGCGCCGATGCGCTGCTTCTCATCGCGAGGCTGCTGGAGGCGGAGCAACTGCAGGATTTCATCGGGCTTTCGTCGGAACTGGGCCTTGCCTCCCTCGTGGAGGTCCATGACGAAGCGGACCTGGAAAAGGCCATTTCCTCGGGAGCGCGAGTCGTGGGGATCAACAACCGCGACCTTTCCACCTTTCAAACGGATCTCGAAGTGACCATGCGGCTGGCTCCCCTGATCCCGAGAGGAATCACGAAGGTGAGCGAAAGCGGGATCCATACCCGCGACGATGTGGAGCAGGTGGTGTCTGCAGGCTTCCACGCCATTCTTGTCGGAGAGAGCCTGTTGCGGCAAAAAGACATCGGGAAAAAGTTGAGGCAGTTACTGGGGCGGGAATCGGAAAAAGGTTAAAGGTGACAGGTGCAAGGTGCAAGGTGCAATGTGCAAGGTGCAATGTGCAATGTGCAATGTGCAATGTGCAATGTTTTGTCCCTACCTGACACCTGGCACCTCGCACCTAGTACCTAGTGCCTATTACTTCGCATTGGACAGGAAAGACAGAACAGACGGAATAGACGGAATAGACCAGGCAAGAGATGGTTCAGATCAAGATCTGCGGGATTACAAATGTCGAGGACGGGGTGGCAGCGGCTGCGGTCGGGGCGGATGCCCTCGGATTCGTGTTCCATCCTGCAAGTCCCCGGTACGTGGAGCCCGAAACGGCACAGAAAATCATCCGGGAGCTCCCTCCGGAGGTTTGCACCGTGGGGGTTTTCGTGAATCTTGCCGCCGCCGAGGTTTTACAGATCGCGGAGCGTTGCGGGCTGGACTTCATCCAGCTCCACGGCAGTGAGACAGGGGAATACTGCCGCAGGTTTCCCCGCGAAAGGCTGATCAAGGCCCTGTCCTTCCGAAGCGAGGAGGAGCTTTCCATGATCGCCGATTACCCGGTGAGGGCCTTTCTTGTCGATGCCCACGACCCGGACCGGTTCGGCGGCACAGGCAAGACCTGCGACTGGAATCTGGCTCGTAAAGCGGCGGCGCGCTATCCTCTTATTCTCGCCGGGGGGCTCAGCGTGGAGAACATCCTTGCCGCCCTCGAAGCCGTGAATCCCCTGGCTGTGGATGTCTCGAGCGGCGTTGAGGCGCAGCCCGGGAAGAAAGACCATGAACAATTGCGGTCGCTGGTTGCTGCCGTCAGGCGATATGGCAGCCGCGCCCGGAGTGATTCGAGCAAGAAGATATTTCAGAAAGCGTAAGGAGAGAAAAACGTGAAGATGGCATCGTTGCCCGACAGGAAAGGACATTTCGGTGTTTTTGGCGGCCGCTACGTGGCAGAGACCATCATGCCGGCGCTCGTGGAACTGGAGGCCGCCTACCGGGAGAGCCAGAAGGACAGGAGTTTCCGCGAGGAGCTCCACTACTACCTCCGGCAGTATTCGGGCAGAGAAACCCCGCTGTATCTCGCGGGCAATCTCACGAAAAAGCTCGGGGGGGCGAAGATCTACCTCAAACGGGAAGATCTCAACCATACGGGCTCGCACAAGATCAACAACACTCTCGGCCAAGCCCTCCTTGCCCGGCGCATGGGCAAGCGTCGCGTCATTGCCGAAACGGGCGCCGGCCAGCATGGGGTGGCCACGGCCACCGTGGCGGCGCTGTTCGGCATGGAATGCCGGGTCTTCATGGGCGAGGAGGACATCCGCCGTCAAGCACCCAACGTGCTGCGGATGAAGATCCTCGGCACTGAAGTGATCCCCGTCACCGCCGGCTCGGCCACCCTGAAGGATGCCATGAACGAAGCCATGCGGCACTGGGTGACCTATGTTCGAGACACCTTCTACATCATCGGCTCCGTCGCCGGTCCCCACCCCTACCCGATGATGGTCCGGGACTTCCAGAGCGTCATCGGCCGAGAAACGAAGCGGCAGATTCTCCGCCAGGAGGGACGCCTGCCCGATTACATCATCGCCTGCGTGGGGGGCGGGAGCAACGCCATGGGGATATTCCATCCCTTCCGCGACGACGCGAGCGTCAGGTTCATCGGCGTCGAGGCGGCGGGCTTCGGGATCGCCACGGGGATGCACTCCGCCTCCATCTCGGCCGGCAGTGTCGGCGTGCTCCACGGAAACAAGACTTACCTGCTGCAGGATGAAGCCGGCCAGATCCGCGAGGCCCACTCCGTGGCCGCCGGTCTCGACTACCCCGGGGTGGGACCTGAGCACAGCTACTTCAAGAGGACGGGGCGGGCCGATTACGTCTCTGTTGAAGATGGTGAGGCCCTGGAGGCCTTCCGCCTGCTGTGCACCTGCGAGGGGATCATTCCCGCCATGGAGAGCGCCCATGCGATCGCCTACGCAATGAAGCTTGCGCCCACGCTGAAGAGGGATCAGGTCATTGTCATCAATCTTTCGGGCCGGGGAGACAAGGACGCGGGGATCATCGCAGAGTCGACGGGAGGTGCTGCCCATGAAACGCATTGAACGAACCTTCGCCGAGCTGAAGAAAAAGGGCGAGAAGGCACTCGTGGCCTACATCACGGCGGGCTATCCCGACCTGGAGACGACGCGTAAGCTGATTTCCGGCCTGGCGCGGGCCGGAGTCGATATCCTCGAGGTGGGTGTTCCCTTCTCGGATCCCACGGCCGACGGGCCCGTCATCCAGGCGGCATCGCAGGCGGCGCTGAAAAGCGGAACGACGCTACCCCGTATCCTCGACATGATCGGCGAGCTGAGAAGCTCGGTGCCGATCCCGCTTGTGCTCTTCAGCTATTACAACCCGATCTTCTCCATGGGAGGCGCCGCCTTTGCAAAACGGGCCGCCACTGCCGGTGTGGACGGCCTTCTCGTCGTGGATCTGCCTACAGAGGAGGCGGGCGAGTTGCGCGTCGAGACCGATCCGGCGGGCATCGATTTCATTTCGCTCGTGGCTCCCACGACGGCAGAAGGCCGCATCAGAAAGGTCATGAGGGCAGCCTCAGGGTTCATCTATTATATCTCTGTCACCGGGGTCACCGGCACGAGGGGACCCGAGCTGGACGAGACTCGGAACAACGTCGCGGCAATCCGCGCTTTGACAAAGCTTCCTGTCGTCGTGGGTTTCGGTGTCTCCACTCCTGAACAGGCTCGCAAGGTCGGCGAAATGGCGGATGGCGTTGTCGTGGGGAGCGCTTTCGTGAAACTCATTGGTGAGAAAACCGGCAGCCCGGACATGATCGAAGCCGTGGGGGCCTATGCGGCCTCCCTCAAGGTGGCCATTGGCGGAAGCGGGAGTTGAAAAGGACAATAAATATTCAGTTGACGAAGTGCCCGGGCTGGCGTATAAACAGCCGAAATAACAAGGAAAGGGAGTGACCAGGAAAACAGTAACCAGCGGTTCGTGACTGGTGAAAAACAAGAGGACCGTTGCCATTCATGTAACGGTCGGAAGCGCCTTCCGCCCTGTTTGATGGTGAAGGCGTGTTTTTTTATACTCCCTTATGCAAAACAAATATCATCTGAGTCCGGATGTACTCATCGCGCGGCTCCTCTCCCCGGAGAGGATCTTCATCCTCAGTTTCGCCGGTGTCATCCTGACCGGCGCAATTCTTCTTTACCTGCCTTTCTCGTCGACGAAAGGGATCACCCTTGTCGATGCCCTTTTTACCGCGGCCTCGGCGGTTTGCGTAACGGGGCTTGCCGTGATTGACATCGGTGCGGACCTGACCGTAACAGGGCAGGTCATCACCATTTTCCTTTTCCAAATCGGGGGTCTTGGGATTATCACGTTTTCCGCATTCCTCTTTGGCATCATGGGAAAGGGAATCTCGTTCAAGGGACGCGACATCGTCCAGAGCACCTTCCTGCACACTCCGAGGAGGGACTTCTTCGTCATCCTGCGCTCCGTGCTCATCGCGACCCTCATCATCGAATCCATTGGTATCCTGCTTTTGTTTTCCCGTTTTGCCCAGGACTTTCCAGCGGGGACAGCCCTCTTCCATGCCGTCTACAACGCGATATCGGCCTTCAACAACTGCGGTTACTCGCTGTTTTCCGACAATCTCGTCCATTACCAGGGCGATATCATCGTGAACGTCACCGTCATGGGGCTTATCGTCACAGGCGGCATCGGCTTTGTCGTGATCCATGAGGTCTTTTACCGGTTCAGGGGAAGCGAAAGAAAGCTGTCCTTGCATACGAAGCTTGTGCTCCTCACGACGGGGATTCTCATCTTCGGGGGGGCCACCCTTTTTTACTTTTTCGAGCGCAACCACGTGATCAAGAACATGCCGTTGATGACCCAGGTTCTCGTGTCATTCTTCCAGTCGATCACCCCGCGCACCGCCGGCTTTAATACCGTCGACATCGGACAGCTCACCAACGCGACGATCCTCATGATGATCGTCCTCATGTTCATCGGCGCCTCTCCGGGCTCGACGGGCGGCGGCATCAAAACGACAAGCGCCACGCTGTTGACGCTTCTGATCTGGAACAAGTGGAAGGGCAATGAGGAAGTCAGTGTGTGGAACCGAACGATCCCGAAGGACCTGATCACACGTACCATTGCCATCATCTTCGCGTCGGCCTTTTCCGTTTTCCTGATCACGTCGGTGCTGCTCCTCGGCGAGACGGAAAACCTGCATCCCCTCCAGAGCCGGCACTTCTTCGTGGAGTACCTGTTCGAAACGATGTCGGCCTTCGGTACGGTGGGTCTGTCGATGGGGGTGACCCCCAAAATGAACGATCTGCAGAAGCTGGCCATCATTCTGATCATGTTCGCGGGAAGGGTAGGTCCTCTGACGCTGGCCTTCTCGCTCGCTCGACGCAGCACGAAGAGAGGAATCGCCTACGCGGAAGAATCCGTCATGGTCGGGTAAGGAGGCAAATCCATGAAGCAGCGGGTTGTCGTCATCGGTCTCGGGATCTTCGGCATGAATCTCGTCAAGGAGCTATGCAAAAGCGGTGTCGAGGTCGTCGCAATCGACAAATCCAAGGATGCCATCCAGAAGGCCAGGGACTGCGCAAGCAAGGCGATCGTCGCCGACGGAACCGATCAGGAAGTCATGAATGCCATCGGGCTTCGCGAGGATGACATCGTCGTCGTTTCATTCGGGGAGGACCTGGCCGCCAGCACCCTGATTACCCTGCATTTGAAGCAGATGAAGGTAAAGAACATCATCGTGAAGGCGCCCAACGAGGAGCACAAGCTGATCCTGGAAAAGGTAGGCGCCACGGAGGTCATCATCCCCGAGAAGGAGATGGCTGACAAGATCGCAAAGAGCCTCGTGTCGCCCAACGTCCTGGACTACATTCCTCTGGCCGACGATTACATGATTGGTGAAATCGCGCCGCCTTCCGGCTTCATCGGGAAGACCCTTGCGGATATTCAGCTTCGCAGCAAGTATCACATCGACGTCATCGCCGT
>DATJPI010000310.1:0-10358 GCA_035506495.1 Syntrophales bacterium
GATTGGTTTCTTGATCACGCCTTCCTGCTGGTGCCCGCCCAGGACTATGTGGGCCGGTTCCTGATGACCTTCAAGGAGTATCCGCAGCGGCAGAAGGCGGCAAGCTTCAACATGGATGAAGTTCTTCAGAAACTGAAGGAAAGTGGCGGGTCGAAGTAGTACTGACACAGTGGGGAGATTCCGCTTCAACGCCGCCAGACAACCAATAACCTGACGTATCACTGCTGGCGCCCGCCGTCCTTATGGCGGCGGGCGCATTCATTATGTAAAAGAATTGCCGGCCTCATACAGATCCTTAGAAGAGGTACGGAAACATTTCCATTCCTCGCCTGATCATTGGTCCCGGGGACCGGCCACGGGAACGGCGCGCGACTTCACCGGCGAAGCAATGCCGCTCCGCAGGGAGAGAAAATAAGCGGAAGACCCTGCCGGGCAGTAAGGGAAAAATGAGATTGGAGTATTTGATGGAGAAAACAGGAGGAACAGGAGGCGGGAACTGAATCGTGGAGAAGCGCGAAGGCCTTGAGGACTTCTCCCTGCTCGGGGGACCGCTGCACCGGCTGGGTTTATGCCTGGGCCTGGTCCGCGGCGGAACGAATACCGTTGCGCTCGGGCTGGCCCTGGGCGCTTTCCCGTGGATCATCCTGCTCGCGCTGGCGCTGGTCGAGGGCTTGGGCCATACACTCTTTTCCATTGAGGCGATCGGCTGGCACGTCCGCCTGCTGGGGGCAATCCCGCTGCTCTTCGCGTGTGAAGCGTTCATCGATCCGCGATTTGCGGCGTTCGTCCACGTGATCGTGCGGTCGCAGGTCGTGCCCGCAAGCGTGCGCCCGGCGTTGAAGTCCGAGATCGCGCGCATCAGCCGGTGGAAGGAGGCCTGGCTGCCGGAGGCGTTCTTTCTCCTGGCGGCTGTGGCATTTGCGCTGACGATGGGGGCCGGGAACTTTTTCGATTATCTATTCCGCCTCGGGGGGGGATCCAACCCGCGTGTCCTGGCCGAAACGACCTGGACCAGCCAATGGTACTGGATGGTCTGCATGCCGCTGTTTCGCTTCCTGCTTCTGCGCTGGCTCTGGAGGCTTGCGCTGTGGTGTTTTTTCCTCTGGCGTGTCTCGAGGCTGGAGCTGCGCCTGGTTCCGACCCACCCCGATCGCGCCGGCGGGCTGGGATTTCTCGAGGTGGTGCACATGGAATTCACTCCTCTGGTCCTGGCAATCTCGGCGACCCAGGCCGCATCGCTCGCGCAGGAAATCGCTTTGGGCAGGATAACGTTCGACTCGGTGTACCCCGGCGTTGCGCTCATTCTGCTCCTGGACGCCGTGTTGTTTGTCGGTCCGCTGCTCATCGTCTTCCGCAAGCTGTGGAGCGCCAAGGTCAAGGGCCTGAGCGACTACAGCGCGTTGGCGGAGCGATACGTGAACGAGTTCGACAGGAAATGGCTGGGCGCAGGCCCTGCCCCGGGAGAGCCCCTGTTGGGCACGACGGACATCCAGTCCCTGGCCGACCTGAGCAACAGCTTCAGCATCGTGCGCGAAATGCGCCTTGTCCCCGTGAGCCCGATCCTGTTGATGTACCTGGCCGTCGCCGCGCTGCTGCCGCTGCTGCCGCTTGTGCTGTTCAAGTATCCCATCGCGGACCTGCTCGCGAAATTCGTCGACCGGCTGTCCGGCCTGTGACCGCGGCATCGGATATTCATATTTGAAAGGAGAGTGTCGTGAATCAAACGCAAACAGCGGGAAACAGCAAGGCCCAAAAGAGCATCAGGAAACGCAGGGCAGCTGCTTTATCCACCCTTCTGTTCGTATTCGTTTTCGCATGGCCGGCGCTCGCCGCCGACCCATTGCCCTCGTGGAACGACGGCCCGGCGCATATGAAGCAGCAGGTGCTATGAAAAGGAGAGAGAAATGCCAAAGAAACGGCAATGCCTTGCGGCGACCCGCTTGACAA
Source organism: Syntrophales bacterium (assembly GCA_035506495.1). GTDB lineage: Bacteria > Desulfobacterota > Syntrophia > Syntrophales > UBA2192 > UBA2192. Next base: position 1,948 of record DATJPI010000310.1, read on the forward strand.
GGGCGTGTTATGTCTGTCATATGAGCCTGCTGGTGCTGCTTGTCTTTCTCGGAGGGACGGTGCTCGCCCAACCATCAAGTTCTGATTCCCCAAAGGGTGCAGACAGCGGCCAGGCGAACCTGGATGAGGTTGGCGCCAAACTTGCGAACCCGGTCTCGGACATCTGGGCGCTGTTTACGGAGTTCGACCTCACCTTTTCGGATGGTGACTTGAATACGGGCAATTCGAAGATCGGCGGCAGGATGCTCATCCAGCCCGTCCTGCCGATCCCCCTTTATGGAAGAGGGGAGAATGAGTGGAGGCTCATCACGCGGCCCGTCCTCCCGGTAATTTTCAGCCAGCCCGTTCCGACCAGCTTCAACAATTTTGATAACCTGGCGGGTCTGGGTGACACCCAGCTGCCCATGCTGGTCGCGCCTCCCATGCAAAATTGGATCCTCGCCCTGGGGCCGACCTTCTTGTTGCCCACCGCCACGCAAGACGCCTTTGGGCGACAGCAGTGGGGTGTGGGTGCAGCGGGAGTCCTGGGCTATAAAACCAAGGAGTGGATTGGCTTCGTTTTCCCACAGTACACCTGGGGTGTCGGGGGTTCCGACCCGAATACGCCCAGCGCAAGCTATCTCAGCCTGCTCTATGGATTTTTCTACAATTTGCCCAATGGCTGGCAGGTCGGTACGAGCCCGACGATCAGCTACGACGATAACGCCCCGTCCGGCAACAAGTGGAACGTCCCTGTCGGGATTACCGTGTCGAAGATGACGAGGATCGGTGGCCTGCCGGTCAAAGTCCAACTCGGTCTCGAGTACTCGGTCGTCCACCAGGACGCCTTCGGACAGGTGGCGCAGATCAAGCTGAACATCATCCCGGTAATTCCGTCCTTGATAGCGGACCCGATATTCGGCGGCAAGTGATCGGGACAGGGGGAACCCCTTTACCCTCGCATTCGTTGGAGTGCTGGCGGCCCACGGAGAAAGGAGACAGGACATGACAAAGAAGAGATCGGTAATAACAGTAGCCCTCATGGTTCTTTTTGGTATCTCTCTCGGTGCAAAGGCCGCGGCTCAGGAAGCATCCCCTGCAAACCCATACTCCGGCAATTTCTGGACGCGCTCGACCCTGACCGGCGACTGGGGGGGGGCGCGCAACGACCTGGCCAAAAACGGGGTCACCTTCGACCTCAGCCTGACTCAGACCTATCAGGGGGTGACCTCCGGGGGCAAGAGCTCGACCTGGGACTACGGTGGGCGCGGCAGTCTTACGACCAAGGTCGACACCGGCAAGCTCGGCCTCTGGCCCGGCGGTTTCCTGACGGTCGAAGTGGAAGGGAATTTCGGGCATGGAGCCACCCCGAACACCGGCGCTCTGATACCGGTTAACACCAACCAGGTATTCCCGGCACCCGGCAAGAGTGAACTGGACATTCCTGCCCTTAATTTTGTCCAGTTCCTGTCGGAATATGCCGGTGTGGTGGCCGGTAAGATAGATACCACGGGCGGGGATATGAATGCATTTGCCCACGGCAAGGGCGATATCCAGTTCATGAACACGGCCTTTGAACTCAACCCGGCCCTCCTGGTGACCGTGCCGTATTCGACGCTGGGCGCCGGCGTGATTCTCCTGCCGAACAAGGACCCCAACGCTGCCATAATCAATCTCCTGGTGCTCAGCACCGTGGGGCAGGCCAGCACTTCCGGTTTTGACACCCTGTCTGTCAACCAACTGACCTATAACGCCGAGGGCCGGGTGCGGACCGATTTTTTCGGGATGACCGGCCACCAGCTGCTTGGCGGTCTCTATTCCAATAAGGAATTCAAGTCAATAGATCAGAGACTGTCTCTCGACCCGGGAGTTCAGGGAATTCAGACGAAGTCGGGTTCATGGGCGGTCTACTACAACTTCGACCAGTACCTGTACGAGCCCGTGAAAGGCTCAGGAAAAGGCTTCGGCATCTTCGGCCGGTTCAGTGTCGCGGACGGCAATCCCAACTTCTTGCAGTACTTCTACAGCCTCGGTGTCAGCGGCAAAGGCCTCCTGTCGAGCCGACCCGATGACTCGTTCGGTATCGGGTGGTACTACATCAACATCAATAACCCCGAATTGGTGACGCCGGTCGGTACCGTATCGTTCCTCAGAGACGAACAGGGCGTCGAGGCTTACTACAGCATTGCTCTCACGCCCTGGGCGCACCTGTCGCCGGACATCCAGGTCGTCCGTGGAGCTCAGAAGCAGCAGAGCCTTACAGATACAGGGAATATGGATACTGCCGTAGTCCTTGGGCTGAGACTGCAGTTGGTGTTCTGATCGGGCGAACCCATCCTCGCGTCTGAGCTTGCAGGAAGTGCGATCCGGTTCCTGAATAGCGATAAAGAGGATCCAATGAGAAGAAAAGACGAGAAACCGGCGGCAGCAGAGGACCGTAAAGAGACGTTCACCATCATGACTCGCGATACGATCTCCCGTCGCGAGTTCCTGGCCGGTACGGTAGCCGTTGGCGCGACCGTTCTCCTTCCGGGAGGTTTGTTTGCTGCAACGAGCAGCAAGCAGACCTTCACCATCCTGCACACCAACGACTTGCACTCGAGCTTCATCGGGATGAGCCCGGCCTCGGACTATACGCCCTTCACCCTCAATGACGATGCGACCCGGGGCGGGTATGCCCGACTGGCAGCCTTGATTGCCGCAAGGAAGGCGGCGCGCCAGGGACAGGGCCCGGTGCTCGTGCTGGATGCCGGCGACTACAGTATGGGGACGGCGTTTGCCGCTGCTACCCGCGAGATCGGAGGCGAACTGCAGCTCATGTCACGGATGGGGTACGATGCCACCACCTTCGGCAACCATGAATTCGACCTCGGGCCGGACGGCCTGGGCCAGTCGATCGGTGCAGCCGCCGGGGCCGGCCGGGTTCCGGCGGTGCTCTCCTCGAATACCGATTTTTCGAAGCAGGATGCGACGCTGGCCGATCTCCAACGCCTGTCCAAGGCCGGGGTGATCCGCCGCCATACCGTCATCGAACGCGGCGGCATCCGCTTCGGCATCTTCGGGCTGCTCGGCAAGGAGGCGCAAATCTACACCAGTGGCGGAGCGGTGACCTTCATCGACACCCTCGAGGCTGCCAAAGAGATGGTGAGGCTTCTCCGCGACAAGGAGAAGGCGGATCTGGTCATCTGCCTCAGCCACGGCGGCGTGGAGAAAGGGAATGACGGTCGCTACAGCGAAGGCGAAGACGTTGATGTGGCCAGGGCCGTGCCGGGCATAGACGTAGTCATCGGCGGGCACAGCCACACCGAGCTGCAGGAAGCGATCATCGTCAACGGCCGTACCCCTGTCGTGCAGACCGGCAAGGAGAGCCGCAATCTCGGCGAACTGGTAGTCTCCATCGACGGCGGCAGACTGACGGTCGAGTCCTATCGGCTCTACCCGGTCGATGACACCATTGCCGGCGACCGGGCCATCGCCGGTGAGATCGAGAAGTTCAAGAAGGGGGCCACCCGGGTCGTTTTCGCATCGCGCGGCTACAGCATCGATCAGCCGCTGGCGGTGGCGCCGCGGGACCTGCCCAACACCTTTACCGACATCGCGGCCGGCACCCTCCTCGCCAATCTCTGCACCGACGCCTTCAGAAGCGCCACGAAAGCCGACATCGGCTTTACCGCCAACGGGATGATGCGCGCAAGCCTTACCCGCGGGAAGACGGGCGTGCAGACTGTTTACGACGTATTCGCCGTGGCGCCCCTCGGGGCCGGTGTCGTTGATGCGACGGCGGGCAGCGCGCTCGTGACCGGCTACTTCACGGGCCAGGAACTGAAAAATATCCTCGAGTTCTTCCTCGTGGACAGCCCGACGCACCCCGGCGAGTACTTTCCCCGCGCCTCGGGCATGCGGTTTAGCTACGACAAGTCGCGCCCGAAGTTCGACGTGGTGACTGCCATCGAGCTGGGAGACCTTGACCGCGGGTACAAAGCCATCGACATCACCGGAAAGGACGGGAAGCTGTACAGTCTCAGCTGCCCGCTGATGCTCGGCATCATCCTTGTGGCTATCCCCAGGTACACCAAGGGCAAACTGCCGCTCGTTGCCAAGAACAAGGAGGGGCAACCGCTCAAGTCGAGGGTCGAGGCGCTCGAGGCACCTCGCGAAAACTCAGGTTACCTGCTGGCGGCTCCGGGGAAGATTGACAGGGGAAGTGTCGCCACGGCGACGGAAAAGGGCGCCGTCCGGGAGATCAAGGAATGGCAGGCGATCATGGATCACCTCCGCAGCCTGCCGGTCAGGGACAAGGGCGAATTGCCCGTCATCCCGGTCGATGCGCGCGCCGCAGAGGTCCGTGCGGTCCAACGGGGCTGATCGGGGTCAGGCGGAACAGAAAGACATCCGGCAGACGGCGCAAAAGGCCGAACAGGAATACGGCGTTTCGCAAGTGGCGTAGAGAAGACAGATGACCTCGCGACGACAAGGAGGCGAATGGTGAGCCCTCTGATATTTTCTTTGAGTGCTTTTGCCTGCATTTTCGGCGGCACTCTCTTCGGTATGTGGCTTCGCTTTCTTCTGCCCGATCATCATTTGAGTGATGAATCGGAAGAAGCTGTGAAGCTCGGCACCGGCATGATCGCGACGCTGGCCGCCCTTGTCCTGGGCCTGCTGATCGCCTCTGCGAAGGGCAGCTTTGACACGATAACCAACGAGATGAAGCTGTCCAGCTCGAAACTCGTATTGCTCGACCGTAACATGGCCCAGTATGGACCCGAGACGAGGGAAGCCCGCGACCTCCTGCGTCATCACATTGCTTTCACGATCCAGCGCTTTTGGCCGGAAGAGACACAGAAGGCCGGGATCGCAATCACCCATCAACCCGGAAATGAGACCGCGGCGGCCCCGGGCGAGCCCGACGCCCAGTACTGGCTTCAGTCGGCACATATGTGGGAGGCGATCCAGGACAAGCTGCGGCATCTGTCCCCGCACAACAACAACCAGCGCTGGCTTCAGTCGCGAGCCCTGCAGATAAGCGCAGACATCGCGGAAACGCGCTGGATCATCCATGGGCAGATCGGCCAGCGCTCGATCCCGACAGCCTTCCTTGCGGTGCTGGTCTGCTGGCTCAGCATCATCTTTGCCAGCTTTGGACTGTTTTCTCCCCGCAATGGAACGGTTATCTTCGTCATGCTTATCTGTGCCTTGTCGGCGGCTGCCGCACTCTTTCTGATCCTGGAGTTGGACCAGCCGTACCACGGCCTCATCAGGATTTCCAGCGACCCCTTTTTCAACGCCCTCGAGGCTATCCGGCGGTAGATTCGGAGCCGGTCCCATAAACAGCCTCAACGGATTTTGGGGTAACCAAGGGCAAGTCCCGGGCGAAAGCGGATCGGCTCATCGGACACTTCGCAATTCTGGAGGGTGCATACAGTCGAGTGGCAGGCGTGGGCTACTTCGCGGCGGGTGCTTCGGTTGCCTGCCCTGTGCGTGGCGGGGCAGCCATGATTCTGGCCCCGACGTCCTTCAGCAGCCGCTGGAAATCGGGCGAGGCCATGATGGCCTTCCCTGCAGCGGCGCGCAGGCGGTCGACGGCCTCGTCGGGCAGGGAGAAAGACGTGGGCAGTTCGTTCAGGTAATCCAATTCCGCCTTGTCCTTCAGCGCGGCGAACGACACGTCGATGACATAGATCGTCACATCCGGCGTGCGCAAAATGGCCGCCACTGCCGGGTCCTTGTTCGCGGCAAATGCAGGCGACTCCCGGAGCCGCCGCATGGATTGCCACCGCGCCTGCTTGTCCCTCAACAGTTCCGTCGTCTCGTAGGAATAGTGATCGATCGGAACCCCCGCCGCTTTCAGCAGAATCTCGATCGTGCCCGGAGGGGATTCCGACTTGTCCCAGTGCGTTTTCGGCAAGGAAATGGAATTGACGATAAAGACGACGAACCTGCGCAGGCGGTCGAGCGGTGTGGGCAGACCGACCAGATGCAGCGCCTCCATGATCTCCAGGTTATCCAGCACAGTCCGCATGCCGAGGTTGTCCGAAACACCTCCGTCCACGACATGGATATAGGGCCGGTTGACGCCGTCCGCGAAGTCCGCCTCCTCCTTCAGGTGGCGGGTCGCGCGAGCGGCGGGACGGGGAGGGTCGGTGGCATCGACAAACGGCTTGATCCAGGGGGGCAGATCGTAGCCGCAGGTGCCGCCATAATTGTTGAACGTAACGGGCGAGAGCACCACCGGAACTGCCGACGAGGTGGCAGCGGCACGGGAAAGACGCACCGGACTCAGATCCGAGCACAGCACGTCGAATATGGACTGCGTGAAAGGCAGACGGGCGCCCGTCGTGATGTCGGTAGCCGACGCGACGATGAGCGGGCCTTTTCCGCGCTCGAGATCGCCAAAGGTCGCGCCGTTGAACAGGATCTCGTCGTATAAATCCGCCGCCATCTCCGAACGGCCCCAGCCGCTCGACCACAGGGAGGGCCAGTAGATCGGGTTCAAGAAGCGGGAGGTGAGCTCACCCTGCACGTCGCGCTTCAGGAAGCGCTTTTCGTAATCGTCGAACAGCTTGTCGCCGTAGAGGCCGTAGGCGAGCGCCGTAAAGCTTCCGCCCGAGATGCCGGTGATCACGTCGACCTGGTCGAGCATGCGTATCCTGTTGCCTTGCGACCCGACGATTTCGGTATCCCGCAGGAACTCGAGGACGCCGTACGAGAACGCGGCAGCGCGTGTGCCGCCGCCTGAAAAGGCGAGGACCACCATGTTTTCTCCGCCCGACGTAAACTGCGGGCGCGTGAGAAATCGATAGCCGGTTGTCGGATCCACCTGGGTTATGGGCGGGTTGATCGGACGGTGGGCGCAGCCGACGAGCAGGAGCAACGCCGCAAGGACCAGCAATGATCGCATGCGCAACCGAGTCCTCCGTACGCCGGATCGATTCATCGAGATCTCCTCATCTATCGGTTCCGCGTCCCTGTCGAGGCATCATGCGCCGGCAAGCGCATGCAGGAAGGATTCCATACATGTTCCTGATCCTCCAATCCTTAACAAACGAGGGACGATATTTCAAGTGGCAATCCGCCCGAACCGGTTGCCGTATGGATAACGTCGGGTCCTCCCCTCGACTGCACGACTCGTTGCAAGGACAGGCTCAAACTGGTATTGATGCCGGTCAAGCCGTCACCGCTGTCGCTTTCCTTCGAGGGATTCAAAAACATTCATGGGCCTTTTATCATCACGGCGTGCCGGATGGATCTAGCCGGGTGCGGCCGACGTTTTCGAGCGTGACATGCGCCACTTGCCGTTGAAGGCTACGTGGTACTTGCACTCCGCGATAGAACTGGTACTCTATGAGTTCATCGCAGGGTAAGCAGAACCATATCCTCATCTCAGGGAATGATGGAATCTCGTTTTCGAAAAAAAATCATCGTGGCAAGCACGGCCGTTGTGATCGCGCTGGTGGCGGCGATCATCTTCATCCTTAGCCAGTCGAACCGGATCATCCAGCAACGGCTGGAGCAGTCCCTGGGTGAGAATTTCGCGGCGGGGAGCCTGTCTCTCAGATGGGACCGCATAGAGATCAACGAACCGCGGTTCATGAAGGACGGGCAGATCGCCGCACAGGCGAAACGGATCATCCTGAAAGCGGATATCCTGGCCCTCTTGAAACCGGGCGTCCTTATTTCCAGCGTCGTACTCGAAAACCCTTTCCTGACACTGCAGATCGACAAGAGCGGGCAGTGGCAGGTGCCGTTTGTCATCGGGAAGCAGCCGGAAACCCGCTTCCCCTCGAAGCGCGGACCCGTGTCTGTCCAAGCGATCGAGATCAAGGAGGGCACGCTCTTATTCCAGGATCACCGGCGGGCGGAGCCGAACAGCATTGAGCTCCGGAAGATCAATCTGACTCTGGATCACGTGGCTTTCCCGCTCACGGATGAGCCTTCGACGTTTGCCTTTCAGGCACAGCTTGCCGGCAACCGGGTCTCCGGGTCCGTGAGTGGCGGCGGGACCATCCATCTGGACACGCTGGCCGTCAACGGAAAATTCGAAGGACAGAACCTCGCGGTCCTCGATGGGGGTGCCGCCGGGCCGGTAGCCCGTGCTCAGAGCGCGAGCTTCATGGCGGCATCGGAAGGTGCGGAGGCAAAAGGCTTGCTCCTGTCGGACCTGGTGCTGGTCAAACCCTATCTTCGCCTGGAGAGCGATCGGAAGGGGAAGGGTTCCTCCCCGCTGCCGGGCAGCTTGCCGAAGGGTCAAAAAGAGGCAAAAGAGGGGACCTCGACGGTCGAGGTAAAGAACGTCAGGATCGAAGACGGCGAGCTGCTCTACCTCGACGCAAAGCCCACCCGGCGGCCCGAACCCAACCGCATCGAATTCCGGAAGATCAATCTGACCCTGGATCGCGCTGCGTTCCCGTTCAAGGATGAGCCTTCGACGGTTG
>DATJPI010000311.1:0-9369 GCA_035506495.1 Syntrophales bacterium
GCGGAGGAAAACTTCTGAATGCGGTTGTTAAAGGTATCTGCTACGTAAATATTCCCCGAACCATCGACGGCTGTGGCACAGGGTAAGTTGAATTGACCATCTCCTGACCCTTCAGAACCCCAACTGTAAATGAAAGACCCGGCTGAAGGAATTTTTTGGATGCGATATCGCTCAGTATCCGCCACATAAATGTTTCCTGATGTATCGACACTCAAACCATAAGGAGAACGAAACAAGCCATCACTCGTACCAGAGGAATTCCATTTGGAGCTGAATGTTCCCCCATTTGTAAACCTCTGTATGCGATCGTTACGGCTATCTGCCACATAGATGTACCCGGTGGGGCTAGCCGCTATACTTGCGGCTCCATCAAACTGACCATCCCCCGCACCTTGAGAACCCCATTTTGTGATAAAGGCTCCCGATGCGGAAAATTTCTGGACCCCATAGCTGTCCGTCACATAAACAATTACAGCGGCATCCGGTGTATCCGTGGCAACTACGGAAATACCCATTGGATAACTGAACTGACCGTCCCCCGTTCCGTAAGTACCCCACTTCGTAATAAAATTTCCCGAGGCAGAAAACTTCTGAATGCGATGATTGTTGTAGTCCACTACATAGATGTTTCCAGACGGGTCCACGGCAATGCCGGACGGAACGCTGAACTGACCATTCCCAGAACCGGGAGAACCCCACTTGCTTATGAATACCCCCGTTGCCGAAAACTTCTTAACACTCTGCTGTTGCGACTCTGCAACGTACACGTATCCAAACGAATCTATTGCCATACAACAAGGAGCATCAAATTGATTATCTGCATGACCATAAGAACCCCACTGAGTTATGAATTCACCAGTGGAAGAGAACTTCTGAATGCGATAATTACCATCCAGCACGTTGATGTATCCTGATGCATCTACAGCAATGCCTCCGGGTCTGAAGAACTGTCCTGCCCCTGTACCCATCGAGCCCCACATAGTAATGAACGTCCCATCGGCAGAAAATTTCTGAATGCGATCATTAGAAGTATCCGACACGTATACGTTCCCTGAACTATCTGCAGCAACAAAAGATGGTCGAGTAAAGTGGCCATCTATGGCTGCAGAGGCCCCCCACTGTTTTACAAACTGATAATCCTCCGCATGGGAAAAAGTATTGTGGGAAATTAGCAGGAAAAAAATCGATGCGAAGATATGAAGGAACAAACGACGAGCATGTCTTATTTTCACGGTTATCCTCGCAAAAAAGGCATGGCAGTTCTCAAAAAGAAATATTTCTACACGGCCCTTAAATCAAGATGTCCAATCAAGTAATGGCCGAGAAGAATGCAGCTTTGCTTTTTTGAATATTGCTCGCCGTTAGTGTGAATGAGGACAATCGTTTATAGTTACTGCATAATGAAATACACGCTGGATGTCAATAAGTTAAAAGCATGATTTTACATACGAAAATATCATTATGAGCGAAAGAGCATTTCTAATGATAATTGATAATACTTGCCGGTGATGTATTTGACGTAGGTGTACTCGACAAGCAACTGGTTTCTTGGACGATTAAGCACAAAGACGTTCTGTAAATGAAAAAGGATCGGAGACCCATTTCCCCGATCCTTTTTCGAATATTCTTCTTTCGGCCGTCTGCTTTATGCTGTCGGCTCTCCGGGGGTTGACGCTACGCGTCAATCCCAAAGGCCCATTACGTCGCGCTTCTTTTTCTTCATCTCGGACTTTTTTTGCTGGAAGGACTGCTTTGCCTCCTGCTCTTTGGATGGAGCGGTTTCGACAGCCGATCCGGGTGAAGTACCCTGCGCCTGCTGAGTCGGCTGAGCGGGCGGGGGCGCCTGCTCCTGAAAAGAGCTCCGGCCGTCGTTCTTCAGAGCCTCCGCCATGGCAGCGCCCTCTTTGGGTTGCATCAAGATGATGCTGATCCGTCGGTTCTGGGGGTCCTTGGGCTGGTCTTTGATGTAGAGCTGCGTATCGGCAAAGCCCACCACCCGGGCGACCCGCGAGGGGTCGAGCCCGTTGGTCTCGAGCATCCGCCTTGCTGCAGAGGCACGATTGGTCGAGAGCTCCCAGTTCGTGATCTGGTCGCCCCGGAAGGGGGCTGCATCGGTATGTCCCTCGATGGCGATTTTCGCATCCTGGTCCTTGATCACCTCGGCAACGCTGGCGAGGATTTCCTTTGCCTTCTCGGTGGGCTCGGCGCTGCCCAGTTGGAACATAGGGCTGCCTTCCTTGTCGACGATCTGGATCCTCACCCCGCCCTCGACGGCATCGATGATAATCTGGTCGCTTGCGCCCTGGCCGTTTTCCCCTTTGTTGCCGGCCCCTTTTTTCTTCAGGGCTATTTTCAGGGCGGAGGCGACGTTTTCGGGTTTCAGTTCGGCTTTCTTGATATGATCGGTGATGACGAAGGCCGAACCGGGCTGGAAGTTCCTGCCGCTTTCCTTGAAAATGCTGAAGTTCTTGAAGTACTCCGCCATGACGGCCCGCTTCTCCGTGGACACCATGGAAAGAAGCCACAGCAGGAGGAAAAAGGCCATCATGGCCGTGACAAAGTCGGCGTAGGCAACTTTCCACGAACCGCCGTGGTGCCCCTCGCCGTGCTTCTTCTTGACCTTCTTGATGATGATCTTGCGGACGGCTTCCGACATTACTTCTTAATCTTTCTGAGGGCTTCCTCGACTTCCACAAATGCGGGCTTATCGACCGCCGGGACGACGCGACGGCCGAACTCGACGGCCACCTGGGGGGCCGCGCCGCCGACAAAGGCCACGATGGCCATCTTGAGAACCGCGAGATACTGGAGTTCTTCCGCGGCGGCGTGCTCCATGTTTTTCGACATGGGTCCGACAAAACCGTAGCACAAAAGAACGCCGAGAAACGTTCCGACGAGGGCGGCGCCGATGCTCTTTCCGAGGACCTCCGGCGGTTCGCTGATCTTTCCCATGGTGAGCACGATTCCCAGAACGGCTGCAACGATTCCGAGGCCGGGTAGCGAGTCGGCCACGGTGGCCACACTCTTGCTCGGGGCCATGAACTCCTCATGATGGCTCTCGAGTTCCGCGTCAATCAGGGCTTCCAGTTCATTGGGCTCGATCTTGGTCGTCATGACGGTGCGCAGGGTGTCGACGACCAGCTCGAGAGCGTGATGGTTCTTGAAGAACCGGGGGTACTTGGTGAAGATCGCGCTATCCTTGGGATTGTCCACATCGCCTTCGACGGAAACCAGGCCCTCTTTGCGGATCTTGTAGAACACCTCGCCCAGCATGGTAAGGGCCTCGAGATAGTCGGCTTTCGTATACCCCTTGCCGCTGAGCATTTTTGTCAATGCGCCCGTGACCGCCTTCATAACCTTTATGGGCGAGGCGATAATGAAGCCGCCGACGGCGGCCCCCCCGATAATCAACAACTCGACGGGCTGGAGCAGCACGGAGAGGTTTCCATGCTCGAGCAGAAACCCGCCGATGACGCAGGAGATGACTATGCCGGCTCCGATAATGAAGAACATGGGAGGCTTTCGCTATCTCCTTTTCTCGCGAAGGATCTGCCGCTCCCGATGGAAAACGAACTTGCAGATCTCTTCCCGGATCTCGTCGTCCATGTCCGCGAACTTCACGCCGACCTCGAATAGTTTGTCGCCTTTTTCTTCAGCAGCTACGACATCGCCGTAGACGGTGATCGAGACCGGTACAGGAAATGGCAGAATCATCTTGATTTCAAGGACATCGCCCTTGTCGTAAGGTTCTCGGGAGCTGAAGGAAAGCCCCCCGCCGCTGATGTTCACCTGCTTTATGGGAAGTGAGCTGAAGCCTTCCTTCTGCTGGGTCATCATGTTGATCAATAGATCCAGTTTCCGGTTCATCGCGGTGAGCCAGTCCGCCAAGGCCTCATCATTGATCTCGGGCATCCCGCCGAACTCCACGGGGGCCTGGCTGGAGACATTGGCCCACAGGCCTTCTCGCTCATCAGGGGGGACAACGCGCGCACCGAAAGCAAGATGGGCATTCACCCGGGAATATTCCCGTCGGTTGTTGGGGGTGCAAAACGAGTTCTTATCGATGCTCATACACGACGCCTTGACAAACGTTGCAACGGTTTCATTTATTTAATATCGGTTGCTGAGTCCATAACTTGAAGGATGAATTAACAAACGTAAGCCCTTATAATTCCATTAGTTCTTCGCAAAATGCAGAAAACAGTCCGGCAATTGGATTAATGCAAGCGGGGTGCCACGCCGCACGCGGTGCGGCAGGTGCAAGGATCAAGGTACAAGGTACAGGGAAAAAACAAGAAATTCATTCACTTGAGAAAGGCATCAAGAAGGCGATCAAGATAGGCGAGGGCTTCTTCAACGGTGGCAGCGGCAGTAAAGCAGTTGCCGTGGGGCAGATCGATTGCGGGCGTTTTCAGGCCGATGACGGGGGTGCCGCTTCGCATCGCATGAGCGATCTCGGAGATGGTCCCCCAGCCGCCGTCGATGGCGATGATGATGTGGGGTGTTTTTGCGTTGATGGCGTTTCTTGCGTCGGCCATTCCCGTGCAGATGGTAATGTCGACAAACTCATTCGGGTAGCCCTCGAGTGGACGGACGCGGTCGCTCGGAATCACAGCCAGAACCAATCCCCCTGCCCGGAAGGCTCCTTCCGAGGCTGCTTTCATCACACCGGCACCTCCGCCGGTGAGAAGAACATGGCCCCGCCTTGCGATTTCCTCACCGATCCGGCGCGCATCTTCGAGGATCTCCATGGGCGCCTCATGGCCTCCCATGACACCGATGACGAGGGGTTTTCTCCGGATCTCGATTTTTAACATGACAAAATTTCCCTTCTTTATTGACTTCATCCGGATTCCCGAATCCTGAATCCTTCTTCTCTATAGCATTTCATCCAGCCGTTCGATTCGAAACTTCAGCAGCATTTCGATGAACTGCGGCGCGCGCAATGGGTCTTCACGGAATCCGAAAAGGTGCGTCGGGCATTTGCAGTCGGAGGAACCAAATCGGGGAATCGTCCAGTCGGCGAATATCCCGAGTGCCAGCGCCAGGTCGTGCTCCAGATCCTCGCTCGAGCGAACAGGAAGGGCCTTGCAAGACCCGGCATGGTCTCGAAGAGTATCAATATGCCAATGAAACTGCTTTCGCTTTCTCACGTGGCGCTCGATTCGCTTCGTGAGGCTTGCACGGGCCGAGCCGGTGTAGACGTAGTATCCCTTCGGGAACAGAACCTCGCCCAGGCCGCCCACATCGATGCGTCGGCCCTTCGCCATTTCCAGAACAAGCATATAGCTTCCCCCGTCCCGCGCCTCCCGCGTGACGAGGTCCCAGGGGATTTTCACTTCCCGCAACGCCGGCCCAAGGCTCAGATCGTCACGCCATTCCACGGAAATGGCCTTGATGAGAAGATCGTTTCTCACGTTGAGCAGAGTCGTCGCGAAGGCGTAATCCGTGTGATAATCAGGCATGAAGGCTTCCACCAGCGGGGAGTGAACGAGAAAGACAACTCCTCCGGAAATTCCGTTTCTTGCCTGGCGGGCGAGGTGCTCCAGGTGTCTGCGGCCGCGGTCTGTTATGGCATCGGGGAACATGGCAATCCGGCTGCCGAAGAGGGTGCAGGATTTCACTTCCAGGAAGAAATGTCCCCCGTCCTTCTCGAGCAGAAAATCGTATCGGTTTCCCTCCACCGCGGCTTCCCGCCGGATGATCGAGCTTTCCTCAAAGCCAGGAAGTCGTCCCGACGCGAGAAGGTGGGCCACCACATCGTTGGCCAGGTGGGTGTGAAGCAGGATGGGCCGGCCTTCTCGCACGACGGCCATTGCAGTGTATTGGGTGCTTTTCAGCTGATCGGGAGGATTCTTAACCAGGTACAGGGCGCGGCCCGGAAGCAACAACTCCCAGAGCCTTCCGGGATTGGGAAGATAGGCTTCAACGGTTTTCCCGTCGAGGATGCAGGTGACGAGAAATCGATTCGGCCGGCTTACGAATCGGGCCTTCAAAATAGGGAGCTGTGTCGCTGAAAAAACGGGAAGTGTTGAACCGGCGGCGTTGATCTTCATGGTTCTGCATTCTCATTCCGGATGTCGAGCTCCTCAAACCCGACTCCTGCGGTCTTACAGCCGCTCTTTGACGAAGAAGAGCATGCCGGCCGATACCGCCGTCATCACAAGCGAAAAGACAAACGGCGCGTGAATGCCGATCTGGTCCCACAACAGACCCGCGATGAGTGAGGCAGGAAAGGCGCACAGGCCGGTCACCATCTGGAATCCTCCCAGGGTGCTTGCCCGGTACTCCGCGGGGCCCAACTCGGCGACGAAGGCCTTCTGAACGGTGTCGATGCCCGCCTGGTGCAGGCCGAAGAGGATGAAAGCGGCAACGACCATCCAGGGACTGTCGGCAAAGATCATTGCCAGGCAGACGAGCCCCCAGAGAAAAAACGAGATCTGCAGCACCGCCTTGCGGCCGATCCGGTCGGACAGGATTCCGAAGGGGTAAGAGCAGAACGTGGCCGCCAGCGTGAACAACAGGTAGAAGAAAGGCACCGTCGTGATGCTGAAGCCGAATTGGTTGGCGAAGATCAGCAGGAAGGAGTAGCTGAATGCTCCCAGGGAGAAAATCGCACTCAGGATGACGAAGAACTTGAAGTTTCCGTCAAGGCGGGCGAAGGTGATTCCCTTGAACAGCTTGGCGTCCTCGAGGCGTTGCTCCCGGATGTTCACCACGATCAGGATGACGGCGATGAAAGACGGGATGGCGGCGATCAGCAGCAGGTTCCGATACCCGAGGAAAGGAAAGGCCGCGATGCAAAAGACGATCCCGACGAGGGCGCCCGCATTGTCCATGGTCCGGATGAGCCCGAAGCTCTCGCCGCGGTTGCTTCGTTTTGAGAGGTCCGCCACCATGGCATCCCGGGGGGCACCGCGCATTTTCCCGGCACGGTCCAGGATCCGGAACGGGACGAGCCAGTGCCAGGTGGCCGACAGTGCGTAGCCCAGCCGGGACATGCCTCCAAAGAGGTATCCCAGCCAGATGAAGATCTTGCGCTTGCGGGTGCGGTCTGAAATGTAGCCGGAGATCGCCTGCGAGATGGACACAATGGCGTTGCCGAGTCCGTCGATGAAACCCAGAACGGCCATATTGGCACCCAGTGAGGCAACAAACAGGGGCCAGATCGGGTAGATCATGTCCGAGCCCATGTCGTTGAAAAAGGAAGCGAAGGCAAAGGTGCGGATGGTCTTCTTGGTCTCGCCGACAGTTGGGGCGTCGGTTTCCCGGGTTGATTCCATACCTTCCGCGTTATTTCTTCAGGTTGGATTCGATCTGGTCGAGGATGTATTTCGCGGCGACATTGCTTCCCGCCGTGCCGACCCGGACGGAGATGGAGGTGTCGCTGCGGGTGAGGTAATCCATGACGATCTTCACCTTTTCCTCGTAAAGAACGGCTTCAACCGTTCCCTTTTCGATCTTGCGATCCGTTTGGATGTTGGATGCCTTCAGATCCTTCATGGCTTTGAGGGTGGCATCCCACACCTGGTCCATGGGATACTTATAGTTTGACTGGAGTCCCCCGTCGTGATAGACGAACTTCCCCGATTCGTAACCCATGACCGTGTCCCCGGCAACGATCGCACAACCGGTGAGAGCAGTCAGTGAAATCAGACCGACAAGCAGGGCAATTTTTCTCATCATGATCTTACCTCCTGAAGTCAGGCATCAGGCTACGCGGTTTGTTAGTGACCTGACGCCCGGTGTCATTTCGTTCGATGGGACTGCAATGGGAAAACATCCGCCGTCAGAAGAAACGGAGCAGGATCGCCTGGATGACGGTGAAAAGAACAGCCCCTGCCGTGGCAAGGGCGCAGACCCCGGCGATGATCCGATGCAACCCGGTTTCCGTCCGGCGGTCCTCGTAACCCAGAAGAAACCCGGCGACGATCCCTGATGCGATTCCCCCGCCGTGGGCCCAGTTGTTAATTCCGGGCAACAGAAGCCCGAAGAGAATGAGACCGACGATCCATCCCATGGCCTGCCGGTAGATGGCCACGCCAAAGTAACCACCCCGGGACTTCCCGTAATACAGGATCGACCCAATGAGACCGCAGACGCTGGCCGAGGCGCCCAGGGTAAACGGAATGCCCACAAAGTACGAAAGGACGAAACCTGCAACACCGCTGATGATGTAAATGATGAGAAACCGCGCTGTTCCGTATTCATGGGCGACAAACGGTCCCAACTGATGCAGGGCCATCATGTTGAAGGCGATATGCAGGATTCCGCCATGAAGGAAGGAGGCCGTCAGAAGCGTCCACCATCGCTGGTAGAAGTCGATGGGAATCGTTCCGGTGGCGCCCAGGAGCAACAGGCTCGTGCTCGAAGGGGACAGCAGGGTAAAGGGGTTGAGTGACATCCCCATTTCCGAGGGCTTGATGACGAGCGCCAGGATGAAGATGGCGGCATTCACATAAATGATCCACTGGATCAGGCTGTCAGCGTCTCGCAATGAGAACCGGGCAAGGCTCTTGCGGATCGGCGAGCCCGGTTTCTCGAGCCCGCAGTAGGGACAGGAGGGCTCATCGGAGCTGATGAGCTTCCGGCACCCGGGACAGAGCATTGATTTTTTATCCAATTGACCCATGGGTTGTCAGCACTTCGGGGCACGGTAACACAGATGAAGAAAGGCTGTCAAGAAAGCGGGCCGGTGAACCGCAAGACCATTGGCCTCCCGGCGCTTCTCTTTGCCCATCGATGCAATACCTGTTATAGTGACGCGGCGAAAACGAAAGGATAACCCATGGCTGTTCGTGCAGGAGACATCATCACCCTGACGATAGAGACGGTCGCCTTCGGGGGCGACGGGATCGGGCGAGTCGAGAACCTCGTTGTCTTCGTGCCCTTCACGGCAAGCGGCGATTGTGCAGAAGTGGAGATCCGGGAGGCGAAAAAGCGATATCTGCGTGGACGCCTCCGCAGACTGATCACGCCCTCGCCCGACCGGGTCGATCCCCCGTGCCCCTATTTTCGACACTGCGGCGGCTGCCACTACCAGCATATCGAGTACGGCAGGCAGGTTGAGATGAAGGGGCGACAGGTGATCGAGGCCTTCGAGCGGATCGGCAAGTTCGAAAGCCCGCCTGTCGAGCCCGCTCTCGCATCACGGCTGCCTTACGGGTACCGCGGAAAGGGCGAATTCCACGTGGAGCGCTCACGTGACGGTACGTACCGGATCGGTTTCATGGATGTGGGCGGCACGCGCTTGGTCGACATCGAGCGCTGTGCCATCATGGACGAGAGCATCAACGAGCAGCTCATCTTGATGAGGCGCCCCATGCACGCGCCCCCGCGTGTGGACCGCTATGTCATCTGGTCACTCAC
>DATJPI010000312.1:0-6051 GCA_035506495.1 Syntrophales bacterium
TGATGCTTTGATATGCTTTTTGAAGTATTTCTTCTGGAGTTTCGGCGGGCGACTCAGTACCGCTATAGTTTTCAGCAGGTTTTCCCGCTTTAGATGTATGAAAGTCTACGAATTCCGGATATTGGTTCAAAATCTTAACATCGATTTTTTCATGCCCTTTCTTAAGGAGCTCGCGCCCTCGTTCTGTGATTCGAAAATACCCTCTTTTAGGAGACTCTAGTACTTTTGCTTGTACGAAATATGTTTTCGCCCATGCGACTCTATTGTCGAACTTTGTTTGATTGCCACTTGGCAACAGTTCTTTTAAGTCTTCAGTGCCGATCATCATCTTTTTCGAGATAGCTTCTCTAGCAGTTTTTAACGAGTGTTCGTTACCATCAGCTGCAATTTCTAAAAGTGGTTTGAAGAATGACTGAAAATCAGGGACAGCCATGAAATTTTCCCTCCTTCCCAGGCTGGTCAAAAACGGTCAGATGCAAGGCGTCCCGAAGTCCTGAGGAGGGAGGTGTACATAGACGTACATTGACCGACGAAGGACAAGGGCAACGCCGCAGATGGCCTTTTTTCACCAGCCGGCTAGTCTTTTTTTAAAACCTTGACCATTATACTCCTACAGCACTCATCATTCTTGATCAGAAACGCATCGGGCTTTTCCATGATCTTATACTGGCCGTTGGCCTCGATGATGAGATCGTCTTTCGTCAGGCCGTCTTTTTTGTCGATAATCATGAAACGTCCGATGGGAACACCGGCTTCCTTTAGAACTGCCATCTCTCTTCTCCTTTCACCTGCTATGAGTCACGTTAATTTCTTATCGATAATCTCGCTTCAGGGACCAGGGTGTAGGGTGTAGGGACCAGAAAGAAAATCCGATTCTCCCTTCTTCAGCCTTTACTCGTCCCCAGTCCCTGGTCCCTCGTCCCTTTCTGCACTAGTCACTAATCACTGTTTCCCGCTGATGCCGGATGCCCGACGCCGGAAGCCCGCCTGATTTTGCTTACAGCAAAATCAGGCCCGTCCACGTTACCTGCTCCGCCACGGGAAAAGCGCCGATGGGCAGGTCCGCTTTCTCGGCCGTGGCGAAGACGTCGATGCCCATGGCCTCCATGGAAGGCCGCGCCCGAAAGGGATGGCGGCAGAAGCCTTCCATCTCCACGGCGACGCATTCCTTGCACAACCGGCAGCAGCCTCCGATGAGCCCCGTGGCAAAACGAAAGCCCGCCTCGAAGCAGAGCCGCTCGCCCATGTTCACCAGCTCGTGGAGCACGCGCTGCGGATCGAAGACCTCCCTCGTCTTTCCCTTGGGTTTTCGGCGGAGGGGAATCTTCAATTGAATGATCAGCGCCCTGTCGTAGCGGGCAAGGGCCGTCCGGAACTCTTTTATGGGGGGGAGAAAGGGCGGGCACATGAGGTTCTTGCCGTAAGTTTCGCAGACGGGGATCTGGCACTTCAGGCGCACCCGTTCGTCCACGATCACATCGGAGGCATAGATGAGCTTTACCTCCGAGGCGCCTTTTTTCTTGAGGGTGTCGATGACCTTCCTGAGCTTCGGTGCCGGTATTTTCGCTGGCTGCTTCAAGTGATTCCCTCCTAAAGACAGGTCAAAGGATCAAGGATAAAGGTTCAAGGTTTGTTATGAAAATCCCCCCTGAGTACAGGATCGAGGCTCGAGGTTCTAGGAGCGAGGTTATCTGTTTTGTACCTCGGACCTCGTTCTGGCATTCTGAGCTTGTCGAAGAACTCGGTCCTCGAACCTTTTTATGCCCTTGTCCATACACCCTCGTCCCTGGTCCCTCGCAGGGAAGAGCAATCACCCTCACCCCGACCCTCTCCCCTCAAGGGAGAGGGAGCCTGAGCGGATGTTAAATTTTTACTCCATAGCCGCTCTTCGTGAGTTTCTCGCCGCCGTTTTCCGTGACGAGGAAAACATCCTCCACCCCCACCACCCCTTCGCCGGGAAAGGTGAACTTGGGCTCCAGGGCGATGACATGCCCGGGCATCAGGACGGCCTTGCTGTTGCGCGATATGACCGGAGGCTCGTCCAGCTCCAGACCGAGGCCGTGGCCGCAGAAGCCCGCTTTTTCATTGCCGAAGCCCATGAAGTGAGGCAAGAGATTCTTTTTTTCGGCAAGCTTTTCCGCCTTCACATACAGCGCGCTTACGGGCACACCCGGGTGGACGGCGCCGGCCAGCTCCTGGAGGATTTCAAGGGATTCCCGGTATGCGACTTCCAGCTTCTCGGGAAGCCTGCCCAGCGAGAAGGTTCGCGTGATGTCGGCGTTGTAGCCCCCGATCGTGGCGGCCATGTCGACGACGACGGGCACGTTCCGTCCGATGGGGTCGTTACTGGGCCCCCATGGAAAAGCAAGGCTGATCCCGGTCCCCCCCTCCGTCGTATCGATGAAACTGGGTTCGGCCCCGTTAGCTCCCGCGACGACGGGACCCCAATAGCACTCCTGGTTGAATCCCCGCATCCGGACGAGCCCCTGATGACCTTTCAGGCGCGCCGCTGCTTCGATCCTGGCCGAAAGCTCGATCTCCGTCATGCCTTCCTTCAGCGACTCGCGGGCAACCCGCATCATGTAGTCGCCGAGTCTGGCCGCCTGACGGAGGATGGCAATCTCGAAGGGTGACTTGACGGAACGGACTTCCTGGATGGCGGGGGAGACATCGACAACCTCTCCCGGATTCAGAGCCTCCATGTAGCGGACATACTGATTAAAAGGAAGGATGTCGAGCTCCATACCGAGGCGCTTGAACTTCTTGTAGCCTTTGTCTGCCAGCACGCTCGCAAGCTCGCGGGGGCTTCGGGCGTTGAAGAGGTGCTCGAGGGTCGTTTCCGAGCGGATGCGGTTGGGGTTTTTTCGTATGAACAGGATGGGATGGCCATCGGAGGGAATGAAGAGCCAGCCCTGGGGAACGGTGCCGGTAAAATAAAAGAGATCGGCGTTTTGGACAATGAGCGCCCCGTCGATTTTCGCCTCAGCCAGAGACGATTGCAGGGCCTTGATCCGGCGGTCCAGTTCATCCCTTGGCGTTTTGTTCATTCGCTTTTACTCCGTAAAAGCAGGCTTCTGAAAGGATCGAGGCTCGAGGATCCAGGATCGAGGTTTACTATTTTGTCCTCGGACCTCGTTCCTCGGTCCTCGAACCTGTTAAAACTCTATTCCCGCTCTTTCCTTGATGCCCTGCGAATAATGGTGCTTGATTTCCTTTACCTCGCTCACCGTGTCGGCAAGATCGACAATCGCCTTCGGGGCGTAGCGTCCCGTGAGGATGACGTCGAGACCGGCCGGCTTGTGCTTGAGCATGGAGACGACCTCGTCGACAGGCAAGAGTTTGAAATCCATGGCCACGTTGATCTCGTCGAGGATGACCATGTCGTATTCGTCGGAAAGGATTGCGTTGCGCGCCAGGTCCAGTCCCTGCCGTGCGAGTTCCACGTCCACCGGTGCGGGGTTGCCCCGCATGACGAAGCTGTCGAGGCCGCAGAGGCGAACCGTCAGGTTGGGAAGGCACTGCTCGGCACAGAGCACCTCGCCGTACTTGCGGCCCTTCATAAACTGGACGATGAGAACCTTTTTGCCGTGGCCCAGGGCCCTGAGGGCCTGCCCGAGGGCGGCCGTAGTCTTGCCCTTGCCGTCACCGGTAATAACCATGATGAGGCCACGGCTGTACTTGGCCAGAGTTTCTTCGATGGGGTCCTTGGTCATATTGCACTCCTGAAAAAAGGGACCAGGGTATAGGGTACAGGGAAAACTTCCCCACGGATTCGGGAATCGGGGTTCCGGATTCAGGATTTCTATTCGGTATTTTCTTTTCTGAGCCTGAAGCCTGATACCCGATGCCTGAAGCCAGAAGCCCGCGGCAGCTTCCTGCTGCCGGGAAAAAGAAGCCCGGGAGGTCGTAGTCAGACCATCCCGGGCCTTTTCAATCAGTTAGCGGTTTCGATCACAGGCACCCCTCCAGGTACCGCTTGGCGATGTCCTCGGCGGCCGTGTAGGGGTCGACCTCCTTCTTCATGACCTTATCGATCAGCCCCTCCATCTGGCCGGTGCCGAGAAGCTTCTGGAGCACTGGCTCGAGGACGCTTGCTCGGATGGCCTCATTGAGCTCGACGGTCGCCTTGCGTCGCATCCTGTTGCCGATGATGTCCTTGTCGACGAGGTGCTTGTGATGCTCCTCGATCTTGTCGCTGATCTCTTCCAGCGCCTTGTTGAAGCTTGCCGGCTCGAAGGCGTTCTCCACCTTCATGATGGGCGGCCGCCATCCGCCCTGGAAGGTGGACGGCGGGGCCATATCGAGCATGGCCATCAGCTCCCTCGAGAGCTTGGAGGAGCCCTCGCGGTCGGCCTTGTTGACAACGAAGATGTCGGCGATCTCGAGGATCCCAGCCTTGATGGCCTGGATCTCGTCGCCCATTCCCGGCACGAGCACGACAAGGACCGTGTGGGAGTGGTTGATAATGTCCACTTCCTGCTGACCCGTGCCGACGGTCTCGACGATGATGACATCCTCGCCTAGAACGTCCATCACGTGGATGGCATCGCCCACGGCCTTCGCCAGGCCGCCCAGGGCCCCGCGCGTGGCAAGGCTCCGGACGAAGACGCCCGGGTCCTCAGCGTGGCGCTGCATACGGATACGATCGCCGAGGATGGCGCCCCCCGTGAAGGGGCTTGTTGGATCTACGGCCAGCACGCCGACGGTTTTGCCCTTCTTGCGGAACATGTCGATCAGGCCGTCAGTCAGCGTGCTCTTCCCTGCGCCGGGCGAGCCGGTGATGCCGATAACATGCGCCTTCCCCGTGAGGGGGAAGAGGTGCTTGATGGTGGTTTTCGCCCCGGGTTCGCGATCTTCCAGGTTGCGGATGAGGCGAGAGGCGGCACGGATGTCGCCGCCCTGGATCTTCTTTGTGGTTTCCATTCCGGCTGTCCTTACCTCGGCTTCACGTTCGTGTTGATCCAGGTGATGATCGACTCCAGCGTAGCTCCGGGCACGAAGATCGCCTTCAGGCCGGCATCATACAAGATCTGGAAGTCCTGTTCGGGGATGATCCCGCCGCCGATGACGGTGACATCATCGACACCCTTGTCCTTCATGAGCTTCGTGACGGCAGGATAGAGGTAGCGGTGTGCGCCTGAGAGGCAACTCAGCCCCAGAAGGTCCACGTCTTCCTGAATCACCGCCGACACGATCTGCTCGGGCGTCTGGTGACAGCCCGTGTAAATCACTTCGTAGCCGGCATCGCGGAAGCAGCGGGCCAGAACCCTGGCGCCGCGGTCATGCCCGTCCAGACCCGGCTTTGCAACCATAACACGCAGTTTCTTCTCTGACATTGTCGTATCCCCTCCTTCCTAGTAGAGTCCCGGGTCGCGGTATTCGCCGTAGACCTCGCGGTACACGTCGCAGATCTCCTGCACGGAGCACAGGGCCTTGACGGCCTCGATGCAGTAGGGCATGACGTTCTCGCCCTTCTTGCAGGCAGCCTTGAGGTCGTCGAGGCACTTCTTGGCGGCCTTGCCGTCTCGTTTGCGCCTCACGGCCTGGAGCCGCGCGATCTGCTCGTTCTCGATCTTGTCGTCGATCTCGAGGAAGGGGATGGACTCTTTCTCGGTGGAGACGTACTTGTTGACGCCGACCATGATCTTCTCTGCGGCATCGATCTGGCGCTGGAACTTGTAGGATGCGTCGGAGATCTCGAGCTGGGGGAATCCCTTCTCGATGGCCGCCACCATGCCGCCCATGTCGTCGATCTTGTGGATGTATTCCCAGGCCTGTTTTTCCATCTCATTGGTGAGCGCCTCGACGAAGTAGGAGCCGGCCAGCGGGTCGATCGTGTTGGCCGCGCCCGTTTCCTCGGCGATGAGCTGCTGGGTGCGCAGGGCGATCTGAACGGCGAAGTCGGAGGGCAGGCACCACACCTCGTCAAGGGAGTTGGTGTGCAGCGACTGGGTCCCGCCGAGAACGGCCGCCAGGGCTTCCGTTGCCGTGCGGACGACGTTGTTGTAGGGCTGTTGGGCCGTGAGCGAGCATCCCGCCGTCTGGGTGTGG
>DATJPI010000313.1:0-9652 GCA_035506495.1 Syntrophales bacterium
CAGCCTCAGGATCCGGAACCATCGCTGTACTGTCTTGAGATCCAGTGGAACCTGGAAACGGAGCCGATAGGTCGGTATGCCCAGGCAGAAATACTCGAGGAGGCGGCCTTTCCAATAGGGGGACATCTTGGTGGAGGTCCAGTAGGTCTTGTCGAATTTTCGTGTCAGACCGCACTCACCGCACCGGCGTTGCCCCGTGGCCAACCGCCAGAACTTTCTTCCACCGCATCGAGGACAAATCAACATGACCGACTCTGTTTGTGATTAAGCGACCTGTCGGCAAAACAGGTGCAACCATCGTGGGGAATTGTTTCGCCGCGTATCTAGCATCGGGGCAGGGTGAAAACTATCGGGGGCCGTCTGATTCTCCTGTAGGACTCGTCGAGGGCTGCTTGTCAGGATTTGTCTGACAACGTCCGAAAACCCTTCTGCTGCAATAGTTAGCGGGTAGCGTTTCGTCCTTCCGGAGGCTCTTCGAACAAACGGCAAGATCATTTGGTCTCAATTATTTTCTTGATATGCAGTGCGGAAATTGTGTAGATCGGTGCAAAACAAAAGGGGGGATGGATCGTGTCGATGGCCTTTGAAACAGTGGCCATCGACAGAGAGTCCCGTGAGAGAGCCCCGGATTTACATGATAGAAGGCATTCTCACGCCCCGTGGAATCATTCAAAAGAAAGAGTCAGGAGGAAGAGAAATGCCCAGATCACTGGAAGGAATCCGCGTTATCGACTTAAGCCACGTGCTTGCGGCCCCCACGACGACGATGATCCTCGCTGACCTCGGGGCAGAGGTCATTCACGTCGAGCCACCCCACGGCGATGACGCCCGGGAATTCGGGCCCTACGTCGGCAAAGTGGACAAAAACCTCAGCGGCTATTTCATCAGCCTCAACCGCAACAAGAAGGGGATCGTCCTGAACCTCAAGCACCAGAAGGCCAAAGACATCCTCATCGAGATGATCAAGAAGTCCGATGTCGTGATCGAGAACTTCCGGCCCACGACGATGAAGAAGATGGGACTGAGCTACGACGAGCTCAAGAGGATCAACCCCGGAATCATCTACTGCTCCATCTGCGGCTTCGGCCACGACTCGCTGCCGGAGTACGCCGAGCGGCCCTCCTACGACATGGTGGCCCAGGCATACAGCGGGCTCATGAGCATCACGGGGCCCGAGGGAGGCCCTCCCTGCCGGGTGGGCTCCTCCGTGGGCGACATCATTTCGGGGATGCAGGCCGCGATCGGCATCTTGGCGGCCCTGCGCTATCGCGAGAAGACGGGAAGGGGACAGCACGTGGATATCTCCATGATCGACAGCCTCTTCTCCACGCTGGAGAACGCCGTTGCGCGCTTTACGATCAGCGGCGAGATCCCGACGCCCCTGGGCGGCATCCACCCCTCGATCACTCCCTTCCAGGGCTACAAGACCAAGGACGGATCCTACGTCATCGCCGCCATCGGGACCGACGCCCTCTTTGTTCGATTCGCTAAAGTCATCGGCAGGCCGGAGCTTCCCGAGGACGAGCGGTTCAAAACCAATCCCGCGCGGACGAAGAACCGCAACGCCCTCAATGCAATCCTCGACCCAGTCATGGCCACGAAGACTACACCCGAGTGGGAGGAGCTCTTCGAGAAGGAGGGGCTTCCCTACTCGCCGATCAACAACGTGAAACAGATCTGCCAGGACCCGCACATCGCCTACCGCAAGATGCTCGTCGAGATCGACCAGCCCCGGGCCGGCAAGATGCGGATCGCCAATTCGCCCATTCGTATGACCGAGACCCCCGGCGAGGTCTATGCGCCGGCGCCGCTTCTCGGCCAGCACACCGACGAGGTCCTGAAGGCGCTTCTTGGCTACAGCGATGAAACGATCGCGCAGCTAAAGAAGGAAGGCATCATCAACAACAGCTACTAGCGTATCATGCGGGGTCTTTCGGGGCCCCGCTTTCCTTTTTAATTCATCACCTGTCGGAAGATCTGCAGACCGCTGACGTGGGGAGTTGCGGTTTCAATCCGAGACAAGGAGGCAATACCAAGATGGGAATCGAGAACCGTATATTCAATAAGGAACTGTTGTCCAAAGTCACTACGGCAGAAGAAGCCGCAAAACTCATCAAAGACGGCATGATCATCGGCACGAGCGGCTTCACCCCCTGCGGGTATCCCAAGGCCGTGCCGCTGGCCGTGGCCGAGAGGATCAAGAAGGGCGAAAAGATGCGCTTTTCGCTTCTGACTGGCGCATCCGTCGGCGTTGAGCTCGACGAGGCCTGGGCCGAGGTGAACGCAATCGCCAAGCGCTTCCCCTACCAGACGGGAAAGACCATCAACAAACGGATCAACGCTGCCGACACGATGTTCTTCGACATCCATTTAAGCCAGATGGCCCAGCAGCTCCGTTACGGGTTTCTGGGCAAGATGGACGTGGCCATCGTCGAGGCCGTTTGCATCCTGGAAAACGGCGGGATCGTTCCCTCCACCTCGGTCGGCAACTCGCCCACCTTCCTGCAACAGGCAGAGAAGGTCATCATCGAGGTCAACACGAGCCAGCCCGTGGAGCTCGTCGGGATGAGCGATATCTTCATCCCCGCCGACCCTCCTGCCCGTCATCCGCTGCCGGTGACAGACGTCAACCAGCGCATTGGCACCCACTACATGCCCTGCGACCCGAGGAAAATCGCGGCCATCGTACCCTGCGACATCGGCGACAAGACGAGGCCCCTGGCCCCCATCGACGAACAGTCCAAGGCCATGGCCCGGCACCTCATCAAGTTCCTCGAGAAGAACGTTGGCGATGTGCTGCCTCCGCTCCAGTCCGGTGTGGGCAACGTGGCCAACGCCGTCATGGCGGGCCTCGTGGAAAGCGATTACAAGAATCTCCAGGTCTGGACGGAGGTCATCCAGGATGCCATGTTCGACCTCATCGACGCAGGCAAGCTCACTGCTGTCTCCGGCACGTCCCTCTCGCCGTCCCCGGAGGGCCTGCAGCGCTTCTACAAGAACATCATGAAGTATCGCGACAAGATCATCCTGCGTCCTCAGGAGATCAGTAACAACCCCGAGATCTCCCGCCGGATGGGGCTCATCGCCATGAACACGGCACTCGAGGTGGACATCTACGGAAACGTCAACTCCACCCACACCTTCGGCACGACGATGGTCAACGGCATCGGTGGCTCCGGCGACTTCTCGCGTAGCGCGGGCCTCGTCGTCTTCCTGACGCCGGCAGCGGCCAAGAAGGGAGCCATCTCGAGGGTGGTCCCCCACGTGACCCATACGGACCACACAGAGCACGAGGTACACCTCATCGTGACGGACCAAGGGGTTGCCGACCTGCGCGGCCTCGACCCGAAGGAGAAGGTGCCCCTCATCATCGAGAACTGCGCGGCCCCCGAGTATCGGCCCATGCTCTGGGACTACTACAACCGCGCAAAGAAAAAGGTGGGCGGCCACACCCCCATGCTGCTCGACGAGGCATTTAGCTGGCACGTGCGGTTCAATGAGACTGGCACGATGAAACCGGAAGGGGCGGCCTGAGAAAGGATCGTTTTTTCGCGAGACGGATCAACGAAAACGGGGAATCAGTTCAGGAACTGATTCCCCGCCTGTTATTCATGGTGCCGAAGCCGGGACTTGAACCCGGACGGGCTTCCCCACTACCCCCTCAAGATAGCGTGTCTACCAAGTTCCACCACTTCGGCATGGGTATGAAATTTTCTTAGCCTGTTCAGGCGCCTTTGTCAATACCGGAACTCTATTTCTTCTCGGGCGCGGGAGTCGGCGGTACGGCCGCAGAGGGCGCGGACTGCTCGATCGGCGCAGGGGCAGCTCCCTGCATGATCGAGCTCCCTTTGTGCACGGCAAAATACGCAAGCCATAGCGACGTCAGCATGAACACGACGGCAACGGCTGTGGTCATCTTCCCGAGGAGCGTGCCGGGACCGGCACTTCCAAAGAGCGTCTGGCTAGAGCCGCCGAAGGCCGCTCCCATGCTGGCCCCTTTGCCTCGCTGGAGCAGCACGATGATGATCAGAAAGACGCAAACCAAAACGTGGATGATACTGACAAAGATGTGCAACGTTCAAACCCCTTCATTTCAATAGTGGATGATCTTCCGGAGGGAGCCGGCATCGAGGCTTGCGCCTCCTACCAGCAACCCATCGATGTCCTTCCGCGCTATGAGCGCCGCCGCATTGTCGGGATTGACACTGCCCCCGTAAAGAATTCGGATCGCGGCCGCGATATCCGCTCCGTGAATCCGTTCGATAAACTGACGGATGAAGTTGTGGATCTCCTCCGCCTGTTCGGGTGTGGCCGTTTTGCCCGTCCCGATGGCCCACACGGGCTCGTAGGCGGCAATGGTGCGCCTTATATCATCGGCGGAAATATTATTCAATCCTTCTTTTAGCTGGCGCCGGATGATGCTGAATGTCTGGTCCGCCTCCCGTTCATCCAGGGTTTCACCCACACAGACAACGGGAGACAGGCCGGCCTTGAGAGCCGCCTTCGCCTTTCGATTCACGTCCTCGTTGGACTCCCCGAACCATCGTCGGCGCTCCGAATGCCCGATGAGGACGTAGCGGCAACCAGCATCAATAAGCATCGGCGCTGAAATCTCGCCTGTGAAGGCCCCCTCTTCCTCCCAGTGCACGTCCTGGGCACATAGGGCGATGCCCGTATCCACCAGGGCCGCCTTCAAGGCATGCAGGGCCGTGAAGGGAGGTGCAATGGCCACGTCGCGGTCGGCCAGGGATGTGAAGCCCGCAGCAAACTCCCTCGCAAACGCGATAGCCTCTGCCACAACCTTGTGCATCTTCCAGTTGCCGATGATCAGTGCCCTGCGCACAATTCCCCCTCCGCAAAAATCCTGTAGCCTGTAACCTGAAGCCTGTAGCCTGCGGCCGAAGGCCGCCTAGAATCGTTTCGCCATATACCTCGCCAGGTCGAGCATCCGGCAGGCGAAGCCGCTTTCGTTGTCGTACCACGCGAAAATCTTAACGAGGCTGCCATCCAGGACATTGGTGAGCGGGGCGTCGAAGATAGCCGAGTAGGGGCTGCTGACGAAGTCCACCGAAACGAGTTCCTCCTCGCAGTACTGGATGATGCCCTTCATCGCTCCGGCCGCTGCAGCCTTGACGGCATCGTTCAACTCTGTCGCCGTGACGTTTCGGTCCACCTCGGCCACTAAATCCACACAGCTCACATTGGGCGTGGGGACGCGCAGCGCCACTCCGTCCAATTTCCCCTTCAGGGCAGGGATAACCTCGCCTACCGTCTTGGCCGCCCCTGTCGTCGTGGGGACGATGGACATGCCCGCGGCCCGGGCGCGCCGCAGGTCCTTGTGCGACCCATCCAGCAGCCTCTGATCCATCGTGTAGGCGTGGCAGGTCGTCATGAAGCCCCTCTTGATCCCGAAGGCTTCGTGAAGCACCTTGACCACGGGCGCCAGGCAGTTTGTCGTGCAGGATGCATTGGAGACGACGTGGTGCTTTGCCGGATCGTAGGTCTGCTCGTTGACCCCCATGACGAAAGTCCCATCGATCCCTTTTCCGGGGGCGGCGATGATGACCTTCTTCGCGCCCGCCTCGAGGTGCGGGGCCACTTCCGCCTTTTTCCTGAATTCGCCGGTCGATTCCAATACGATATCGACACCGAGCTCCTTCCAGGGCAGCAACGCACAATTGTCGGTGATGTTGGTGATCCGGATCTCTCTGCCGTTGACCACCAGTGCCTTGTCGGTGCTCGTTACTTCGCCCGGAAATTTTCCGTGTACAGAGTCATACTTGAGAAGATGGGCTAAAATGGATGATTTTGCTCTCGAATTGACGGCTACAATTTCCAGGTCATCGTATCCGAGGGCGGCCCTGACAAGATATCTGCCGACGCGTCCAAAGCCATTCACAGCGCACTTGACACCCATGTGTCTACCTCCTCTGTTCCATAGTAGAGCTTCCCGGGCGAAGGGGCCGCGGGAAGAGAGATTTCCGGCTGATCTGCCTCGCCGGGTTCCTCTGCCGATTGACCAGGCGGGTTGGGATTTTTTTAAAATCATACACTCTTAAACAGCCTCGGTTCCGTAGTCAATCTTTTTTTACCCTGACTCGGCGGTTCTTCGACGGACTCATCTTTTCCCTCTTGACAGTTTCCGTCATTTCTATAAAGATTATAAACAAATGCGAATTCCGACGGTGTTGACTTTCCTGCCGGGTTCGCCCCGGACCCTATCCTTAACGATCCATCAAACGAGTCCAACGAACCCGTGAATCGATCGACCGCTCCGGCGGTCAGGCAATGTGATCCAGGGTTACCCTATGGACAAGGACATTCGGAAATCCGTTATTGCGGGTACGTGGTACCCGGGCGATCCTGCAACCCTCGTCGGCGATATCCGCAATTACTTCAATAAAGTACCTGCACAGACTGTTGAAGGGCCTGTTGTGGGCCTGATATCGCCCCACGCCGGTTATGTCTACTCGGGGCAGATCGCCGCCTATGGATACCGGCTCATCGAGGGACAGCGCTACGATGCGGTAGTCGTGATCGGGCCCAGTCACCGGAGCTTATTCCACGGCGCATCGGTCTGGGCCTCGGGAGGCTACGAAACGCCACTGGGTGTCATTGCCGTGGACAGAGAACTGGCCGGCGCGATTCTCGATGCGGACCCGGTCTTGAATTCCGACCGAAAACACCACATGGCGGAGCACTCCCTCGAGATTCAGTTGCCCTTCCTGCAGGTGGCGCTCGGTTCCTTCGCCTTTGTTCCTATCGTCATGGGAACCCAGGATTACCGTACCTGCGAGGCTGTTGCTGAGGCCGTCTTCCGGGCGTCAAAGGGGAACAACATACTCGTCGTGGGCAGCTCGGATCTGTCTCACTTTCACAGTTATGAAAAGGCAAAGCGACTCGACCAGGGGGTCGTTAGCCTTTTGCAGAAGCGAGATTACCGAGGGCTTTCACGGGAGTTGGAAGGAGGGACGTGCGAGGCCTGTGGAGGGGGCCCCATGGTGGCAGTCATGCTCTACGCCGAAAAGGCGGGTGCCAGGGGCGTGAAAGTCCTCCAGTACGCCAATTCGGGCGATGTCACGGGCGACTTGCGCCAGGTGGTAGGGTATCTCTCAGCCGCATTCTTCAGGGAAAACTCCACCGGAAAAGGCTCTGCCAAAAGGAAGACGGGCATCGATATGGGACTTGCCGACGACGAAAAGCGGGCTCTTCTCCGGATTGCCCGCACATCCATTGAGGCCGAACTCGAGGGCAGGAATCCGCCTGTATGGAAAACACAGGGCGCCCTCGATGAGAAACGGGGTGCCTTCGTCTGCCTGAAAAAGAGAAACCGTCTGCGAGGCTGTATCGGCTTCATCGAAGCGAAAACCCCCTTGGCAAAGACTGTAGAAGAGATGTCCATTGCTGCAGCGCTCCGGGACCCTCGGTTCCCGCCATTGCGAAAAGAGGAGCTGAAGGACGTGCAGCTGGAGATCTCCGTTTTGACCCCTCTTCGCAGAATCGCCAACGTGGGCGAGATTGAGATCGGCATCCACGGCCTCTACATCCGAAAAGGGGGCCGAGCCGGTCTTCTCCTTCCCCAGGTTGCTACAGAGCAGGGCTGGGACCGTGACACCTTTCTGAAGGAGACCTGCCGCAAGGCCAGTCTTGGACCTGATGCCTGGCGTGACCCTGAGACGGAGATATACTTGTTCTCGGCGGATGTGTTTGGTGAGGACCAGGATACAGGATAAAAAGGCCAAAGGAAAAAAGTTGCAAAAGGGCGAGAAGTGCTTTATTTTTCCATTTCCAACCGTCCCTCTTTCGTCCGTAACTTTTCATAAAAAAATCCTTGACAAAATCCGGTTTTAACACTAACCTTCATTGCTTCTACGCCCGCCGTGTGCCGTGGTGCAACATACGCGCGCGATTTCTTTGAAACTTGTATGAATTTGCTGGCGTAGCTCAACAGGTAGAGCAGCTGATTTGTAATCAGCCGGTTGCGGGTTCGAGTCCCATCGCCAGCTCCAGGTTGCCCGTATTGATCATTAGATCAGGAGGGGTTCCCGAGTGGCCAAAGGGAGCAGACTGTAAATCTGCCGGCGCAGCCTACGGAGGTTCGAACCCTCCCCCCTCCACCATAATCACTTTCACTCATCGGGCGCCTGCGGAGGCCGATGAGTGATGCCCGGGAACAACGAGCGGGAGTAGCTCAGTGGCTAGAGCGTCAGCCTTCCAAGCTGAGGGTCGCGGGTTCGAATCCCGTTTCCCGCTCCATATTTTATGAGAGAATGCCCCAGGACAGCCCCATGGCTTCCACCGGGTGGCGGTAGACCGGATCTCAGCCCACGTAGCTCAGTCGGTAGAGCACATCCTTGGTAAGGATGAGGTCACCAGTTCAATCCTGGTCGTGGGCTCCATTTCAGCCAGGGTGAGGAAATGAGAAATAATATTATACTGGCCTGCACGGAATGCAAGCAACGCAACTACGTGACGACGAAGAATAAGCGAACCATGCAGGACCGCCTCGAGATGAAGAAGTTCTGCAAGTTCTGCAAGACCCACACATCGCACAAGGAAACAAAATAGCGGCAGCAAGGAAAGGGGTACAGGCCAGTAGCTCTAACGGCTAGAGCGCCGGACTCCAAATCCGGATGCTGGGGGTTCGAATCCCTCCTGGCCTGCCATTTCCCGCCATACAGGACACAGCGTTGGACAAAGCAAAGCAAATCCTATTCGTCATCCAGCAGTTCCTGAAGGAGTCCCGGGCGGAACTCAAGAAAGTGACGTGGCCCACGCCGAAGCAAGCGATTGCATCGACTTCGGTCGTCGTCGTCCTCACGGTGATCGTGTCGCTCGTTCTGGGGCTCGTGGATTTCGGTCTCGCCAAGATCATCCGCGTGATTCTGGGGTAGGAAAGCCATGGCATTCCGCTGGTACGTTGTCCATACCTATTCGGGCTTCGAGAACAAGGTCAAGCTGTCCCTTCAGGAGCGGATCGATGCTGCGGGGATGCAGGCCTTCTTCTCCGACGTCCTCGTGCCCGAGGAGGATATCGTGGAGCTCGTTAGCGGAGAGAAGAAGACGTCGAAGCGCAAGTTCTTTCCGGGCTACGTGCTTGTCAAGATGGAACTCAACGACGACACCTGGCACATCGTGAAGAACACCCCCAAGGTGACGGGCTTCATCGGTACCAAGGAAAAGCCCACGCCCATCCCCGACGAAGATGTGGAGGCTTTACGCACCCGCATCGAGGAGGGCACGCTGAAGCCGAAGCCCAAGTTCTCCTTCGACGTGGGGGATCATGTGAAGATCATCGACGGCCCCTTCACCAACTTTGATGGAATCGTCGACGAAGTGAAACCCGAGAAGGGCAAGCTCAGGGTCATCGTCAGCATCTTTGGCCGTTCCACGCCGGTGGAACTGGACTTTATCCAGGTCGTTGCGGCATAGCCGGGGGACGGACCGACTTAGTAAATCACACCACAAGGTGACGACATTATGGCAAAGAAGGTAATCGCGAATATCAAGCTGCAGATCCAGGCGGGCAAGGCCACTCCATCTCCCCCCATCGGCCCTGCCCTCGGCCAGCACGGCGTGAATATCATGGAGTTCTGCAAGGCCTACAACGCCATGACGGGTAAACAGGAGGGCATGATCATCCCCGTGGTGA
>DATJPI010000314.1:0-21666 GCA_035506495.1 Syntrophales bacterium
GCTCGCAGCCCCGTTGCTTCCCCAACTGCTGTCAGCCTATTCTGCCGAAACGGGCACTGGGAGGAAAAAAATGCTGATCATCTACTACTCTCATACGGGAAACACAAAATACATTGCAGAGAAGATCAAGGAGAAAACCGGAGGCGATCTGTTTGAAATTCAGACCGTAAGAACCTATCCCAGCCAGTATTCCGCACTGACCGAAGAGGCCAAAAGGGAATTGCAGGAAGGCGATTTGCCGGCATTGAAGAAAGCCCCGCCCAATATGTCATCGTATGACCTGATTCTGGTCGGCGGCCCGGTGTGGTGGTACACGGTAGCAACCCCGGTGATGAGTTTCTTGAAACAGGCGGACTTCGCAGGCAAAAAGGTTTCCGCCTTTTGTACCCACGAGGGAGGGATCGGGAAATATTTCCCGCATTTCAAGGAGCAGGCCCAAAACGCCGTCGTCCTTGATGGGATCGACTTTTACAAGCCGAAGCAGTCCCGCAAAGATGAGGTGGACAAAGCACTGGATGCCTGGCTTGGCAAGTTAAGGGGGAAATAAGGACTCGCGCCCTGAAAATGACCACTTGTCGCACGGGGAAAAGAACATGGAGCGACAATTTTCTCGCAGGAGTTTTCTCAAGCAAAGTGCCATCACGATCGGTACGGTTGCCGTATGCGATTTCAGCGGCGCCAACACGTTATTAGGTAAAGACACAAAGGAGAAAGAGATGCCACATGTGATCGTGAAACTCTGGCCCGGAAGATCGGAACAGGAGAAGAAGCAGCTTGCCGACGCCATCGTCAAAGACGTTATTACCTATGCGAAATGCGATGCAAGTTCGGTTTCCGTAGCCATTGAAGAAATCAAACCGGCGGACTGGGCAGAGAAGGTCTATAAACCGGATATTCTGGACAAGCAGGATAAGCTGTACAAGAAACCGGGATATACGATGTGAACAGCCGGGAACCGGCAGGCGAATCATCAGCGCCGAAACCGCAGCCCTCTCGTATTCTCAACTCCCGGCAAACCATCTCGAAGAACAATCGCAAGGAGAGAAACATGAAACACACGGCGATTCTTTCAGCTCTTTTTCTAGTCGTTTCAGCAGGCGCTTTTTCGGGCCAGGCACTGGCCGCTGACGCGAACAAGCAGTCGCAGACGATAACCCGGGCCGGCTCTCAGCCTTCCGTCAAAGGGCCTGCAGAATACTTTACCGGCAATGTCCGCGTTGACCCCCTGTTCCCCGCAAAGGATGCGGCGCCCTTTTCCGGCGCCTATGTCACCTTTGAGCCGGGGGCACGATCCTTCTGGCACATTCACCCGACAGGACAGCACCTGCTCGTTACCGCAGGCGTCGGCCGAACCGGGGAATGGGAAGGCAAGGTTGAGGAAATCAAGGCGGGCGACGTGATCTGGTGCCCGCCGAAGGTAAAGCATTGGCACGGCGCCTCGCCCACCACCGCGATGACGCATATCGCCATCACGGGAACCCTCGACGGCAAAAACGTTGTATGGATGGAAAAGGTCACTGACGAGCAATACAATGGAAGATGAGGAGGCGATCATGAACAGAATAATCACGATCATTTTGGCAGGCCTCTTTATTTCATTGCTCAGCCTTGTAACCATCTCGGAGGCACAGACCATGAAAGCAGAAGGCTTGAACGCCAGACAGAAAAGTATCGTCCCCATTGCGGCCTTCACCGCCAGCGGCGATATGCATGGACTGAAAACGGCCTTGAATGAAGGTCTGGATGCCGGGTTGACCGTGAATGAGATCAAGGAAATCCTCATACAGATGTACGCCTATGCGGGATTTCCCCGCAGCCTGAACGGTATCGACAACTTCATGGGCGTCCTGGAAGAAAGGAAACAGAAAGGCATCAAGGATGAGCCTGGCAAAGAACCGAGCCCTATGCCTGCCGACAAGAGCAGCCTCGAACTCGGAACGGAAATTCAGACACGCCTGGTAGGCAAGCCGGTCACCGGGCCAATGTACACGTTCGCCCCCGCAATTGACAGGTTTTTGAAGGGACACCTCTTCGGAGACATCTTCGGACGCGACAACCTGGATTTCCAGTGCAGGGAGATTGCCACCATCTCGGCTCTGTCCAATATGAAGGATGTCCGTCCCCAACTGCAGTCCCATTTCAACATCGGGCTGAATGTCGGTCTGACCGAGGCGCAGATAAGGAACCTGATATCCGTTCTTGAAGCCAAGGTCGGCAAGAAAGAAGCAGACAATGCCAATGAACTATTAGGCAAGGTTCTAAGCAGCCGGGCAAAATAAGACCTCTGCAAAATAATCATGAGTAATGATTGCCGAATCAGCCACCAGCAAGATCGCATGGTGCAGGAGAAAACAATGCAAAAACGTAAATTGGGCAAAAGCGGCCTGGAAGTTTCAGCTCTCGGACTCGGTTGCATGGGAATGAGCTTTTCTTACGGTCCGCCCAAAGACAAGCAGGAAATGACTGCTCTCCTTCGGGCAGCAGTGGAACGTGGGATCACATTCTTCGACACTGCCGAGGTATATGGCCCGTTCATCAACGAAGAACTCATCGGTGAAGCCCTCGCTCCGTTCCGTAAGCAAGTGGTGATTGCCACCAAATTCGGGTTCGACCTCAATCCGAATTTCGATCCCCGCGGGATGAAGGGTGCGCCGAGCCTGAACAGTCGGCCGGAGCACATCAAGCAGGCCGTCGAGGGCTCGCTTAGGCGGCTCAAGGTCGAGACCATCGACCTGCTCTATCAACATCGTGTTGACCCGAACGTGCCGATCGAGGACGTGGCAGGAACCGTGAAAGAGTTGATTCAGCAAGGCAAGGTCAAGCACTTCGGCCTTTCCGAAGCAGGCGTGCAAACGATCCGTCGCGCGCACGCAGTGCAGCCGCTCACCGCGCTCCAGAGCGAATACTCGCTGTGGACGAGGACGCCTGAGAAAGAGGTGATACCGACTCTAGAGGAACTTGGAATCGGCCTTGTCCCGTACAGCCCGCTGGGCAAGGGCTTCCTCACGGGCAAGATCGACGAATACGCGAAGTTCGACAGCTCCGACTTCCGGAGCACCCTGCCTCGCTTCACACCGGAGGCTCTCAAGGCGAATCAGGCCCTGATTGATCTACTCGGCAACATTGCGGGACGGAAGAAGGCGACACCTGCTCAGATCGCCCTCGCCTGGCTGCTGGCTCAGAAGCCCTGGATTGTACCGATCCCAGGCACCACGAAGCTGCATCGCTTGGACGAAAATATCGGGGCTGTCTCAGTCGAACTCACACCCGACGATCTCCGCGAGATCGACAGTGCCGCTTCAAGGATCACGGTGCAAGGGGCGCGGTACCCCGAGCACATTGAGCGGATGACCGGCCGCTGAGCGGCGCGTTCGATAGGGAATATCTAATGCGGTAAATGAAGCAAAAAAGGAGTTGAACATGGCTGACAAAAACGAGCAACAAAAAGCCATAGACGAAATGGCGGCTGTAGCACCGGAATTTGCGAAACTCACACGGGACTTACTTTTCGGCGACATCTGGGAGCGTCCGCCACTCTCGAAGCGCGACAAGAGTCTGATCACGGTCACATGCCTGGTTGCGCTGAATCGGATCGAGCAGGTCGAATTCCATCTCAGGAAGGCTTTCGAAAACGGCCTCACGAAGGAAGAACTCGTGGCTGCGATCACGCATATTGCATTTTACGCGGGGTGGCCCACTGCGGCCTCGGGACTCAGTCATTTGAAAAAAGTAATTGATCCCCAATGAATGGATTGAATCTGGATTGGCTCGCCGAAACCAGAATATCGAAATGCAGGGCTGGATCCGACCTGCCTCTTCAACAGATTATCATGTCTATTTCTTGAAAAGGGCATCCAGTTTGCTGCGGGCATTGCCAGGGGCCGCCTCGGGACCGGCCCCTTTGCCTGCTCCCTCGCGGAAAATAAAATAGTCGCAGAAATTGCTCCGACGCTTGTCGACGACTCGCTCGGCCTGGGGCTCCGTGCAATCGTTGTAGGCTCCCGGGCTGTAGAAACGGCAGTTGAGGCAGACGTGGAGATCGGCGCCGCAGGACGGGCACGTCTCCGAGCGCCCGACCTTTCTCTCCATGGCGATTTCTCTTTTGCAGGCGTGACAGATTTTCATTTTCTTTTCCATCCGATGAGTCCGTGCCGCTTCCTTTGCGACCTCTTTGAATGTAGCACATTTCCATTGACCGCCGCCAGCCGCACTTGTTGTTCGTTTGGCCTTGGAGCGGCTGCACGTATTGACCCTGCCCTTTGCATTTTCCTTCCGTCCCCTTTATAGTAAGGACCAGGCATCGAACCCATTTTGACAGGCGTTATTACAGGGAGGCTCTGTACGTAAATGATCATCGGAATTCCAAAAGAGATCAAGGACCACGAATACCGGGTCGCCATGACACCGGGCGGTGTCGTGCAGATGGTCGGGTCGGGACACCGGGTTTTGGTGGAACGTGCCGCTGGGGAGGGAAGCGGGTTTTCTGATCAGGACTATCAGAACGCTGGAGCTCAAATCGTCGCTGGCGCGGAAGAAGCATGGAAAGCCGAGATGGTCGTGAAGGTCAAAGAGCCTCTGCTGACGGAGTATGCCTATCTGAGGCCGGGTCTCGTCCTCTTTACCTACCTGCACCTGGCGGCAGAAAGACCACTGACCGATGAACTGATGCTGCGCGGGGTGACGGGCATCGCTTACGAAACGGTCGAGCTTCCCGACGGGCAGCTTCCTCTGCTGAAACCCATGAGCGAGGTGGCCGGACGGCTCGCCGTACAGATGGGGGCGTTTTATCTTGTTCGCCATCACGGGGGTTCGGGCAAGCTGCTGGGGGGCGTAGCGGGAGTGGAACCGGGTCGCGTGACGGTCATCGGCGCCGGAGTCGTGGGCGCCAATGCGGCCCGGATCGCTCTCGGGATGGGGGCCGAGGTAACCGTTCTCGACACCAACATCGACAGATTGCGCCACCTTGAGGAAGTGCTCCACGAGCGGCTGATCACGCGCGGTGCCGACCCTCTATCCGTCGAGGAGTCTGTGGCCGAAGCGGATCTTCTCGTCGGCGCTGTCCTCGTCAAGGGAGCACGTACGCCGCGCGTGGTGAGTCGACAGATGGTATCCCGGATGTCAACGGGCAGCGTCGTCGTCGATGTATCGGTCGACCAGGGTGGCTGCGTGGAGACGATCCACCCGACGTCACACTCAAACCCCGTCTATCTCGTTGGGGGGATTCTTCACTACGGTGTGACCAACATGCCCGGCGCCGTCCCTCGGACGAGCACAATCGCATTATCCAACGCCACGTTCCCCTATGTGTTTAAACTCGCATCCCTCGGCATCCAGGACGCAGTCGCGTCGAGCCCCGACCTTGCAAAAGGCGTGAATACCTACCGGGGAGACATCACGTACCGGGCCGTCGCCGAGGCTTTTGGGCTGCCCTATACGCCGCTCGAGATTCTTCTCTGAAACATAATAAAGCGAAGACGATTCCCCCTCTGTACCCACGGCTTGTCAGTGCAGGGTGTCGTGGGAGACCTCGTCGAAACGTCGCCATTCAATCCAATCCGCGAGTTCTAGATACCGGGCCCAGTAGTCGATGACCCGGATATCTCTCTCATGATCCTCGCTGTAATGCTCGGCCGTCCAGGATGCCAGTTCTTCCCCCGGCAGTCGGTATCGGCTTTTTTCGTAGGGTGCGATGAGATGGATCCCCAGCAGCTCGCCCGTGATCTTGAAGAAGACGTAATTCATGATCTGCGAGACATCGTAAACCTTTCCGGGGGTCATCCTCCTGACATTCACAGACAGGACCGATATGGCTTTTTCGTATTGTTCCCGAAGGGCCATCCTCTGAAGGTCCCGCACGGCGGGGTATTGCTCGCATAGCCATCGCTCGATCATGATGTCCGTCGGCATCCGCGTGACCTGGAACACCACCGCCTCGTACCACAGTGGAATGAATGACCGCAGGGTATCCAGGCCGTGAATCAACGAGAGCTTCTGGATCTCTCCACGGATTTCCTCGCGGTATCTCGCCATGGTGTTCTCGTTGGCCACGGCAAGTCGTCTCTTGCCTTCGGGTGCCCGGAAAATCCGGATGAGATGGGCGCATTCGTTGGCGACAACGTGATTGATGAGGGGATTGGCTTCGTCGCGATAGAACAGAGTGTGCGAAGTCACGAGATCTCCCGCCATGTGC
This sequence comes from Syntrophales bacterium, assembly GCA_035506495.1. Classification (GTDB taxonomy): domain Bacteria; phylum Desulfobacterota; class Syntrophia; order Syntrophales; family UBA2192; genus UBA2192. The sequence continues at coordinate 6,191 of DATJPI010000314.1, forward strand.
ATTCGGGCCAGAGACTTCAGATCCGGCTTGTGCACGTAATGCACTTCTTTGCCCGTGAGGTCCTGCAAATCCTGCAGGATGGTACGGATGGGATCCAGGAGCCCTCGAATCATGAGAGAGCTATACACCATGGCCCGCGCGAAGGCAATCGCCGATGGCCCCGACATCCGTGGCCTGGGACCCGGGTCAATTTCCCCTTGAATAACAGAATCGATGCAGATATTTTGATGGACATGACAAACCTCATGACCACACCCCTGTTGACGGATCTCTACCAGCTGACGATGCTCCAAGGGTACCTGGAAGACGATATGCACGGTGACGCCGTCTTCGAATTCTTCGTCCGCAAAATGCCCGAGCAGCGTGGATTTTTCATGGCGGCGGGACTCGATTCCGTCCTCGAATTCCTCGAACAGGTCCGATTTTCGCAGGCGGAATTGGCTTACCTCGCATCAACGAACCGGTTTTCGAAGAAGCTTCTCCATTATCTGGCGTCTTTCCGATTCACAGGCTCTGTCGATGCCATGCCGGAGGGAACGCTCTTTTTCGCCGACGAGCCCATCCTTCGCGTCGTAGCTCCCATCAGCGAGGCCCAGTTTGTCGAGAGCCGCATCATTAACCTGCTGCATCTTCAGTCTCTGATCGCTTCGAAGGCGGCCCGCTCCGTACTCGCCGCGGATGGGCGCGCAAAGCTGATCGACTTCGGGCTCAGGAGGGCTCACGGGGCCGAGGCGGGCCTCTACGCCGCCCGCTCCTCCTACATCGCCGGGTTCGATGGAACGGCAACCGTGCTGGCGGAGTATCTCTACGGGATCCCCGCCTTCGGAACGATGGCACACTCCTTCATCGAGGCCCATGAGGATGAGAAAAACGCTTTTCTCCGTTTCGCCTTTGCCAACCCCGATATCGTCACTCTTCTTGTGGACACCTACGACACGATCCGCGGGACAAGACTGGTCGTCGATATCTCGGCTGAGCTCCGCCGGAAGAACATCCCGATCCGGGGAATCCGGCTGGACAGCGGAGACCTGGCGGAGCTCGCCATCCAGACGCGAAGGGTCCTCGATGAGGGCGGATTAAAGGATGTTCAGATTTTCGCCAGCGGCAATATCGATGAGTATGTCATACTTGATCTTTACGCCAGGGGAGCTCCGATCACCGGATTCGGGGTGGGAACGAAGATGGATGTCTCGGCCGACGTCCCCTACCTGGATTGCGCCTATAAGCTCATGGAATACGCCGGCAAGCCGAGGTTAAAGAAATCAGAAGGAAAGCAGACGTGGCCCGGTCGGAAACAGGTTTACCGGAATATCCAGAATGGTGAAATGGCTGGAGATATCCTGACTGTGGAAGGCGACATCCTGGAGGGCAGGCCCTTGATCCGGCCGTGCATGCGGGATGGCAAAAGACTGGCGAAGCCTGAATCCCTTGCCGAGATCCGTTCTCGCGCCGTGGAAGAGATGCGTTCCCTCCCAAGGCACCTGAGAGAGCTCAGGGACGCTCCGCCCTACCCCGTCAGGATCTCGGAAAAGCTGATCGGCCTGAAAACAGAGATCGAAAAACAGATCGGCACTACAGAAGAAAAGTGACGTCCAACCGATGATCTCATATAAAAAGGATCGGGAATTCTCCCGATCCTTTTCTCTTCTCTACACCCTACACTCTGGTCCCTTATATTACATCACTTCCCTGGACGTCATGTCAACGGCCCGGTCGATTTCCGCCTTGAGCTGAAGCGGAAGCCCCGGGATGTCCACATTCAGGAATCCGCGAACGATGGTCGCCGTGGCTTCCTCCTCGGAGAGCCCCCTGGACATGAGGTAGTAGATTTCCTCCTGAGCGATCTTTCCGACGGCCGCCTCGTGCGACATCTCGACGCCGTCGACGGTGCCCCTGAGCTCCGGGATAGCGTGCATCACCCCGCCTTTGAGCAGGAGCCCCTTGCACTCCAGGTGAGCCTTGATGCCCGCCACTTCGCCCACGAGATCGCCCCGGTTGATGATGGTCCCACCGTTTGTGATGGCACGGGCGATGATCTCGGCCCGGGTATCTTCCGCCTTCAGGAATATTCTGCCTCCCACATCGAGCTCCGAACCCGGCGCCCCGACAAGCAGGCTGGAGAATCGCGCGATGGCTCCCTTGCCGACGAGGTGCGTCGTGGGGTACATCTGCAGGCTCTTGACGGGTTTCATGCAGATGTAATTGTTCAAAAACAGGCCGCCCTCCTCGACGATGCCCACGGAGCGTGGCCGGACCATCACCTGTTCTGCCCAATGGTGGATCATGGTGAAGCTCAATTTTGCGTTCTTCTTGATGAAGAACTCAGAGATGCCGACGTGCAGCCCTCGCTGAAGCCGCGGAGATGTGGCGCAACCCGTGATGACGTGCAGCTCCGAGCCCTCCTCGGCGATGATGAGGTTATGGACATACTGGCTGATATTTTCCTTGTCCAGATACAGGCAGGCCTGCACGGGCCAGATGGCCTTCGCTCCGGGAAGGGCGCGGATGACGTAGCCGTCATGGAGGTGAAGCTCCGCCGCGGCCGTGTACTTGTCCGCATCGACGGAGACGAGCTTCCAGTAATACTCGCGTGCCCAGTCGTATTTCTTCAGCGCCTCCTTGATGGGAATGACCTGGATTCCTTCGTGTCGGGCATGGGAGTGGACAACCGCCGTATCCATCTGGATGTAGGTTCCCGCCCTGCCCTTTTCCTCGGCGTCGACACCTGCCTGAATCAGCCGCTCTTTGTCGATTATCGGAAGCGTCTTGAGATCGCTCACATAGTCGTGCTTGACCGGATCCGCCGTGAACGTGGAGAGATCCACATCGGGACCGATCGCCGCTTTCTTGTCTTTCGCCTGTACGGCTCTTTCGTTCAGATCTGGCATCGTATGCACTCCGCATATCCCATTTCTTTAATGCAGTGGAAGATGTCCGACGGGTTGTTGCTGCAGGAGAGAACCCCGTTGTAAAGAACCTGCCCCTTGTCCGCCGTCACGTAGTCAAGGATGAAGCCCGTATGCGTGATGATGAGCCCCATGCGGTTCCTCTCCTTCTTGATCTGCCGCTGCGACTTCTCGGGATCTGTGTGGACGTCACGCTGAAGAAGCCGACTGATTGTCGTCCCGATCAGGGAGATGTTCTCCATGTCAACACCCGATTCCGGCTCGTCGAACAGGAGCAGATCCGGCTTCTGGGCCATCAGCTGGAGCAGCTCCGAGCGTTTGATCTCGCCTCCGGAGAATCCCGCATTGATGTCGCGCTCGAGAAAATCAGCGAAGTTCAGTTCTTCGGCCATCCCCTCGATGTCGAGATCCTTCCTGCTTGCGCCGCAGATCTCAACCATCTTTCTCGTCTTCACCCCGTTGATCGTCGGGGGCCGCTGATAGGACATCCCGATGCCCAGCTTGGATCGCTCGTCCATGGGAAGGTTCGTGATGTCGACCCCTTTGAACGAGATCTTGCCAGCAGTAACACGGTACTGCGGGTAACCCATGATCGTCATCAACAATGACGTCTTTCCTGACCCGTTGGGTCCAAAAAGAATGTGGGTCTCTCCCGAATTGATCTGCAGATCGATGTGCCTCAATATTTCCTTTTCGCCCAGCTTGACCTGGAGATCCTCAATGAGAAGCATCGCTGCTGCCTCCTCTCGAATTGAACTGATCTTTTACTATCTTCGCTCGACCACGACCTGTCAAGGGGTTTCCGCAATAAAGCCAGAAGCAACAAGCCGCAAGGCTCAAGGCATGGGTCCCTCATTACGGGAGTCGATTTCCAGGTTGATCAAAAGGGTCCAGATGCAAGGCTCCGAAACCTGAGACGCGGAGGCGTACTTTGTCGCGTACGTCGAGCGACGAAGGTTGAGGAAACGCAGCAGATGGGCCCTTTTCATCAGCCTGCTAGTAGTCGATGCCCGGTTGGGGCTCGATTCCCCTCCTGTACGCATGCTTGATCTCCACAACCTCGCTCACCGTATCCGCGAGGTCAATAATGCGGGAGTGAGCATCGCGCCCGGTCAAAACCAGGTGGAGTTGAGGCGGCTTTCTTTCGATGAGGCCGACAACCTGCTCCAGGTCGACAAGCTTGAGGTGGAGCGCATTGTTGATCTCGTCAAGGACGATCAGATCGTAAAGACCGGATGCCACTTTCTCCTGCGCAAGAACGATGGCTTCCTGTGCATTCTGGCGGTGCTCCCTGAAGGGGTACGGGTTTCCCTGGATGCCGCAGAAGCCTTTTCCCGTCGCGTGAAGCTCGATTGCGCAATTCATGTTTTTTATGCCGTCCCACTCGCCCGAGTACAGGTCGCCTTTCATGAACTGGATCATGCATATCCTCATGCCATGCCCACAGGCACGTACGGCAAGGCCCAACGCCGTTGTCGTTTTTCCTTTGCCGAAGCCCGTGATCACGACAACCAAACCCCTGCGTTCCTTCGGCTCGAACTTCGTGATCTCTATCATCTCTATCACCCCCCTGTAAGGAGCCGCGGATCGACACATCAACTTTGATCCGTCCAGCGGCACCGCGCTTGCGGGAGTCAGAAAAAAGTTGACTTTTCGAAGAGATCTCCTCCATAAAAAGCGTCGCGGCCATTTTTTGCTCTATTCAACGGCCGAAACAGACTGCGTGTCGAATTAAGGAGGGGAACGTGAAAGCAATCGTCAACAAAGATCTCTGCATCGGCTGCGAGAGCTGCGTGGATATCTGCCCCGACGTCTTTGAAATGCAGGATGAACTGGCTTTCTGCCGCTTCGAGGACGAAATTCCCGAGAAATTCGAGGACGCTTGCCGTGAAGCCGCCGAGTCGTGCCCTGTCGAGGCGATCGAGATCGAAGAATAGTCCTGCACGTTCGTTCTTTATTCTTTGACCTTCCACCTATCAGTATGTAAACATCCCGTCTTCGTAAACCACCACCCTTTTCCCCGTCGCAAGCTGTGCCGTGACAGTCTTGGGTTCCGTGTTGACGAGGTCCCAATGCAGTGCCGAATCGTTGAACCCGAGTCGTTTTTTCATTGCCGCTGTAAGCCCCGCCGGGTCTTTCGAATACGTGTCTGCGTAGGAGGAGCCGACGGCAAGGTGGCAGTTGCCGTATTTCCCGCCAAAATTCTCGTCATAGAGGGTGTTGGCCATGAAACGGTCGATCCTGGAAAAACGCCGGTCCGTCAGCGAGAACTCGCCGACCCGTCTCGCCCCTTCGTCCATGGCAATCTGCTTGCGGGTAAATTCCTCGCCCTGATCGGCCCGCACCACCGAGCCGACCCCCTTGCGAAAATCGAGGACAGCCCCTGCTACATAATTGCCGCTCCGGAATGACGGCATGTTGGCATAGTAGCGGCCCTCGGTGCCCCTCCAGTCCGGAGACAGAAATATCTCAAAGCTGGGGATATTGTGTCCTGAAACACCCAGCCATTTCCGGTGCTGCCCCGGCGTGATCTTCAAATCCACATGGTTTCCCTCTATATGGTAGAAGGAAACCTTCATGGCATTGAGCCACTTCTTGATGCCGCTGACTGCCCTGTGGATCTCTTCCCAGTGCTGAACCGGGTCCCCGCGATCCAGGTAGCATGCCTTGATCACCTGCTTTTCATATTGATTCATGCTCAGCTTGGCCTGCCTGGCAAGCTCGGACGTGGGCATCATGCAGAGGGTCCACCCAAAGGTCCCCTCGCTGTCCCGTTTGTCCAGGATGTCCTTGAGAACTTTTCGTGCCACTGTGGCGACGGCGATTTTCTTGGGGTCCACGTCCCGCAGGTGGGTGAGCGAGACCGGGGCGTAGAGATAGATGCTGCCGTTGAGATGTTCGCAAAGCTCCCGGTCGCCGGGGGCGAGAAAGGTGAGCTGGTCTTTCCCGGATAAACTAAAATAATTCTTCTCCATCGTCGGCGTCAACCCCGAGCGGAGCACGGGATGGACTCCCCTCCCAATAAGCTTTTCCTGAAGGATTTCCGCAAGCCGGACGGCAGGAACGTCGTAATAGACCCGGACGATCTCGCCCTTTCTGTAGTTCTTCTTCCGGGCCGTGGTCAGGCCCCAGATCATTACGTCGGCGTAACGCTCCAGCAATTTCTCCGACAGCATATTCCCTGCTCCCTTTCTTTCTTTGTTCTTTGCCTGAACCCTTTACCCTGTGCCCTATACCCTGTTTTAGAAATCCCGCGGCTGACAGATCACTTCACGGACCTTCAAGTCGAAGAAACGAAAGCTATTGGCCGGCCGGATGACAAGGGCCGTATCCACGCCTTCTCCAGTTCCACCCAATGCAATGATGTCTTCATCGGTCCGGACAAGACCGGCGTCAGCTGCCATGAGGGTGATCTCGACAGCCACCTTGGTCCCTTGTCCGAAGGTCCTCAGAGTCCAGGCCATGATCTCATCGACCTGATAGGTTCCCAGCTTGCTTCGGACCGCGCGTCCTACACCCCCGAAGGCGTGCTGCGCCGTGAGAATTTTCACCCCCGCGGACCCGAGCCTTTTCCTGTTGCGAACACTCATTTCCTGGATATCCGGCCCCTCGAATCCCGTTACATGGGTGACGGCGATAATTTGGGCGCTCTTGCCCAGCATCTCGCTTGCCATCACAGCCGTACCGCCGGTCACGCTCGGGACGAGGACCGTTTTGATCCCGCGTTCGCCGGCACGCTGGCATGCAGCATCCAGGGCCGCCTTGGTGTTCGCCTTCCCCGGTTTCCGGAAGTAACGGCATTTCATCTCATCCATGCCTTTCGGCGCCTTCATAGATCTAACTCCTTGATGATCTTTTCTTGGAGCATTCCTCGCAAAGCCCGAACAGATCGAGATGGGCCCGTGAGATGCTGAACTTCTCTCTGCGCGCCAGGGTTTCCATATCCCGGATGAACCTGCCGGTGATCTCCCGAACCTTCCCGCATCGCGTGCAGACGAAGTGAGCATGGCTTCCCGTTTCGGCGTCATGGATCTCAAAATGGGAATGGCCTTCGCCGAAGGTTAGACCACGGATCACGTCGCGCTCGCGGAAATAGGCCAGGGCCCGGTACACCGTCGCCAGGCTGATCCGGGGGTCCTTCTTCCTTGCCATCGCCAACAGCTCGTAGGCATCGAGATGGCCGTGTCCCCTCAGGATGTCCAGGACAAGACGTCTGCGCTTCGTTAGTCGAATCGATCGCTCCATGGCTTCTCTCATCATTTTGCCAATTCACACTTTTTCTGTCCAGATCCCCGTTTTCCCGATCAATGGCCGCTGCCCCACCGCAATCTCCAGCGGCGCCCTCCCCTGTCCCGCGATTTTCTCCTGTGGGCCGGCCTCACAAAAATCTCCCTGGCGATGGATTCATCGAAGGCCACGGAATTTTCGTCAACCTTCACGATGAAGGAAGGCCTCTTCTGGACGAGCTGCACGGGCCGCCCCGTTACGACGCCGAGGGAGGTGAGATAGGAAAGCCTCCCATTGTCCCGCGTGCCCACGTAGGCCACCGTTGCGGCCTCCCCGGAGTCGAGCTCCGTCAGGGGCACCACGAGAGGTCTCAGCGTGGTCTCTCCTGCGTCACAGCACTCCCCCGGCGGGATGTACTTTCCGTGGGGACAGGTCCTGGGGTGACCGAGCAGGATGCAGATCGAATCAGCCGCTTCCGTATCGAGCATGTGTTCATAGCGGCACGCTGAACGTTCCATTTCGTCACTCTGCAGATTCAGGACATCGTGGAGCAGTCTCTCCGCCAACCGGTGATTTCGTATAATGTCCTTGGCCCTCTGATATCCTTGCGCCGTCAGGACGATGTCGCTTGCCTCGATCTGGAGATCCCCTTCCTGAACAAGCAATGCCAGCCGCTCGCCGTTTCCGAGTTTTGCCAGGTGGATGCGCGAGCCGGGCTGAGGGGTGATCCTGTCCAACTCGAGGGTCGTCCAGACCTCTTCGAGAAGTTCCTCCCGTTCCTCGGATGCGCAGGGTTTGCAGATTTCTTCCATGTTTCCGTCCTCTCAAAATGTAATGTGCAGAATCCGCAACGCAAAGTTGATGACCGTTCCCGCGGCAAAGGCATAACCCGTGACCAGACCGATGATGGCGAGGCCCACAACCGGACCCCGCTCCTTGATGATGACGAAGGTGCTGGCCGTGCAGGGGACGAAAAGCGTCATGACCATTGTGCTGACAAAGGCCTGGAGATTGTCCAGGAGTCCCTTGCCGTACATGTCAAAGAAATAGGCCGCCACGTACTCTCTGCGAAGAAAGCCCAGGATAAATCCCTCCGACGTCTGGGCCGGCAGATCCAGTAAGCCGACAACCAGAGGCGCCAGGAGTCGCTTCACCTCCGCCAGTACACCTGTCCGGTCGGCCAGGAAGAGAAGAGCCGTTCCTGCGAGAAACCAGGGGATGACCTCCCGGATGAACCAATAGGACCGGTAGACCGTTTTGCTGGCGACGTTCCTCACCTGCGGCAGCCGGTAGGGCGGCAGCTCCGTGACGAACGCCGTCGTCTCCCCCGGAAACAGCTTCGAGGCGAGCCAGCCGGCTGCGATCAGCTGTACCGTCAGGAAGAGAAAAAAGAGCGTGAGCGGGACAAATCCGATCTTCGCGAACAGGCCGAGGATGAGGCCCATCTGCGGCGCACAGGGAATCCCTAGGGCAAGGATCAGCGTGGCGATGATCCGTTCCCGCCGGGTTTCCAGGATTCTTGTCACGATCACGGCCATGGTGCCGCATCCGAAACCCAGTACGATCGGGATGACGGCCTTCCCGTTGAGCCCGACGACGGAAAACAGCCGGTTCAGCATGACCTGGAGCCGGGGGAGGTACCCGGTGTCTTCCAGGATGGAAAACACGATGAAAAATGCCGTCACCGTCGGCAAAACGATGGAGAGTGCCAGCGTAATGCCCATCGTGATCTGACCGTACGGCCCCACCAGGAATTCCCTGAGGATAGGGATCGGGATACGCGACACGACCTGGACAAGCGGCGGCAGAAGGATCTCGCCGAAGAGGACATCGTGAAAGAGGTCGACGACCGTGCCGGCGGCGAAGACCCCCACGAATTCATAAATCACGAAGAGGATGCCGAACAGCAGCACCGCGCCCCAGAACGGATGGATGGATGCACGGTCCAGGAATCCGGCGAATTGCGATCGGAACCCTGGTCCTCTCATCAGTGTCTGGCATTCGCGGATCAGCCTTTCCACACAGGCCGTTCTGGCATTCGAAATCAACTGCTGCAGCGGCTCGAGGACCTCACTCTGCGTCCGGGTGATGATCTCCTTGACGGCGCGGCACTCCTTTTCCATTCCCCCCAGCAGAGTGTCCGCCAGTGAGGGGTTCGCCGACAGGAGGGTCAGAGCAATGGCTCTCTTGGAGATGCCGTAATCGGGCAGCTGATCGGCGATCTGCAGGGCGGCAGCCTCCACCCGCGCATCATAGGTGATTCGCATCGACGACCTCACGGGGCGTCGAAGAGACTCCAGAAGTTCCTTCTTGCCCCTGCCCTCCGTGGCTACCGTCGTTACGACAGGGAAGCCCAGGCTCCGGGACAGCCTTGCCAGATCAATGTGATAGCCTTTTTTCTCCGCCTCGTCGGCCATGTTGAGATCCAAAACGAGCGGCAGACCCGTTTCGATGAGGGCAATGGTCAGCAGGAGTGTTCTCCGCAGGTTTTGGGCATCTCCGACCTGCAGGACGGCCCCGACAGGGCCTGTCAAGAGGGTCTGAAGGGCAACCAGCTCCTCCTCGCTGCGGGGGACGACACCCCCGATCCCCGGCGTGTCAACGATATGGTAATCCAACTCCTTGGCCTTTCCGGAGCTGATCTCCACCGTCGTGCCCGGGTAGTTGGACACAATGACATATTGACCCGTCAGGAGAGAGAAGATCTTGCTTTTTCCCACGTTCGGGTGACCGACCAGGACAAGACGCTTTTCACGAATGTCTTTTTCTGGTATCGCATCCGCCGCGGTGCTGTTGTGTATGCCCATTTCACGCCCAAGTGAGAATGATTCTCAAATGCAATTTAACGTCCATGGAGGGAAAAAGCAAGGAATAAAATGACCGGGAATGCGTATATTGGGGCATTATTTGGTAATAGGTATTGGGATGATGTATAATGAGTATTAGGATTGCCAAGAGAATTAACGAGCCCTCAGGCGGGTCAAAAAGGGGCAGATGCAAGGCACCCGAAGCCCTGAGGAGTGAGGCGTACTTTGTCGGCACGTTGAACGACGAAGGGCGAGGGAACGACGCAGATGTCCCTTTTTCACCAGCCTCATAGGCCTTTGAGCATGGTATCGAGGTTCCTGCACTGATAGCACACGATTTTCCCCTGCCTGTCTAACAGCACCAGTGTAGGGACTCCTCGGACCTGGTAGCTCTCGGCCACCTGCCCGTCTTTGTCGAGCAGGACGGGATAAGGGAGTTCGTATTTTGCCGCAAAGGCGGATACCTTCGCCTCCGTTTCATTGACGTAGATATTCAAAACTTCCAGTTTCTTCAGCTGTCCCTGTCGGTAGACTTCCTTGATTCGGGGGATTTCCTCCCGGCAGTAGGGGCACCACGTCGTACCGAAAACAAGCAGAACGGGACGATCCCGCAGGCTGCCGAGGCTTATGCTCTGACCCCTGAGATCCTTGAGCTTGAATTCAGGCGCCGGGGCGTCGACGGCGATCTTCGCCGGCGGTCCTTTGCGGGGTTCTTCGCCGATGGAGCAACTATGGATGGATACGCAGAAGATCAGCAGCAGAATGATTAGATGTCCCTGTTTCATCGGTTCAAGGCCTTTCGATCAGGAGATGATGGCACTGTACAGAAAATAAGTGCCGACGGCAAGCATCACGAAGCCACAGGCTTTCTTGACGGCACTCATCCAAACGCCCGATTTCGGCATGTTCGCGAGCAACCCGGTAAAGGTCCCGACGAGAATGAGCAGGGATCCCATGCCCATCGAAAAGATGAACAGGAGGGATCCGCCGAAGATCATGTTCTGTTTCGTCGCGACGACACCCAGGATCACTGCAAGCACCGGCGTCGTGCAGGGGCCCAGAACCAGCCCCGATGTCACCCCGACGAGGAAACTCCCGATGACGCCTTTTCGATTTCCGGCACTCAGCCCCCGGGGGAAGAGTCTGTCCACTGATATTTGAAAGGCATCCATCATGGCAAGCCCCATGACGATGAACAGCGCCCCCAGGCTTCCCAGGGTCAGGGGGCTGGTTTGTATCGTGCCAAAGAGTTTGCCCGTCAATGCCGCAGCAATACCGAGCACCGTGTAGGTCAGCGCCAGGCCCAGGACAAAGAATAGCGACAGAACAAAGCCTCTGGTCCCTGACACGTTCTCCTGACCGCCGATGACAGCGACCGTCAGGGGGATCACTGGATAGACGCATGGGGTAAAGCTCTCGAGGACGCCTGCCAGGTAAGCGGCAACGTGAGCCAACAGGGCGGATTGCCCAAGATAGACCTCGAATTGCCCGGCCAGTTGATCAATCATCTCCATGATCTTTTCTGCCCCACGCACTCCCATAACGCAATTCGCCTTGCCGTGCAAGGATCGCCACCCAAGGCCATTCAAAACATTTGCAAATGAGTTGCATCTATAATAAACTATAATTCTATCATGGAACACTGCGACATCCACACCACCCTGCACGATGCGGGCCTCGCGAAGACGTTACAGCGTGTGGCCGTGCTTTCGGCTCTTGTACACGCGAGCATCCCGCTGTGCGTAAAAGACATCCTCGAGCACATCAGCATGGATTGTCGGATCAACAAAGTCACGGTCTACCGCATCCTTGATTCCTTCAAAACGGCAGGCATCATCCGCGAGATCCCCACGGACCACGGGGAAAAGTTCTACGAAATGGCTTGCCGACACAACCCCCTGCATGCGCACTTTTACTGCAGGGTCTGCCGGAACCTCTCCTGCCTGCCCTCCGCAGGAATCACCGAACAGTGGCTGAAACGATTCCGTTCCGGCAGAGAAGCCGTTGAAAGCATCGTCGTCAACCTCTCCGGCGTCTGTGCCGGTTGCCAGATGCTGAAGAAATAGCTCGAGCGGTAAGGTTTTCTCATGTCCAGAAACGCAGTCTTCCGGATTTCGCTTCTTTTCGCGCTCTGCATCATCGCCTGGTCCTGCCAGGGAAAGGTAGCGGAAAAGCCTACGGGAAAGCTGGCGGTTCTGACCACGCTTTTTCCCCTCTACGATTTTGCGAAAAACGTTGCTGCCGACCGCGCGGAGATATCCCTGCTGCTGCCGCCCGGCATGGAACCGCACGGGTTCGAACCGAGGCCCGCAGATATCCTGAAACTCCATTCGGCCGATGTGTTCATTTACACAAGCCCGGAGATGGAGCCCTGGTCCGTGAACCTTCTCAGAGGTTTACAGGACAGAAAAATTGAGATCGTGAATGCAAGCCTGGGCCTGACATCGGATGAGAAACGCGCTGCCGAACGTCATGCTCACTCCGATCCCGCGCACAAGACAGATGTCGATCCCCACCTATGGCTCGATTTTTCAAATGCGATGAGAATGGTGGACAACATTCGAGACGGCTTGATTCGAAAGGATCCGGCGGGGAAGGATATCTATGAGAAAAACGCCGCCGCTTATAACGAAAAGCTGAAGGATCTCGATAACCGATACCGCGCAGCCCTCACAGGCTGCCGAATCAGGTGCATCATCAGCGGCGGACACTCCGCCTTCCAGTCCCTTGCGGCCCGGTATGGCCTGGAGTACGTCTCCGTATACGGCTTTTCTCCCGATGCGGAACCCACGCCGGGAAGCATCGCCAGGATTGCCCGGACCCTCCGTCAGAAGGGGTCCCGCTACCTCTTCTACGAAGAGCTTCTCGACCCCCGGGTGGCCAGGACGATCGCACGCGAGACCGGCGTCTCTCTCATCCGACTCCATGGGGCTCACAACCTCACCCGGGAAGAGTTCGACCGGGGGGATACATTTATCGGCATCATGAATACCAATCTGGATCATCTCAAGACCGGACTGGAGTGTCCATGAAGATCCTCGAAGCGGAACATATAAGCTTTTCCTACAACTCGATCCCCGTCCTCGAGGACGTGTCCTTTGCGATCGAAAAGGGAAGCTTCGTGGGTCTGGTGGGTCCAAACGGCTCGGGGAAAACGACCCTCATCAAGGTGACGCTCGGTCTTGCCGGACCCTTCTCGGGGGTCATCCGCCTGTTCGGACAGAAGATCGATGATTTCCGAAACTGGTCCAGGATCGGCTACCTCCCCCAGTCGTTGACCGGTCTCAACCCCTATTTCCCATCGACGACTCGAGAAATCGTTGCCCTCGGACTTCTGTCGGGAAAACGCTTTCCCAAATACATCTCGAGATCAGACAAGCGTGATATCGACGGAGTTCTCGATCTGCTGGGCATCGCGGGACTCAAGGATACGAGGATGGGAGAGCTTTCCGGAGGTCAGCAGCAGCGTGTCCTCATTGCCCGGGCTCTCGTCCAGAAGCCTGAACTTCTCATTCTAGACGAACCCACGGCGGCCCTCGACCCCGAGGCACGAGAGTCTTTCTTCGGGACACTGAAAACCCTCAACGAGACCGGCAGCACCTCCATCATCCTCGTCACGCACGACATCGGGAACATCGGTCAATATGCCAATCACCTGATGTGGATCGACCGGAAACTGATTTTCTACGGCGGGTTTGACGAGTTCTGCAGATCGGATCGCATGACGGACCTATTCGGGGCGAACTCACAGCACATTATCTGCCACCGCCATTAGGCGGAAACGAGGCTTCAGGAATCAGGATTTGAATCATGGGGATTGTGGAGTATCTGCAGTATGGCTTCATCCAGAGGGCGCTTCTTTGCGGGGCCTTCATCGCGATCCTGTGCGCCACGCTGGGTGTGGTCCTGGTTCTTCGCCGCTTCTCACTCATCGGCGACGGGCTGGCCCACGTAACCTTCGGCAGTGTCGCCCTGGGTCTGTTTTTGCGGATCTATCCCCTCTACATCTCGATCCCCATCGTCATGCTGAGTTCCCTCGGAATCCTGAAGCTCACCCAGCGGGCAAGGCTCTACGGCGATGCGGCCATCGGCATTGTCTCGTCCTTCGGAATCGCCGGCGGAGTGATCCTGGCCAGCGTGGCAGGGGGATTCAACGTGGATCTCTTCAGCTACCTGTTCGGCAACATCCTCGCGATCGGTCCCGAGGAGCTGTACATCTCCATCGGCCTCTCCATGGTCGTCCTGGCCGTTATTTTCCTCTACTTCAACGAAATCTTCTCCATGACCTTCGACGAAGAGTTTGCCCGGGTGTCGGGCGTGGGCACGGAAAAACTCAACGCGGTTCTGGCGCTCCTGACGGCAATCACCGTCGTCCTCACGATGAGCGTTGTGGGGATCATGCTCGTCTCCGCCCTGCTGATCCTCCCTGCCGTGACGGCGCTGCAGCTTGCGAGAAGCTTCCGGGGAGCCATGCTGATTGCGGCCAGTGTTTCGATCGTATCGGTGATCGGAGGAATTTTCATCTCGCTCGCCCTGAATTTCCCCACGGGCGCAACGATCGTCATGATGGGCATCTTCCTATTTCTTGCCGCCCTTGCCCTCCGGACGGCTCGTCAGCAGCTGCATCGAAACCATCCCGGAATACACTGACGGAGGACGCAAGTGATGAAACCCGACCGGCCTGACTACCTCGGACACCGCGACCGCCTGAGAGCCCGATTTGAACGGGCGGGCATCGCAGGTCTGCAGGACTACGAAGTCCTGGAGCTGCTTCTGTTTTATGCCCTTCCCCGGAAAGACGTGAAGCCTCTGGCAAAGGACCTGATGAGACGGTTCGGATCTCTGAAAGGGGTGCTCGACGCCGGAGACGCGGCGCTGAAGGGAGTACCGGGTATCGGGCGCCAGGCGGCGATCTTTATCCGGTTCGTCAGGAACGTCGGTTCCCTCTACCTTCAGAAGAGAGCTGAAGAAAAGGAGCAGATCTCCTCGACCCGGGAGCTGATCGATTACTGCCTTTCATCCATGGGCGGGCTCAAAGACGAACATTTTGCAGTGATCTATCTCAATGCGAGAAACAAAATCATCAAGGTGGAAACCATCCAGGAAGGGATCGTGAACCAGGCCGTTGTCTATCCCCGCAAGGTGCTGGAGAAAGCTCTCACGCACAAAGCTTCGGCCATCATCCTCGTACACAATCACCCGTCAGGACACGTCCGCCCCTCCGATGCGGACATCCGATTAACGCGTGTGCTGCAGGATGCCGCCCGTGTCATGGACATCGTGCTTCACGACCACCTGATCGTCGGCGAGAACCGCTTCTTCAGCTTCCGGGAAGAAGGAATACTCTGAAGGTAGGCCGATCCTATGCGGCGCATGAGCGGGATTCTTCCTGCGAAAACGATTGCACGTGACCCGCAGATTTGCTGCGGGGAAACGAGCATAATGACAGAAAAATCCCTTCCCTGAGTTTAAAAATTCCCGCAGGGAATTTACATAGACGATTTTGTCGCAACCGGCGGTTGCTCCCCGGTAAGGA
>DATJPI010000315.1:0-14212 GCA_035506495.1 Syntrophales bacterium
CATGAAGCAGGTGGCCGGCACCCTGAAGCTCGACCTCGCCCAGTACCGCGAGATGGCCGCCTTCGCCCAGTTCGGAAGCGACCTCGACAAGGCGACGCAGGCCCAGCTCGAACGCGGCGTGCGGCTCGTGGAGCTCCTCAAACAGCCCCAGTACAAGCCCATGTCGCTCTCCGAGGAGATCGTCGTTCTCTTCGCGGGTTCAAAAGGCTTCCTGGACAAGCTCCCCATCGATAGGATCAAGGCGTATGAGCCCGAAGTCCTCAACTTCGTGAAGAGCAAGTACCCCGAGATCATGTCGGAGATCGAAGACAAGAAGGTCATCAGCCCCGAGCTCGAGAAGAAGATGAAAGACGCCCTCACCGAGTTCGACGCGATCTTCGTGGCGGGCTGATCCTGCACGCAGGCATAACATCCATGTCGGGCACCGGCGGCGTCTCGCTTGCCGGCGCCTGCTCAAGCCGGATGCCGGAAACGTACGGGAAGAGAGATAGAGAATGGCACTGAGAGACATCAAGCGACAGATCACCGCGGTTCAAAAGACCAAGCAGATCACCCGGGCCATGAACATGGTCGCGGCCGCAAAGCTCAAATCCGCCCAGTTGCGGATGGAGAATTTCAGGCCCTACGCCATCAAGTTCATGGACGTGCTGAGCAGCCTTGCGCTGCGCGTGGACACGAGGGCTCATGCCCTTCTGGCCGTGAGAGATCCCCGGAGAATCCGGGTCATCCTCATGACCTCCGACCGGGGGCTCTGCGGGAGCTTCAACACCAACCTGATCAAGACGGCCGAGCAGTTCATGAAGGCCAAGGCGAATGAAGGCAAAGAGGTATCGATCATCCCCGTGGGTCGCAAGGCTCGCGACTACTTCCGCAAGAAGTCGAAGGTGGTCAATGCCCACGCCGACGTCTTCCGAAAGTTCGACATGAACCTCTCTATCGCCATCGGGGAGGATGCGATCCCGGCCTTCGTGGCTGAGGAGTACGACGAGCTGTACCTGATCTACAGCGAGTTTCTCAACGTCGGCATCCAGAAGCCCAAGGTCGTGAGGCTCCTGCCCCTGCCTTCCATCGGGGGCGAGGACGTGGACATCGACAAGCGGATCGATTACATCTACGAGCCCTCCGACGAGGTGCTGCTCGACCAGTTGCTGCCCATGTATCTGCGCGTGCTGATCTTCCGGGCTCTCCTGGAGACCTCTGCCGGCGAAAACGGCGCACGCATGGTGGCCATGGACAACGCCACGACCAACTGCGAGGAAATGGTCCGCTCCCTGAGCCTGAAATACAACAAAGCGAGGCAGCAGGCCATTACGATGGAGCTCATGGACATCGTGGGCGGCACGGAGGCCCTCAAGGCAGGCTGATAAACGGCAGGAGCCCTGCGGCTCCGGCCCTGAACGAACCAGTAAAGAAAACACTTTTCACAGGAGAGAGTTATGAATATCGGAACCGTTGTACAGGTCATCGGGCCTGTTGTCGACGTGGAGTTTGCCGAGGGAAAACTTCCCACCATCCTTACGGCCCTCACCATCACGAATGCGGCTATTGACGACACCGAGGACAACCTCATCATCGAGGTGGCCCAGCACTTGGGCGACAACGTGGTGCGCTGCATCGCCATGGACGTCACCGACGGCCTGGTGCGCGGCATGCCCGTCAAGGACACGGGAGCTCCCATCATGGTTCCCGTCGGCGAGGCAGGCCTCGGGCGCATCATCAACGTCGTCGGACGGCCCGTGGACGGCCTCGGACCCATCGTGACGGACAAAAGGATGCCCGTTCACCGACTGGCCCCCTTGTTTACCGAGCAGGATACGTCGGTCCACGTCCTCGAGACGGGCGTCAAGGTCATCGACTTGCTGGTTCCCTTCCCCCGCGGCGGCAAGATGGGCATGTTCGGCGGCGCCGGCGTCGGCAAGACCGTCGTCATGATGGAGATGATCCACAACATCGCCATGCACCACGGCGGCATCTCCGTGTTCGCCGGTGTGGGCGAGCGCACCCGTGAAGGAAACGACCTTTACCTGGAAATGAAGCAGTCGGGCGTTATCTCCAAGGCCGCTCTGATCTACGGCCAGATGACCGAGCCTCCGGGAGCCCGCGCTCGCGTGGCCCTCACGGCCCTGGCCGCCGCCGAGTACTTCCGTGATGTGGAAGGCCAGGACGTGCTGCTCTTCGTCGACAACATCTTCCGTTTCACCCAGGCCGGCTCCGAGGTCTCGGCGCTCCTCGGCCGCATGCCCTCCGCCGTCGGTTACCAGCCCACGCTGGCCACGGACCTGGGCGCCCTGCAGGAGCGGATCACTTCGACGGACAAAGGGTCCATCACCGCCGTGCAGTGCGTCTACGTTCCCGCCGACGACTTGACGGACCCGGCTCCGGCCACGACGTTTGCCCACCTCGACGGGACGGTCGTTCTCTCCCGGCCCATCGCCGAGCTGGGGATCTACCCCGCCGTGGACCCACTCGACTCCACCTCGCGCATCCTCGACCCGAACGTTCTCGGCGAGGAGCACTACGCCGTGGCGCGAAACGTCCAGCTGATCCTGCAGCGCTACAAGGATCTCCAGGACATCATTGCCATCCTCGGCATGGACGAACTCTCCGAAGAGGACAAGCTGACGGTCGGCCGCGCCCGCAAGATCCAGCGCTTTCTATCGCAGCCCTTCTTCGTCGCTGCCCAGTTCACCGGCACCGAGGGTAAGTTCGTCACCGTGAAGGACACGGTGAGAGGGTTCAGGGAGATCCTGGACGGCAAGCACGACGAGCTGCCCGAGCAGGCCTTCTACATGGTGGGCGGCATCGAGGAAGCCGTTGAAAAGGCTAGGAGACTGGCCGAATAACCGGGCCGGAGGAAATGGGAATGGCAGAGGAACTCTTGCTGGAAATCGTGACCCCGGAAAAGCTGGCCTTCAGCGGTTCGATCGATGAAGTGACCTGTCCCGGGAGTGAAGGGGAATTCGGTGTCCTGAGGGGCCATGCCTCGCTGCTGTCGGCCATCAAGTTCGGGGAGTTGAGCTACCTGAAGGATGGAAAGCGGGTAAGCTACGCCGTCAACACGGGCTACGCCGAAGTAACGGGAAGCAAAGTGACGGTGCTCGTCGAAACGGCGGAGCGCGCAGACCAGATCGACATGGAGCGCGCCAAAAGGGCCAAGGAGAGTGCCGAGCAGAAGCTGGCGAAGTTCGCAAAGGAAGATCCGGAGTACGAAAGAGCGAAGATTGCTCTCGAACGGGCCGAGCTACGGCTCAAAATCGCCGGGCAGCACTGATTTGGCTGACAAACAAAGACAAAAAAGCCGGGGGGTCAGAAACCTCCCGGCTTTTTTGTCTTTGTTTACTCCAAATCCTCGATGGCGATGTCTACGATTTCGACTTCGCGTACGCCTCCCGGTGTCTTGACGCGGACCATGTCGCCGACATTCTTGCCGATGAGAGCCCTGCCGATGGGGGAGGTCACGGATATGCGGTTTTTAGAGACATCGGATTCGTAAGGACCGACAAGCTGATAGCGGGTTGTGTCGCCCGAGTCGACGTCAGCGAAGGAGACAGTCGTGCCGAAAACGACCCGATCGCCGCTGAGGCCGTTCAATTCCACGATCTGCGAAGTGGCGAGGCAGTTCTCGATCTCCTGCTGGCGCCCGTGGAGAAAGGACTGACGTTCCTTGGCGTACTGGTACTCAGCGTTCTCCGAGATATCCCCATGCCCCCGTGCCTCCTCTATTGCCTTGATGTTCTCGGGGATAGACACTCTCTTGAGCTGATCCAGTTCCTTTTTCAGCTTCTCGAAACCCGCTTTCGTGATGGGCATCTTCTCCATCGAAACTCCTTCCGGGCGACTCCTCGGGCAAAAAAAATAAATATCCGCCAGTGCCTTCGGGCAATAACGGATATTTGCAATGAGTTTACACAAGAAGGATTTGGGTGTCAAGCGATTTTGGGTTGCCCGTTTCCCCCTTGCATCGCACCGAGCCTTATGCTAACAATGACACATCGGGGCCGCCGCAGGGCCCCGTTTTCATCGCCATGCTTGACAAATTCAAAAGAGAAATCAACTACTTACGCGTATCCATAACGGACCGCTGCAATCTTCGATGCAAGTACTGCATGCCGAAGGAGGGCGTGTCGCAGCTTGGGCATGAGGACATCCTCCGGTACGAGGAGATTCTTCGCATCATCCGGATTACCAGGAGGGTAGGGATCGTGAAGGTCCGGGTCACAGGGGGAGAGCCGCTTGTCAGGCGAGGGGTCGTGGAATTCCTTGCCTCCCTGGGGCCATTGGGTCTCGAGGACATCAGCCTCACGACCAACGGGATTCTGCTGGAGTCGTTTGCGGACAGGATCTACAGGGCCGGCGTCGGCAGGATCAACGTGAGTCTCGACTCTCTCGACCCGGCGAAGTATGAGCAGATTACCCGGGGCGGCGACCTCGCCTCGGTTCTCAGGGGACTGGAGCAGGCCAACCGTGCCGGATTTTCCCCGATCAAGATCAATGTCGTCGCCGTGCGGGGATTCAACGACGACGAAGCCCTTTCCTTCGCCCGGCTCACCCTGGAAAAGCCCTACGAAATCCGTTTTATCGAGCTCATGCCACTCGGAGGCAAGCGGGATAACGACCAACAGTATGTCTCCAATGATGAGATCATGGATCGAATCAGCCGGGCAGGCAGGCTCATTCCCGTCGAGAAGGCGCATTCGGACGGACGCCTGGACGGTCCGGCCAGCCGCTACCGGCTCGAAGGAGCCAGGGGAGTTATCGGTTTTATCAGCCCTATCAGCCACAATTTCTGCCACTCCTGCAATCGTCTGCGGCTTACGGCAGACGGCGGTCTGCGCACGTGTCTCATGGTCGACGGGGAGATCGACCTCAAGACACCCATGAGAAAAGGATGCGCGGATGAGGACCTCGAGCAGCTGATTCGCAAGGCCATCGAGAACAAACCCCGGGGCCAGCACACGGAAGGAGCCGGGGAGGATTGCAGTCGAAGGAAGTGCGTAAGGGAGATGTCTACGATCGGCGGCTGACGCCGCTAGGTGCAAGGTAACAGGTAACAGGTAACAGGTAACAGGTAACAGGTAACAGATCCCCTCTGAACGTCAGCGATTCTACAAAATAAGTATTTCCTTCCATTTTTTTTCATTCAAGCGCAAAATTAAAACATGATTAAAGAAGCGATGCTGTATGAGAGACTCGATGAGCAGAATGTCCATTGTGCCCTCTGCAGTCATCGATGCAAAATCGCTCCTTCGAAGCGTGGTATCTGCGGCGTGAGGGAAAACCGCGAAGGGACGCTCTACACGCTCGTATACGGTCCAGTCATCGCCGCTAACGTCGATCCCGTCGAAAAGAAACCCCTGTATCACCTTTACCCCGGGTCGGTATCCTTTTCCGTCGCCGCGGTGGGCTGCAATTTCCGCTGTACCTTCTGTCAGAATCATGAGATCTCCCAGATGCCGCGGGAGGAAGGCCGCATCGTCGGCCGCGAGATGACGCCGCGGGATATCGTCAACCAGGCAGTCGAGACCGGATCGAAATCGATCTCGTACACCTATACGGAACCCACGATTTTTTTTGAGTTTGCCCACGACACCGGTTGGCTCGCGCGCCAGGAGGGGTTGAAAAATATTTTCGTGACCAACGGCTTCATGACGGAAGAGGCTCTGGAGGCCGCTTCCGGATGGCTTGATGCGGCCAATGTGGATTTGAAATCCTTTCGAGACGATTTCTATCGCCGCTATTGCGGAGCAAGACTCGAGCCTGTCCTGAAAACCTTAAAAGGCATGAGGGAGCGAGGGATCTGGGTGGAGGTGACCACGTTGATCATCCCGGGGCTCAACGACGACGAAAGCGAAGTGAAAGACATTGCTCTTTTCGTCCGCTCGCTGGGGGAGGAGGTTCCCTGGCACGTAAGCCGCTTCCACCCACGATACAAGATTCAGGACCTCTCACCCACACCGGTCAAGACCATTCGCCGGGCCGTGGAGATTGGCCATGAGGCAGGCCTCAAACATGTCTACAGCGGAAACGTCCCCGGCCAGGGGGGTGAGGATACCCTGTGCGGCAGGTGCGGCAAGTTGCTCATCGGCCGCCATGGATACTCGATTGCGGTTCGCAACCTAAGAGGGTCGCAATGCAGCTATTGTAGCGCAGCGCTGGCAGGCATCTTCTGAGCCGCAGAACGGCAGTGAAAGAAGTGCGTGAGTGCGGAAGTGGCAAAGTGGCAGTGTGACAAAGTGACAGAAGTGCAAGAATTGAACGAAGTGCAAGGAGCAGCAAGGACAGAATAGACGGAGCAGACCCAATAGACCCTTCAATCGGGTCTGTCGTCTTTTTTTCTGCCTTGCGGCTTGTGGCTTGTGGCTTCAGGCTCTTCTTCCCAATCCAGATCCTCTTCTCGGTATTCCTTTTCCAGAACACGCCGGGCGTGCTCAAGCCACGGCTCCGGCACGAGGACCTGTACCTCGCCGAGGCCGTCGACGGTGATGGCGTAGATCTCTCCGATTGGTTCGTACTGCAGCCGCACGGGGATTCCCTGCGCGACGAGTCTCCCCTCCAGGATCTTCGCCTTGATGACACCTGAGGTGGTGCTTACGATCTGCCAGCTTTCCTCGTCCATGGCTCAACCTTCCACTGAAATTTTCAGGTAGATATCACCGGCCCGGTTGCCGCTTTTTCGGCCAAGCCCCGCCAGCCGGATTCTCGTCCCGTTCTCCGTCTCCGGGGGAATCTTGACCATGAAGGTCCGTCGGGCCGTATCCCCGGGGACGCTGATCATTTTCCGAGTGCCGTTTCGGGCCTCCTTAGAGGTGATCACGACGGTTCCCTGCAGATTGAGGTCGCCATCATCGACGGTTGCCGTGATGCGTTGAAGTTTCGGTGTGGAACTTCGCGCAAAGGTTTCACTGATCTTCTCGTCGATGCGGCTCTCGGGGAGTCGCGAAAACAGTTTGACGGCGATCATCCCGAATACAAACCCCCCGATGTGAGCCCACCAGGCGATGCCGCCGCCTCCCTCCGGTCCCGGTAGGGATGCGTAAAAAAACTGGAAGAGAAACCAGATCCCCAGGAAAATGATAGCAGGAATCTCGATAAAGTAAGGGATGAAAAAAATAGGGATGAGCGTGATGATCCGGGCCTTTGGGAATAGGATGAGGTAGGCTCCCATCACCCCCGCGATGGCTCCGCTTGCGCCGATCGTCGGTACGGCCGATGTCCAGTTTGTCCAGAGTTGAACAAAACCGGACACCCAACCACAGAGAAGATAGAACAGAAGAAATCGCGTCGAGCCCATGCGGTCTTCCACGTTGTCGCCGAAGATGTGAAGAAACCACATGTTTCCCAGAAGATGAAGGAATCCGCCGTGAAGGAACATGAAGGAAAACAAGGCTAGGACCTGCTCTCCGGAAGTGAAGTGCGTCGCCACCTCCGGGATGGAGTAGCGCGCAGGGACGAGGCCGTAAGTATAAATGAAACGCTCCAAGTCCTCTCCCTGCATCATCTGCAGGACGAATACGAGGATGTTTACACCGATAATTCCCCGGGTGGCAACAGGGTAGCTTTTTGACTGGATCTGGTCGCGGATGGGGATCATAAAAGGTTACAGGTGTCAGGTAACAGGTAACAGGTAACAGGTAACAGGAACAGGTCTTGCTGACCGCCTTCTTTGGTGTTTGGTTATTTATCTCACAAATTGCCGACCGCAACAAATAGTATTCCGGAGTGAGATCGGGAACAAAATGGAAGGGCGGGCCTTTCGGCCCGCCCTGTGAACCATCTGAGCGGTTAAAAGCTCATCGATTACTTCACGAAGGGTGCAGGAATCGGGTAGATCACGCGCCCGAACACGGTGTTGCAGACAACCGCGCCGGCCACATACACGCCGAGCCAGCCGGAAACCACGAGCAGCCAGCCTACGATGGGCCTGCCGATTGCGGGATCCATCTTGCCCATATCGAGACCGACGATGCACCAAAGGACGATGTCGATCAGAACGACGAGCAGGAAGATGAGCTTATTGGACTTCAGGTAAGCAGGGGTCACGGCAGTGAGGAAGCCGGCCCCGGCCATCCAGGTCCATCCCTCGACGTAGACATGGGGAGCCATGCCAAACTTGATCATGAGGAACTTGGCCAGAACGCTCAGCGAGGCGCCGAACATGAAGAAGGCCGAGAAGAACAGGAAGACGTTACCGCCGGTGATGTTATGATCTTTTAATTCCATAACAGCCGTCGTGTATTGCACAACACCGCCGCCAACAAGCCATGCAAACAGGATGGGAAGGCCTTCCGGCTTTACCCAGCCAAGAAATACCGCGGCGAAACCAAAGCAGGCCACTGCGAGGGCACCCAGACCCGCCGGGGCCGGAGATGCAAAGGTGTGTTCCTGTGCCATAGAAAAATCCTCCTTTTTTCTATTTATGAAATGAAATGTGAGAAAAAGAAAATAAATTAATAATCACACCTTACCAAAAAAATCCTCTTTCACCTCCCTTCCCTATAGATTTTGTCAGGCCCGACCTTTTATTCCGGGCCATTGATTGAGCGTTGCTCAAAGCGCTCATGCAAATAAAAAAACCCCCTGTTGGTAAGATGATCGAAGAATCTGGCACACGGTTTCAAAGAACTTTCTCCAATGATACGAAATCTACCTACCAAAGATAAAAGAACCCTGTCAAGAGGAAAAAACGATAGTATAGGAAACATTTTCCCGGCACAATGTGCGGGCCGTTCTGATGGAGGGGTTGTAGAGGAATTCTTTTTCTATCAAGAGGAAGAAGGATCGTAAAGGACGCGTGAAAGGGTGAAGGGCATCTACCCGGAGTCTGCTAAGCGACCCGGTAGGCAAAAAGGATGATGAATATTCCCAGGAGCCAGACAATGTAAGCCATGATCCGGTGTTTCTCCTTGGAGTCGAGCTTTGAGAACATGGTGATGAAGTTCGCTTTCTCCTCGTGGGTGGCGGGCGTAGAGAGTCCCTGTTTTTTCTTTTCCTTTTTTGACATGGCCTGCATTCCTCTATAGGACCCGGATAGGACCCGGCTTGTTATGCCTTCTCCATAATGGAAACGGCCTCACCTGTCAAGGCAAAGACGGGTTGGCGGCTCCGGATGGAAAAGAAAGCCCGGGGCGAAGCCCGGGCTTTCTGGGTCTGCAATGGTTTCTGCCGGTTACTTGCCGTTCTGGTAGGGATCCCAGTCGAAGCCCCAGACCTCGCTGTTGTGGGGCAGCTTGTAGTACTGGCGGTCTTTGGACGTCGGGTAACGACGGTTGCCGCCTTCCTCCGGCTTGAAGTCGATCTTGGACTTCGGGGGCAGCACGCCCTCTTCCACGGCCACCTTTCTGAGGTTTTCCCTGTCGTCCGGGTGGGCGATGGAGATGAGTGCCTCGGCCCTCTCGTAGCCGTTGAGGCCGCGGAGGTTGACAATGCCGAACTCGGTGCAGACGTAATTCGCAAGCTGGCCCGGCACGTCCACAGAGCAGCCCTCGGGCAGGAAGGGCACGATGCGGGATGTGCCGTGCTTGCTCCGGGAGGTCATGGCAATGACACTGCGGCCGCCCCGGCTCTGGGAGCAGAAGCTGATGAACTGGAAGAAGCCGCCCGAGCTGGAGATGGGCCGCTTATCGTAGAAGCCGCAGCAGGACTGGCCGAGCAGGTCGACGGCCACGGCGTTGTTGACGGCCAGCATGTTATCGAGGCGGGTGAGGTTGTTGTTGTTGTTCGTGTAGCTGATGTCGTAGACGGCCATGTTCGGGTTGCGGTGGATCGTGTCGTAGTACCACTTCACGTCGACGGGAAAGGCGAAGGTCCAGACGCTCTTGCCCTTGTCGTTGGGAAGGGTCTTGTACTTGTTGGTCACCATGCCGGACTCGATCAGGTTGATGAGACCAAAGTTCATCATCTCCGTGTGGATGCCGAGGTCCTTGAGGCCCGCGTTGCTCATGGCCGTGGCCACGGCGGAGGGAAGGCCGCCGATGCCCAGTTGAATGATGTCGCGGTCCCGGGCTATTTTCAGCACGTTCTGGGCGATCTTGGCCTCCTCGTCTTTCGGTTTGATGGCCTTCTCGTTGATCTGGGGCCATTTGTACTTTTCCGCGTCCACCTCGACCCAGTAGTCGATGTCGTCGATGTGGAAGGTGTTGAAGCGGCCGCCCTCGGCCCAGGGATAGTCTGCGCGGACTTCGACGACGCATCGCTTGGAGATCTGCGAGTTGATCATGCAGTTGTTGGTGCCGTAAGACCAGTTGACGAAGCCGTGATCGTCGAAGGGGGACGCTGCGTTCCACCACCAGTCAATGCCGCGCTTTTCCTTTACGGCATTGATGAATCGGTAGTGGCAGAACCACATGCCCATGGCCCATCCCCAGTTGGCCCAGCTCGTGACGTTGTTGGTGTCACGGGCCTTCCGGTTCCATGGGAAAAAGAAGTATTCGTGGAAGACGTGGTATTCCTGGTGGGGGTCTACATGCTGGAACTCGGGATGGGGGAAGAAGTTTGCGTAGTTCCAGAGTTCAATGTCCTTCAGTTGGCCGGGGCCGGGGCCAAGGCGCCTGGCGAGTTCCTTCATGCACTCCGTAGAGTCGCCTCCGACGGATCCCGGCTGAATCCAATCGCCGGATTTGACCATGTTGAGAATCTGCTGCGGGGTTCTTTTCTTGTCGCGGATTTTTTGCTGTATGGGTGTCGTCATTCTGCCCCCTCCTTGAAAATGATAAATATTTCAACTATTTATTAGTCCTATGGTTGTGCTTAATCGGCTGGCAGGAAAAAGATACGACCCTGACTTGATGGCCCCCTCCAGTGATGCGGATTTCTTGATAAACCCAAGTGATTGTTCGTTGTTATTAATATGCAGGCCCTTGAGGAGTCAAGAAAAATAAGCCTCCGGGACGAACGGGCTGATTCGGGGAAGTGAATGATTTTACGAAAAATGGCCGAAATCGCCTGCTGAAAACTGGCTTTTGGAACAAAAATTGAGTACAAGATGTAGTGGTCAGGGATTTCAGGGCTACATTTAGTGGTATTTTTTACCCTTTACAACGTTCGGGGGCTTTGATACAGTGACAGCAATTTGGATAGACCTCGTCAGACCAAACGGAAACCAGGGGATGGAATGAAACTCAAGCGGCTCGAAATCATCGGATTCAAGTCCTTCCGGGACAGGACCGTCATCGATTTCTCCACCGGTATCAGCGGCATCGTTGGGCCCAACGGTTGCGGAAAGAGCAACATCGTTGATGCCATCCGCTGGGTCATGGGGGAACAGCGGGTGACGCTGCTGCGCGGCAAGAAGATGGATGACGTCATCTTCAACGGCAGCGAAGAGGCCCAGCCGGTGAGCATGGCCGAAGTGACCCTCGTCATGGAAGCCGACGAGTATTCCTTCCCGGCGCCCTACGGCGACTGCTCCGAGGTCATGATCACACGCAGGGTCTTTCGTGATGAGGAGGGAGAGTACTCTATCAACAAGGTGCGCTGCCGTCTGCTCGATGTGAAAGAATTCTTCATGGACACGGGAGTGGGCGCGCGAACTTACTCGCTGGTGGAGCAGGGCAGCATCGCGAACCTCATGGAGGCAAAGCCCGAGGAGCGGCGTCAGTACATCGAGGAGGCAGCCGGGATCACCAAATACAAAAGCCGCAAGGAAGCCGCCGTCCGGAAGATGGAGTCGACGAAGCAGAACCTGCTTCGCCTCAACGACATCCTGCGTGAGGTTAAAAGCCAGCTCAACGCCGTTTCCCGACAGGCCAAGCGAGCCGAACGGTACAAGCTTTTGAAGAAAGACCTTCGTGAAATCGAACTCACGCTCGCGATGCATGCCTTTTCGGATATGCACGCAAAAAAGACAGGGCTGCAGCTGCGCTTCGACGAATCCTCGGCCGCCACCCAGGATGTCCGCTCGGGGCTCTCGGGGCTGGAAGCGCGTCTCGAGGAATTCCGGGCGGAGATCGCCGAAAACGATCAGAACGTCAAGAAACTCCAGGAGAGCCTCTACGCCGCGAAAAACGAGATCAGCATTCAGGAGCAGGGAATCGAGCATGCCCGGGCCAGGCTCGACGACCTCGCATCCCTCGAGGAGCGCAGCACGATCGAGCTGGAGTCGCTGCGCACCCGCAAGGGGGAAGCGGAAAGGGAGCTGGGAACGCTGCGGGAGCAGTCGTCCGAATCGGATAGCCGTATCCTGGCCGGTAGGGAGGCCCTTGCCCTGCGGCAGAGCATAGTCGACGAGCTCAAGAAGAGCGAACAGACACTCCGGGATGATCTGGAGAAGGACAAGACGGCCCATTTCAATGTCCTTACCGAGCAATCCCGGCTGCAGAACGCGCAGGATGCCTGTCAGAAGAGCCTGGAAGACCTGAAGCGTCGCACGGAACGAGAGGAAAAAGAGCTCGAGGAGCATCAGAATCGGCTGAAGTTGACCCAGGAGACCCTTTCTGCGACCCGCGGGAGCCTGGAAAGCGGCCAGGAACATCTGGATGGGTTGCGAAAGCAGGCCGCGGAGCTTCAGCAGCTCATCCAGCGGTCACGCAACGGGCTGGAAGAAGCCGATGAGAAGGTGTTCCGCCTGAAAGAGGAGATGGGAAAGAAGACATCCCGGCTTGCGTCGCTGCGCGAGTTCCAGAACCGATACGAGTGGTGCGATGCGGGTACCCGCTCCATTATCCGGGCCCGGGACGAGGCGGGCCTCGCCCTGGACAGCATCTACGGGCTGGTAGCCGATCATATCGAAGTCCCCCGCGAGCACGAGATCGCCGTCGAGGCGGCCCTGGGCGAGAGGCTGCAGTATGTCGTCGTGAAAAGTCAGGAGGAAGGCATCCGGGCCATCGACTACCTGAAGACCCGCGCTGCCGGGCGAAGCAGCTTCGTTCCGCTGAGGGTGCGCAGCAACTCTGTCGACATGGCCGAGAAAGAATACCTGCAGGGTACCACGCGGCTCCTCGACGTGGTGCGCGTGAAGGAGGAGTATCGAAACGTCGCCGAGTATCTGCTGGGCGACACGCTTCTCGTGTCCGACCTCCATTCCGGAATGGCTCTCTGGCAGCGAAACGGTTTCCGGGGCACCTTGGTCACCCCGGACGGCGACATGATCAGCCCTCACGGTGTTCTCACAGGCGGAAGCCGCTCCGTCACGGAAGAAAGCAGTCTCCTGCGGCGCAAGCGTGAAATCGCCGACCTCGAGAAGGATGCAGGACGCCTCGAAGGACAGATCCGGGATGAGTCGCAGAGCCGCAGCGCGCTGGCGGACCGGATTGCGGCGATGGAAGGGGACTGGGAGGCCGGCCGGGACGCGATCCGCGTCACCGAACTCGAACTCCAGGGAAAGAAAAAGGACGTTGAGCGTTACGAGAACGAATTGAAATGGCTCGAGCAGCGGGTGGGCGTAATCCATTTCAATCGGGAGACACTGCTCGCCGAGCAGCAGGATACGGCCGGGAAGATCGCTGCAACAGAGCATGAGATCGAGACGGCGGGTGTCCGTTGCGCGGAAATCAGCGGTCGGTTGTCGGGCATTCAGGAACGCTGGCAGGCCCTGAAAGCGGACCTTGAGAGCAAGGAAGCCCTGTTCACCGAGGAGCGGGTTGCCCTGGCTGCCCTGGAGGAAAAGCACAACGCCGACCGAAAAACGCTTGAGCGCCTGCAGGAGTCCATCCGCAATCTCGAGACGGAGACAGAAACGAAGCTGCGGGACCTCGGGGAGGCCGACCGCAGCCGCGAGGAGCTCACGGCGAAGATCGAACAGGACCTAGAGACCGTGGAGACACTGTACGGGAGCTACCGGGAGATCGAGAAGGAGCTTATCGCCGCCCGCGAGGGGCAAACCTGGCGCGAGGGCAAGATGAGCGGTCTCGAAGGCGAGGCCCGGGAGGCCCGCAAACAGATCGAGCAGATGCTTCGCGAGACGGGGGAGCTCGACATCGAGATCCGGGAAATCGGATTCCAGATGGATGCCCTGAGAAGCGGAATGCAGGAGAAGTATCAGGCCGATCTCGATGTCCTCGCTCAGGGGTTCGAGAAGCTCGAGGAGGCCCGCGTCGCGGAATTGAGAGAAGAGCTGGAGAAGAAGAAAAAGACTGTAGAAGAGTTCGGCGAGGTGAACCTGCTGGCCATCAGCGAGCACGAGGAACTGCAGACGCGACACGAGTTCCTCACCGGGCAGATCAACGACCTCAACACCTCTCTCGATTCTCTCCAGAAAACGATCGCTCGGATCAAC
>DATJPI010000316.1:0-3625 GCA_035506495.1 Syntrophales bacterium
CCGAAACTGGCCCTGCTTTTCTTTGTTAAGAATCTGGAGAACCCGATACCTTGAACATCCGATTGCGAACACTACGGCTGCTGCGACAACCGCTTACGCATCCTGCTATCGGTAGTAACGCCCGTCATACCGGTAATACACAGGATAGCCGTGATAATCCCTGTACCAGTGTTTCACATGGCCGGGAGGGACGTGCGCATAGACTGGCCGTGCGACGACAACAGGCGCCGGGCGAACCACAACGGCATGGGGATAAACAACCGCGGGCGGAGGAAATCCTCCGATGGCGAAGCTGCCGTAGAATCCTGGCTGGCCGATAGTAACGGCAACTCCCAAATCGGCCGCTTGTGCCGCCGTGACCGTTATCAGTGTGATGGCAATGGCAAGCAGTATGCGTTTCATGTTCGATTCCTTTCTCTGGGTTTCGTCTCCTGATTTTGTTCTACCTACCGTTGACCCGCCGCATTGGGCTTTTGATGAGTAAAACGATTGACCCCGGGTTCGGTTTACAGCCCGATGCATACTGTGAACGGAACGATGTCTCCAGGGTGGCGATCATACGGCATCCGCAGAAGCGGATACGTTAATTCTCAGATGATATCAACAGGATAGGACGACAAGCGCATGAGCCGCTGCCGTCCGGTTCAGACAAAAGCGTATCACAAACAGAAAACCCCGCATCATGCAGTACGGGGTTTCTCGCTTTGATGAAATGAATTTCTTTTACGGTCCGATCAGAGCGTGCTGTTCAGGATGTCCGGACCCATCGTCAGCAACAGTCGGGTGGAAACCTCACCGGCTGGCTGAACCTTTGCCACCCTCAGAAACGTCGGGAAGAATTTGTCTTTGATAAACTTGATTTCGCTCTCCTCGATTCGATGCCAGTCCATAAAATCGACAACGAGCTTCGCTGCCTTCTCGAAATTCTTCCGATCTGAATTCCCCGATGGCAGTTTTGCCTGCTCCCAGCACTGAAAGAGGTAGAGAGCGACCTTTTCGTGAAGGAGGTCTCTCGATTTTTCCGCCTTTGTTTTGGTTCTTCTCTTTTCCATGGTCCAGCTCCCCATTTGAATTTTGAATCAGGACGGCACGAATGTGCCGGCAAGATGTTAACGATTGGGCCGTGAATGAGGCGTGTGAAACGGTTTGGATGTAAAATGACGACGGGCTTCTTCGGACAGACAGTTAAGATATTATCGCGGCACGGAAGCGATATGGCAAGAAGAAAACCACCCATGGCGGGCGGCTGAAAGTCGTGAGTGAGAGATGGCGGATTAAAGAAACTTCGGCGGGAGTTTCGGGTTGCCCGGGAAGGCAAAGCCGGGGAGCACAATGACCGACGAGGTGCCATGGGCGACCAGCTTTCCCTCGCCGTTGAATACTTCCGTCTCGCCGAGACCGAGGGTGCGGCCCAGGCGAATCCTTTTGCCTCGTGCCGAAAGCTTACCGTCGGCAACGGGCGCCAGGTAGTTTACCTTCAGATCCACCGTCGTGATCCCCACCGATTCCTCCAGCTCCCCGAACAACGACCAGAAGATAGCCGTGTCGATAAGCGACGCGATGACGCCGCCGTGAACGTAACCATATACCTGCTGGTGATGCTGCTGCGACTGGATCTCGACGAGAGCCTCGCCGATGCCGAGCCCGGCGATCACCATGCCGAGGTGACGGAAATAGGGGCTTTCGTTCGCCAGGATGGTGACGATCTTCACGTATTCGGGATTGAGTTTCTTCATGTTGCCTCGACCGGCCCTCCTGTTCAAAGACGGGAATGGATGTGTTACTCACAGGACTCACTGTTCAACTGGCAGGCCTTCTCCTTGGTTTTCTCACGGAGCCGCGTCTCCCGGCGGGATTGGGCCTCGCGGTTGCGCCGATGCTCGTCTGCCGTCTCCGGGATGATTGGTGGGATGGACGTGGGCTTTCCCCGCCTGTCCAGGGCGACGAGGGTCATGTAGGCCGAGACGGTGTGGCGCGTCTGTCCGGTGAGAAGGTTCTGAGACTCGACGCGGACACCGGCTTCCATGGAACTTTTGCCCGTGTAGTTGATGCTGGCCCTCAAAGTGACCAGATCGCCGACGAAAACGGGGTTGTGAAAATCGAGGCGGTCGATGGAGGCCGTCACGCAGTTTGATTGCGAGTGCTTGATCGCGGCCGCCCCTGCCGCCGTGTCGATGAGCTTCATGATGACACCGCCGTGGACATTTCCGGCGGGATTGGCGTCCTGAGGATTCATGACCTGGGCCAAAAGAATTGCGCTCTCTCTGATTCGCTTGCCTTTCATGGCTGATTCCCTCTTTTTGTGCTCATTGGATGCGTTGCCACACCCGTAAACTTTTTATAGACGAAAGGTGCATTACGGTCAACCCTTGCGCAAAAAAGGGGGTATCGGGTATAGCAATGCAAGTAAACGGCAGACCGCAAACAGCAGACTGCAGGAAGAGCATATAGGACTGGGATGAGAAGAGGGATCAATGAAGTGTTTTATCATTATTGGAATGCCGGCAGCAGGAAAGGACATCGCCCGGCAGTTTGCCCGCGACAAGGGCTTCCCCTATTTCGCCACGGGAGATATTGTCCGGGCGGAAGCAGCGCGCCGTGGGGTGTCGCCCGATGCGGACAGTATGGCCAGACTTTCGACGGAGCTTCGGGGCAGTGACGGGATGGGCGTAACGAAGCTTGCTTTGAAAACGGCGGCAGATTCGGGGGCACTCGTCGTGTTTCTCGAAGGGATTCGATCGATGCAGGAGCTCGATCTCATCGGGAAGCAAGCCGAAACCGTTGTTGTCGCCTTTCTTGCCCCGAGGCCGCTGCGCAGACAGCGGGTGCTCTCCCGGGGCCGCCCGGATGACGACGCGGCAGCCTTCGACCGACGCGACCACAGGGAGATCGACTATGGCCTTGCCGTCCCCATCGCCCTGGCCGACGAATACATTTTGAATACCGGAACGGCCGAACAGGCCATCAAGGCTCTTGCCGAGATCTTCGAGCGCCACACCTCCGCATGAAACCCTACAGAAGGGAACGACCACCTGCGTAATGTTTGCTGTAGTAGTTGCTGTCGAGTGATTCGATGCCGATCTTTTTTCCGCGGCCGGGGGCATGGATGAATCGCCCGCTGCCGATGTAGACCCCCACGTGCGAGACCTTGCCCGAATTGTTCGTCTTGAAAAATACGAGATCGCCCTTCTCGAGATTTCCCCTGTTGACGGAGGTGCCCATCTCGGATTGCTCCCGCGACGAGTGGGGCAGCATGAGGCCGTTATACTGGTAGACGGCCATGGTGAATCCGCTGCAGTCGAAGCCCTCGTCGGCGGAGTCGCCGCCCCACAGGTAGAGAACCCCGATGAAGCTCCTTGCCGTTCTCACCAGTTCGTCCCGAACATAGGTCTCGCCTTTCTCTTCCCTCTGGGCGATGGCATACTCGCGGGGACTGACGATCCAGAACTCCTCGATGATGCCCTTCTCGGCAAGGCGCCTGGCTCTTTCCATTGCAGCCTCTGCCGTCTTGAAGTTGCCGAAGCGGACCTTGTAGAGTCCCGTCTTGTAGACAAAGTAATAGGCGGAGAGGCCCTCGCGATTGAGCCTGCTCGTGAGCTTTGCCGCGTTTTCCGCCTTGGAGAAG
>DATJPI010000317.1:0-12751 GCA_035506495.1 Syntrophales bacterium
TGAACGGATTTTTCGACGAAAACACCATTTTATCGGCTTCACCTACGAAGTTGCAATGCGAGATGACTCTGATGATCGAGCATTGCAGGTTGAAATAGTGCATAGCCACCTGATAGTCTCCGGACTATATGAGCATGAAGACATTGGGCTTGATAAAGAAGGACAGATAAAGATAACCTGCAAGATAGCAGTGCCATGCTCTGTCTTCTATGGGAGGCATTCTTGACAGAGAAATTAATAAAATGCCGACGAATCTTATTGTAAAAAGGAGAGGCACATGACGATGTGCAGGACCTGGCTCATGGCAACCGGAATTGCGCTCTCCATGTGTTTTTTTGCACTTTCAGGCTATGGAGCTTACCCGCACGAGGGGGATATTGACTCAGCAGTTCTTCTCGCCGCATTTCCAAAAACCGCGGGAACGAAGCTTGACAGCTGTACTGTCTGCCATAGGAGCGGTTCCTATGTCTCAGAAGGAAAAACGACGACTCTGGGCAGCTGCCAATGGTGCCACTACAGGACTGATTATGGCAAAAGCGGCAACATTCGTGACACACTCAATTCCTACGGACTGGACTACCTCAACAACGGCAGAGATGCGAAAGCAATAAAGGCCATTCAGGGTCTCGATTCGGATGGAGACGGATACTCGAACGGGAGAGAAATTGCCGCCCTCAGGTATCCGGGTGACCCGAAAGACGATCCGACAAAAGTGGCTGCGCCTTCCAAGGTGTTCACACGAGGCCAGCTTGAGGCCATGCCGCAACACACCCAGTTCCTCTTGATGAATGCCAGCAAGTCAAAAGACAGCTATGCCGAATACACGGGAGTTCTCATGGAAAACCTGCTGAAGCCGCTGGTGCTTCTTTCAGCCACGGGCGTAATGGTCCTCTCCCCGGATGGATTCTCGCAGACTCATCCATTCAGATATGACGCAACTCTGAACGTCTATTATGTCAACGGCACGTACCCTTCTGCAACGTTCTACTACAACGATCAGGCCGACATGGCGAAAAATCCAAGCACGGGATGGTGCGACTACTCTGCTCCATCTGTTGCAGGAAGGAAGAACGGTGACCCGATAGTTAACCGCTCCGGATTGAAGATGATCCTCGCGATAAAGAAAGAAGGAAAGCATCTGGACCGGGGTGTGTTGAATGCCCGGAACAAGCTGGACGGTGACGGACCCTTCAGAGTCATACCTCCCCAAAAGATAGCAGGTCCTCCTGATCAGAGATCGATTGCGGACAATGCGATGGACCCGTTTACATGGGTCTGGCCGTACCAGCCTGGTGGAGACCACAATGCAGGAAGCTCCACCCGTTCGACAACCATTATCAAGGTTGAGCCTCTACCGGAGGGTACGACCGACATCGATCTCCATGAGGCGGGCTGGAGCTACATAGATCAGGACAAGATCGTAATTTACGGGGCTATAAGCCCGCTCGAGAATATCAATGAAAAGCTCGTTCAGCTTGCAGCCGCCATCGACTCGATACCCACGAAGAGCTTCAAAACGCGGTCCGGCAAGGCGGTGCTGAAGAAAAATGTGGGAACGGTACAAAAGATTCTTTCGAAAGGCGATTACAACGAGGCATATCAAATGCTTCAGAATGACATCATGGGGAAAATCAGCGGGTGCAAAAAGTCCGCCCGTCCCGACAGAAAGGATTGGCTGAAGGATTGCGAAACGGAGACCAATCTTTACTGGGCTGTCAACGAAATCATGGTGCTGCTAAACATTCTGCTGTGACCCGCCACTCACACGTCTTGTCCGAGCAGGCGCATTCCATGCAGATAGAAATGAGGTATGGCCCTGTCCGGATTACGCTTCCGTCATGCCTTGCGAATCCGGCAGGGTATGTTCTTGATGTTGGGCGTTCCGAACTCCTTTCCCAATTTTCCGATCGAGGTCAGCATGTTGAAGTTGGACTTCCGCCACTCGTACTGGGTCTCAGGTGCGCCCTCGGGAAACCACCACCCAAGGGCGGCACTGACCACGCGAGGGTGAATGATATCCGTGACACGAGCCCGCTGGGTAATGGCCCCGTATTTCGTTTCGATGATCACCTCATCTCCCTCGCTGATCCCATACGTTGCCGCCGTGTCGGGGTGTATCTCCACGAGCGGGTGCGGCCTCTTCTCGCGCAGTTTCCCAACCCACCGATAGGATGACAACAGGTAGTAGCGGCTCTTGGCACTGATGACGAGCAGGGGATACTCGGGATCGTCGGCCTCCGGGAACTCCGTGAACTCGGGAAGCGGCTTGAGGCGGAACTTTTCGGCGGTGCTCAAGCGCAGTTCCACCTTGCCGGTGGGCGTGGGGAATCCCTTGTCTTCATAGGATCGGTTGCCCGCCGGGCCCTTCAGGTACCCCTTTTCGACGAACTGACTGTATGTCAATCCCGCCGGTCTGACGAGGTCCTCCAGGAACTCTTCGTGATTTTCGTGCCACAGCTCAGGAGAAGACACCCTCTTGCCCAACTCGTTCATGATCTTCATGTCGGGCCAGCACTCCTCGGGCGGTTCCACGACCTTGGGACGAGCGAGAATCATGCCGTGCCCGATCCCGTAATGGCCGATGTCGTTCATCTCGTATTGATGGGCAACAGGTAACACGATGTCTGCCATGGCGGCCGTAGGCGTCATGAATATCTCCGCGACGGCGACGAAATCGAGGCTCTTGAACGCCTCGTACGTGACCTTACTGTCAGCCCAGGCAACCATCGGGTTCGTGCACATCCCGTAGTAGCCCCGCACGGGGTAGGGCTTGCCCTCCAAAACGGCCTTGCGAAAAAAGGCTGGGGCGACGGTCATCAACCTCGGAATGATACGATAATGGGCGCCGATCATCTCCGTGCGCTTGTCGGGGATCAGATCGGCGCGGACAAACTGCGCAAGCCCCATGATCTTGGGGTCCCGGGCATTGACGTTCCCGCCGGGAATCTCGAGATTGCCGGTGATCCCCATCAGGCATGCCAGGGCGCGGGTGACGTCGAACACGTTGACGTCGTGCTCGATGGCGTTTCCCCATTGAAGGGCCGCGGGCTTCGCCTCGGCGTACATCCGGGCGGCCTTGCGGATCGACTCGGCGGGAACCCAGGTGATCTCCGCAACCTTTTCCGGGGGGTACTGCTTTGCATGTTGTGCCAAGTCGTCGAACCCGTGGGTATACTTCTCCACGAAGGCCTTGTCGTAGAGGCTCTCCTCACAGATGACGTGGATAATCGCGAGGGCCAGCGCCTGGGCCGTTCCGGGACGCAACTGGAGCCACAGGTCCGCCTTTTCGGCAAGTTCGGTCTTCCGGGGATCCACAACGATCATCTTGGCGCCGCCCTTCAACTGGGCGCTCACCTGGCTGAATATCTGCCCCTCTTCGCTGGTGGAGGCAAGATTGCTACCCCAGAAAAACATCAGTTTCGTTGGGTGATGTAAATCGGCGACGGGATAGAAGCCGCAGGTGTGAATGCCCGTGACTTCCCTGCCGGCATGGCATACATCCTGAGAGGCGATAATGTTGGGGGAGCCGAAGATGTTGGCAAGGCGGATCAGGACGAAATGCTCCAGCCCTTTCGGCATTCCCACGCCGAACCCCACGGCCCGCGCGCCGTGCTTTTCTTTGATCCGCAGGAGGTTCTGGGCCGTTTCATCCAAAGCCTCTTCCCACGAGATGCGCTGCCATTTCCCCTCACCTCGCTCGCCCATCCTCTTCAGGGGATGCCGGAGGCGGTCCGGGTGCGTGAGGCGGTCTGCCGACACTCTTCCCTTGAAGCATGTGTAGCCTTTGTTCAGATACCCCTCCGGGTCGCCTTTGATCTTAACTATCTCGTTCCCTTTGACCCCAACCAGCATGCTACATCCGCCGTGGTCCATGCGGGCGCAGTGTGTTTTCATCCAGCGGATATCATCTGACATTACAGCATCTCCCTGTCGAGTTTATTTGTCCACCGTCCCGGTAATTAAGAAAAGGAAGTTGACAGAGCTGGCGGGCATCGGGTATGTAGCAAATCCGCTTGCATATGTCAATTAAGACATAGATTGCTGCGGATCTATGTGAGGTGAGGGCTTACGTGTCCGACCGGACCTCCAATGGGTTGTCTGGATGGTCCTCACCTCCGCGAAGCCTGAGTCAACGGACTGAAGATTCCCGCCTTCGACCCAGTTTCGCAGACGGCAGAGTCAAAGGTCTGCGACGCACGGATCAATAAACGTGACGTCAGCCAAGCGCCGGCAAGGAGTCAATAGGTGACAAAAATAACGGATCGGATGTCTTCACGAGTGGAAGGAATCATCAACAACATCATCGGGAAGAGCCCCCACAGCAAAGAAATCATCACAGCGTTTAAGCCCCTTTTCCTGGTCAAGGAGCGCCTGATCGACGAATTGAAACTGGCCCCCGCAGACCGCTCGTTGATCGACGGGGAGAAACTCCGCCAGGGGATCCCATGCATCAGCCAAACTCCCTTTTTCCTCAAAGGCGACCCCTGGGAGAAGATCGGGCTTGCAGTGCTGCCGGCAATGAGCGAGGGGTTTCCGGCCCTCGGAGAGGATGTGGCGAAGCTCGAGGAGTTGATCAAGTCGGGCGACTTCCGGCTGATCGATGCCTTTGCGGACTTCCCCGGTAGCATTGAGTCAGCTGTCGCTCGATGGTCGCACGAAGCGGACATCGAGCCCCAGGCCATCGGGCTTCTCCTTGGCGCGGTGACGAGGATCGTACTTCAGGCAAAGTCGGCTGGACTCGGCGAGCACATCGAGGGGATGGGCTGGGATAAGGGATATTGCCCCGTTTGCGGTGCACACCCGACAATCGCCGTCATCCGGGAGAAAATCCCGCAGCGCTGGCTGCACTGTTCCCGGTGCGGCTACGAGTGGCGCTTCAGCAGAATGTTCTGCCCCGGCTGCGAGCAGGAGAGCCCGAGCGGGATGGACTATTTCTACGTGGAAGACAGGGGGCAGGAGACGGCCTTCACCTGCAATTCCTGCAAGCGTTACCTGATCACCCTGAACCAGATCAGCGATATAGGCGATTATGACCGTGACGTGTCGGCCATGGGTCTCATCCACCTCGACCTCATCATGCAAGAAAAGGGATTTGCCCCCATGACCTGGTGTGAATGGAATACCTTTTGACCCCGGACGAGGCGTCCCTCCCTATGCTAAAAAAAGCATCGTCCTTCCTGCGCTGAAACCCTTTGCCAGAGAGGCATTCCGACCAGTTCAGCCCTCCCGATTATTTCTCTTTTTCCCCCCGATTTCGGTTGACAAAAGCGGCAAAAGGAAGTAGCTATGCCACGATTGTCATATATCATTTCTGACATAAGGGGAGGTAGGTTCATATGGAGATCACGAGGAGAGGTTTTTTAACCCTTTCAGGCGCCTTGGGATCGGGGGTTGCGCTGTCCTCCCTGGGCGTGAATCTGGGTCCTGCGAAGGCTTACGCCGCCGAGATCGACAAAATGCAGCGCGTGATGATGGCAAAGCAGGTGACCACAGTATGCTGCTACTGTTCCGTGGGATGCGGCCTGATCTGCAGCGTCGACAAGAACACGGGAAAGGTCTTCAACATCGAAGGAGACCCCGAACACCCGATCAACGAGGGCTCGCTCTGCGCCAAGGGAGCCGGCTTCTTCGATCTCACCGAGGCCAACAAGTACAGGCTTCGCAAGGTCCTCTACCGGGCCCCCATGAGCGATCGATGGGAAGAGAAAAACTGGGACTGGGCCCTCGACCGGATCGCCCGTATCGTGAAAGACACACGCGACAAGGGATTTGTCGCAAAGAACGCAAAAGGAGAGACCGTCAACCGCTGCGAGACGATCGGCCATCTCGGCAGTTCCAATGTGGACAACGAGGAGTGCTGGCTGATGAGCGTCGCGTGCCGGTCGATGGGGCTTGTCTACATCGACCACCAGGCCCGGGTCTGACACAGCCCCTCTGTAGCGGCTCTGGGAGAGTCGTTCGGGCGCGGTTCGATGACGAACCACTACATTGATCTGAAGAACAGCGATTGCATCCTGATCATGGGGAGCAACGCCGCGGAGCATCATCCCATCGCTTTCAAGTGGATCATGCGGGCAAAAGACCAGGGGGCCACGATTATCCATGTCGATCCCCGCTATACGAGAACATCCGCACGCTGCGATTTCCATGTCCCCCTGCGTTCCGGGACGGACATCGCTTTCCTGGGCGGGATGATCCATTACATCCTCGGCAACGACAAATGGTTCAAAGACTATGTGCTGAATTACACCAACGCCTCCTTCATCGTCGGGAGCGATTTTTCCTTCAAGAACGGCCTCTTCTCGGGCTACGACCCGAAGACGAGAAAGTACAACAAGGACACGTGGGTCATCGAGAAGGACGGCAAGGGGATCCCCAAGCGGGACATGACCCTGAGCAACCCCCGCTGCGTCTTCCAGATGATGAAGGCGCACTATTCGCGCTACACCCTGGAAAAGGTGTCCAGCATCACGGGCGTCTCCAAGGAAGACCTGACGAAGGTCTATGCGGCATACAGCGCCACGGGCGTCAAGGACAAGGCCGGAACGGAATGTTACGCCCTGGGCTGGACGCATCACACCACGGGCAGCCAGATCATCCGGACCATGTCGATCATCCAGCTTCTGCTGGGCAACATGGGCATTGCCGGCGGCGGCGTAAACGCCTTGCGAGGCGAACCGAACGTCCAGGGTTCGACTGACCATTGCATCCTGTACGGCAATCTGCCCGGATATCTGAAGATGCCTGTGGCCTCGCAGGATACGCTGGAGAAATATCTTCATAAATGCACGCCGGAATCGAAGGATCCCCAGTCGGCTAATTATTACCAGAACTACCCGAAGTTTTTTGTCAGCTTCCTCAAGTCGATGTTCCACGACAAGGCGACAAAGGAAAACGGTTTCGGTTATTCCTGGCTTCCCAAGATGGACGATGGCGCAGCCTATTCCCTGATGCACCTCTTCGACGAGATGTACAAAGGGAAGATCAAGGGCCTCTTTGCCGTCGGCACCGACCCGGCGGTCAGCTCGCCGAACACGACCAAGGTCCGCAAGGCCCTCGAGAACCTCGACTGGCTCGTTGGCGAGAACATCTTCGACAACGAGACTTACTGCTTCTGGAAGGGCCCCGGCGTCGACCCCTCGAAGGTCAAAACGGAGGTCTTCCTCCTGCCAGCCTCGGCCTCCATGGAAAAAGAGGGCAGCCAGAGCAACAGCGGACGGTGGGTGCAGTGGAAGTACAAGGCCGCCGAGGCCCCAGACGACGCGATCCCCGTCGGGGAGATCACGATCAAGATCCTCGACGCCGTCAGGGCCCTCTATGCCAAGGAAGGCGGCGTCTGCCCCGAACCCGTCCTGAACCTCAAGTGGGACTATAAGAATTCGAAGGGCCGGTTCGATGTCCTGAAGGTGGCCAAGCAGATCAACGGCCATTTCCTGAAGGACACGGTCATCGAGGACAAGGCCAAGGGAACCAAGACGGAATTCAAGGCAGGGCAGCTCGTGCCCACCTTCGGCATGCTCGCCGAAGACGGCTCCACCGCGAGCGGAAACTGGGTCATGTCCGGGAGCTTCGATGCCACCGGCGCCAACAAGATGGCCAAAAGAGGCAAGGACGACCCCACGGGTCTCGGTCTCTACCCCAACTGGTCCTATGCTTGGCCGGTCAACCGACGGATCATCTACAACCGGGCCTCCTGTGACATTAACGGCAAGCCCTACAACCTCAAGCGGAAGCTCCTCGAGTGGACCGGTGATACATGGGTCGGCGACGTTCCCGACGGGCCCTGGCCTCCCCAGGCGGACAAGGAGAAAGGGAAATACCCCTTCATTATGAAACAGGACGGCCTGGGCGCTCTCTTCGGGCCCGGGATGGCCGAAGGTCCCTTCCCGGAGCACTACGAGCCCCTGGAAGGACCGCTCAGCAAGAATCCCCTGTCTGGGCAGCTTATCAACCCGGCCATCCAGATCTTCAACAGCGACCTGGACAAGGTGGCCAACGCGGATGCGAAATTCCCCTATGTCTGCACCACGTACTCCTGCACGGAGCACTGGTGCTCAGGTGCCCTCACGAGATGGCAGGCCTGGCTCCTGGAGGCGATGCCGGAGCTCTACGTCGAGATCGGCGATCAGCTGGCGAAAGAAAAGAGCATCCAGAACGGCGAAAGGATCCGCGTGTCTTCCGTACGCGGCAACGTGGAGTGTGTCGCCATGGTGACGAAGCGGTTCCGACCTTTCCTTGTAGAAGGTAAGACGGTCCACCAGGTCGGCCTGCCCTTCAATTACGGCTGGCTGCATCCCAAGGACGGAGGCGACAGCACCAATTTCCTGACGCCCACCGTTGGCGATGCCAACACGTTCTGCCCCGAGTACAAGGCTTTCATGGTCAATGTGACGAAGATATAGGAGAGAGGATATGCAGGCTACGGAAATCGTAAAGCTGATCGATACGACGAGATGCACCGCCTGCCGCGGCTGCCAGATCGCGTGCAAGCAGTGGAATGAAATGCCCGGCTTGAGAACCCGGAACTTCGGCAGTTATCAGAACCCTCCCAATCTGCAGTGGAACACCTGGACGCTCATCCGCTTCCAGGAGCATGTCGACCAGAAGGGCAACCTGAAGTGGCTTTTCAGAAAAGACGGCTGCATGCATTGCACCGATGCGGCCTGCGTGAAGGTCTGTCCCTCGGGGGCGCTCAACTACACGGAGTTCGGCAGCGTCGGGTTGAAAGAAGAGCTCTGCATCGGCTGCAAGAACTGTGTGGCGGCCTGCCCCTTCGAGGTTCCCAAATACGACGGAGCAAAGGACCGGATCACAAAATGCGATCTGTGCCAGACCCGGCTTCAGGCGGAACGGCAGCCATCCTGCGTGCTGTCCTGCCCGACGGGCGCTCTCACAATCGGCCGCAAGGACATGATGCTCAAGGCAGCCGCAAAGCGCGTTCAGGCTCTGGGCGGGGATGCCAATGTGTACGGTGATAAGTTCGTCGGCGGAACGCACGTGCTCTACATCCTGAGCGAGAAACCGGAGGTCTACGACGCGCTGCCCAAGAGTCCCTCGGTGCCGCTGTCGATCATCGTCTGGAAAGATTTTTTCAAGCCGGTCTCGCTGCTTGCGGCGGGAGGCATCCTGGTGGGCTCGTTCCTGCACTACCTGATCCACGGGCCTAAGCTGCCCGATGATGCGGGCGATGCGGGAAAGAAGGAAGGGGGTGAATGACCATGAGACCTGGAATGATTCAAGCAACGGATGCCTTCGAGCGGATCGTCCACTGGGCGATGGCGATCTCCTGCATCATCCTGTTCATCACCGGACTGGGCATGATGTTCCATTCGCTCAACTTCATCGGGACGATCCTGGGCGGAATGAAAAACCTGAAATACATCCACAACCTGACGGGCCTCGTCTTCGGCTTCTCGCTGATCTTCGCCATTTCCATGTGGTGGAGGGAGGCGGGGGTGATCGAGATGCCCGACGATCTAGAGTGGATCAAGTGCGCCGGGGGCTACCTCTGGCACGTGGACAACCCCCCTGAGAGCGGCAAGTACAACCCGGGGCAGAAGATGTTCTTCATCGCCGTCGCGCTCTGCGGGCCCATGATGCTGGGCACGGGACTTCTCATGATGTTCCAGATCCTGCCCATGGGGCTGACCCGCTGGATGTACACGCTGCACGCCGTGGGGTTTGTGACCCTCTTTGCCTTCTTCTTCGTCCACCTCTACCTGGGGACAATCGGCAACCCCGGCTCGGTCCAGGCCATGATCCATGGCTGGGTCACCCGCGGCTGGGCCAAGAAGCAGCACCCCAAGTGGCTCAGGGAAATGGAGCACCGCGGAACGCTCATCGTCTACGGCGAGGAGAAAAAACTTACAGACCACGGACATTGATAATACTTACCCCCGGGGGAAACTGGCACTCCCTTTTGGCTGGAGGGAAAGGCCCTCTCTCCCCCCGGGGGTTAAGTCCTTTTTTTACCATCCAAAGTGCTAAATTTAACATAACGAAGGACCACCTCATGACCTTCACGAGAAAAACGTTGTCGCTTTCACACTGGATCCTCGGGATCTGCACGGTTGTTCTGATTGGCCTTCATCCTGCCTTCTCCCATGCCGCAGACAGCCTGAAAGCCGCCGTCGCAGCGAACTTCATGCTCCCCTTCAAGGAGATCACCGCCGCCTTCGAAGCAGAGACAAAGATCAAGG
This sequence comes from Syntrophales bacterium, assembly GCA_035506495.1. Lineage (GTDB taxonomy): Bacteria > Desulfobacterota > Syntrophia > Syntrophales > UBA2192 > UBA2192. The sequence goes on from DATJPI010000317.1 coordinate 10,200, forward strand.
TAGAAGCGACCTATTCCTCTACGGGCAGCCTCTACGGCCAGATCATCAACGGGGCTCCTTATGACGTGTTCCTTTCCGCCGATGAGAAAACCCCCCGGTTGCTTTTTGAAAAAAGCGAAGCGACAGAGCCCCTCCTGTACGCCACGGGCCGTGTTGTCCTGTGGGGAGGAGGGAAGGAGCTCTGCGACGCGAAAGACTGGAAGGAAGCACTCAAACGAAAAGGTTGGAAGAAAATCGCGATCGCGAACCCCGTTACGGCCCCCTATGGCGCCGCGGCCGAGACTGCTCTGAAAAAAAGCGGCCTGTGGGGTGAAATCAATGACCGTGTTGTCATCGCCCAGAACGTTGGACAATCCTTCCAGTACGCTGTGACGGGCGGAACCGACGGCTCTTTTTGCGCCCTTTCCTCGGCCCTGTCCGATCAGGGGGGCAAGGGATGCCACTACCTGATCGAGGAGGCGCCTCCCATTCGTCAGGCGGCCTGCCTCATCAACCGGACGGCCAGGAAGAGTGATGCCTCAAGGCTTCTCTTATTCCTTAACTCCCCGAAGGCATTGGAAATCAAGAAAAGGTACGGCTATTTCTAAATGGAACTGCTGCCTCTATACCTCTCGGCGAAACTGGCCTCCATCGCAACGTTGATCCTGATCATGATCGCAGCGCCTTTGGCCTATCTGCTGACGAATTTTTCCTGGCCCGGCAAATCCTTTGTCGAGGCTCTCGTCAATCTCCCCATCGCCCTGCCCCCCACTGTCATCGGGTTCTACCTGCTCTTTGCCCTGGGCCCGAGGGGGTATGTTGGAGTGGCGTGGGAAGGCGTGTTCGGCGGGACTCCTCTGTTCACGTTCACCGGGATTGTCATCGCGTCGATCTTCTACAGCCTTCCCTTTGCCACTCAGCCAATCAAGGCGTCTTTCGAGAAAATTGACCCCCGACTGAAGGAAAGCGCCTATGTCCTCGGCCTGTCGCACACGGCCACGTTTTTCCGGGTCATCATCCCGAACAGCATCAACGGGATCGCAGCGGCGGCGATCCTCGTGTTCCTTCATACCATGGGGGCCTTCGGCGTCGTCCTGATGGTTGGAGGGAGCATCGCAGGGGAGACACGTGTGGCGTCGATCGCCATCTATGAAGCTGTCGAATCCATGCAATACGAGAAGGCCTGGGCCCTATCTCTTGCCTTCATCCCGATCAGTTATTGCTTTCTACTGCTAGTCAATCGATTAACGAGGAAATAGACATGGGACTTACGGCTGTACTGAAAAAGAGAACGAGATTCTTCACCATTGACGCGGAGCTATCCTGCCCCGATGGACAGACCCTGGCCCTAATCGGGCCCTCCGGTTCGGGAAAGACGACGATCATCCGGATGCTCGCTGGCCTCGAAATGCCTGACGAGGGGAGGATCGTTTATCGTGACCGGGTCTTCTTCGATTCGGCGCGGGGAGTGAACCTTTCCCCGCAGAAACGGAAGCTCGGCTATGTCTTCCAGGACTACTCCCTTTTCCCGCACCTGACGCTATACGGCAACGTAGCCTTTGCGGCGCAGGATCGCAAGGACGTAGACTCTCTTATGGGCATTTTCGGGCTCTCGGCGTTGAGCAACCGAAAACCCCACCAGGTATCGGGGGGCGAGAGGCAGCGGTGCGCCGTCTGCCAAGCCTTGGCCCGGAACCCTCAGCTGCTGCTTCTAGATGAGCCCTTCTCCGCACTCGACGTGGTCACGCGGCGAATCCTTCGGAACGAGCTGAAAAAAATAACGGAAAAAAGTACATTCCCGGTGGTCTACGTCACCCATGACGTCACGGAGGCCCTCTTCATCGGCAATACTGTCCTGCCGATCGTTGCGGGCTCGGTGGACCGGGAGTGGATGGAGCGGATCCTTGCACCTGCCTACGGGACAGACGCAAAGACAAAAGCCGCAAGAACAACCAAGCTGGCCCTGGCCTATTAAAGGACATCCTCATGAAAATCGGAAACTATTCTTACGACGAGTACCTTCACCTGGTGAAATCCTTCCACGGCAGCCTCGCACCGGGGCTTATCATCGGCGGCTTCATGGTCGATCTGGCGCTCAAGTCGCTCCCGGAAGGGGAGTTTTTCGACGCGATCTGCGAAACGCCGGTGTGCCTGCCCGATTCCGTGCAGCTCCTCACGCCCTGCACGATCGGAAACGGGTGGCTCACGGTCCTGCCTTTCGGGCGCTTTGCCATCACGTTCTACGAGAAGTACGGCGGCGAGGGGGTGCGCGTCTACCTCGACCCGGCGAAGATGGAGGCCTGGCCGGAAATGAAGGCCTGGTTTTTCAAGTTGAAGCCCAGGAAGGAGCAGGACCCCGAGCGGCTGCTCGAAGAGATCAAACAGGCCGGGGAAGAGCTCCTGAGCGTCCAGCGCGTCCGCGTTCGGCCGGAATCGGTGAGACGGAAAAAAATGGGACCCGTGGCCGCCTGCCCGCAATGCGGCGAGGCCTACCCGGTTCGCCACGGCGATTCCTGCAAGGCCTGCCAGGGGGAGTCGCCCTACCTGGAGCCCGCAAACCCGTCATCGTGAGG
>DATJPI010000318.1:0-7722 GCA_035506495.1 Syntrophales bacterium
GTCCTTCATGGCACAGTGCGGTTACACCGACGTTACAATTGGATTACCGTTTCATGAAGCATTTGTTGAACTTGGATAAGCTCTCCGGTCGGTAATAAGAAACGGCCGAGAAATTCATTGAACTGTAACCCAATCGTCACAGGACCATAACAGATCCATGATACGAAACATACGTCAATGGGGTTGTGGATTCAGATGAACCGCTCCGCAAGAACTCGCTAAATAACAACAAAAAATGAACAGATTTTGTAAGGAGGAGCATGGGATGAAAAAATTATCTTGGTCCAAAACATTGTTTGCCGTGGCCCTCGCGATCCTGCTCGCGGTGGGGCCGGCATCCGCTGAACCCTGGAAATTCGGGGTCATGTCCGATACCCAGTGGACCCCCAACTCAGCGAACCCCGCCACTGTTGCCACTTCCCTCGACCCGGCCGGCACCAATCCCAACGCGGTATCCAAGTCGATCATCGACCAGATCAACCCGAAGTTCATCGAGGCGGGGGTGAAGTTCGTGATCCAGGTCGGAGACCTGACGGAGTTCGGCAACGACGCCGACATCGCCGAACGGGCAAAGGCCGCCCAGCCGCTGATCGACGCGGGTATCGGCTTCTTCCCAATGCGCGGAAATCACGAAACCTATGCCAATCCGGCCAACAACTTCGGCATTCCGGCGTTCCAGGCGAGCTTCCCACAGACCCAGGGCAACAAGTTCATCAAGAGCAATGGACACGAGTTCAGGCGCGGCAAGCATTTCAGCAGCCCCACCCTGGTGAGCATGGATCTAGCCGGTATGAGCTACTCGTTTGATTACGGTCATCGCGGCAACAACGCCCGTTTCGTCATCCTCGACAACTGGGTGACGCCCAGCAAGGGCTTTTTACACGCCAATGGTTATAACTACGGATACTCCTTCGGCGATCAGCAGGCATGGATTAGCAGCCGTCTCGACAAGAATACCCGCGACACGGAGCATGCCTTCGTCTTTTCCCACCAGCCCCTCATGGCCGAGAACCACCAGGATTCGCCTTTTATCGGTTATACGGATGCCAACCCGGACATGCAGGACGCCTTCTTCAAGAGCCTGCAGGCGAACGATGTGAAGTTCTACATCAGCGGACATGACCATATCCACCAGCGCTCCGTCATCAAGAGCCCGAATGGCAAGTCCGCGGTGCAGGAGATCATCGGCGCCTCCAACAGCAGCAAGTTCTACACACCCAAGGCCCTGGCCGACCCCAAGTGGTATGGCCAGAAGGTCCGTGAAACGTCCCTCTCCCAGGAAAGGTACACGGTTGGCTACTATATCTACACCGTCGATGGATCATGTGTGACGGTCGATTACTATTCTGACGATCACGGCAGCTGGCAGTCGGATAACTGTTATCCCAGCGGCGGCGGAACGCCCCAGTCGTGCCCGGCAGCAGCCACCCCCGGCAGCCACGTCACCCCCACCTTCAACTTCGTCAAGAAAGAGACCTGGGGATATTGTCAGAACGGCCAGGAGTTCCTCGTGCCGCAAGGCGCGACCTACGAGTTGGTGCAGGACAGGTTCGAAGGCACAACTGCCAAAATACTGCATGGCACCAACAACAGCACCGCGACAGATTATACTAACCGCCCCTTCACCAAAACTGTCAACACCGGCTGGGTTGATATAGACGGCTGGTGCAGGCAGCACCCTGCTCACATATGGAATAACCATTTTGATCTCGCTAGCGATATCTTTAAACTGCAGGGTATGACTGACTTGGGGAAAACACATACCGACCCGTATGTGCTCTCACTCAGCTACGACCACCACAGACTGCTCCCGATCCAGCTCGGAAAGGGCCTTTTGGGCCTGGTCACCAGGGATGAGAACGGCCACTGGATCAACGCGGTGGATAAGAATGAGGGCGGCACAAAAAAATTCGTGGTCAGACCTTACAAATCCGGCGATGAGCTCGGCACCTACGGTGTTGACCTGAAAACCAGGACTGTCTGGGCCGTGATCAATCATGATGGCGATTTCGCCGCAGCCGGTTTTAAACACTTCGAAGATTAAAAGTTCGGCATGACGACGTGACGGTGAAAATCTGATTCGATTGTCAGGGTCCTTCCCAGGACGATCGACTCAAAGTTAGAGACAGAGCTTTCAAAAGGTTGTGCAAGGAGGAGCCCGTGAGACCCGCGGGCTCCTCCTTTAATACACCCATCCAGCTTCCTGGCGAACTCATCTTCCTCCTGTCCCTCTTTCATGGAGGGGGTCAAAAGGGGATTCTCTGGACACAAATTTCCAAAATGTGTATCATAGAAACTCTCGCTAACCGTTTCTGATCAATCTCTTAAACATTCGCTTTCTCAAAGGAGGTCGCATCATGTTGGAGAATCACGACTACAATCTCATGGAATCGATCACGGTCATCGCCCGCAGCATTTACCGGTACGACACTTACATGAAGGACCTGGACAAGGTGAAATGCGATACCTGCCGGAAGATGTGGCAAGAGTTCCACCAGCAGCGTCAAAAGGAACTCGACATGCTGCTCAAGGAGCTGCGCAACCATGTCGAAAGCGGCATGATGAAGTTTGACAAGACCTGATAGCACTACAAGGATGGGCTGTAAGCGAGGTGACAAGGCCCTCCCGGTCCGTGTTGAAGCGAGATGATGTGGCTATCATCATGGGTAACCGACATCCCCGTTCAGGACGCTGATCGCAGTCGGCGCCGTTTCCTTCTGAGACAAATATCTCGTATGGAAACGGGTTTCTCAGGACAGTATCAGCGCTGTGGGGAATGCCGAGAGGGATCCGGCTCCCAGCGCAGTAGCCTGCTCGAGTTGAGCATGATCCCCATCGTGTGGATAATGTGAAGGATCCCGCCGGCGATCGGGGCGAGGTTCCCGAAGATCCCGCCGGCGATCCCGACAAGGTTGGTCGATACTGCGAGCCAGTGATTCTGTTCGATCACCCGAAGGGTCTGGCGGCTCACTTGCCTCAGCAGGATGAGCCTCCGCAGATCGCTGTCCGCCAGGGTGATGTCCGCCGCCTCCATGGCCGTTTCGGCGCCCCCCGCCCCCATGGCCACCCCGATGTCGGCACCGGAGAGGGCCAGGGCGTCGTTGATGCCGTCTCCCACCATGACGACGATCCGGCCCTCGGAACGGAGCCGTTCGATTTCCCCGGCCTTGTCCTCGGGGAGAAGCGAGGGCAGGACCCTGTCGAAGCCGAGCCGCTCTCCCAGGGGGCGGGTGACCTGTTCGGTGTCGCCGGTGACCAGGACCAGCCGATCGACGCCGTCCGTCCTCAGCCAGTCCAGGACATCTTTCATTCCGACACGTGGGCTGTTGGAAATGCCGAGCAAGCCCTGGGCCTGCGCGTTGCGGGCAACATAGATGGCCGTCTTCCCCTCCGCGTTGAGACCCCTCGCCGCTCTGGCGAAGCGAGTGATGTCCACGCCGGACTCATTCATGAAAAGGCCGCTGCCCACCAGGATCGTTTCCCTGCCCGCCTCTGTTCTGACGCCCCGGCCTAGGATAAACTGGCTGACCCCATCGGGCGAGGGCTCGATGCCGGCGTGCAGCGCCTCGTCAACGATGGCCCTGGCCAGGGGGTGGGGGTTGTGAAATTCGGCCGTGGCAGCAAGGGCAAGGATGCGCCCGGTGCCTTTCCGGCCCCCGGGGCCGATGACGGCCGTGACCTGCGGGGTTTCCCGTGTCACGGTGCCTGTCTTGTCAAAGCAGAAGCAGTCTGCAGCGTTGAATCGCTCGAGGTAGAGGCCGCCTTTGACGAAGACGCGGTGGCGGGCCGCGTTGGCGAGCGACGCCGAAATGGCCGTCGATGCCGCCATGACGGTGGCGCAGGGGCAGGCCGAGATAAGCAGCACCGTGAGGGCCTTCATGGCCTGTCTCGTTATGAGAAAGGTGCCGATCGTGGCGACCGTGCCCATCAGCAAAAGCCGCGAGGCGAGGACATCGGCCCTCTGCTCGGCCGGTGCGCGATTGGCCAGGGAGTCCTCGACGAGCCGGATCATCCGGTTGAGGTAGGTCTCTTCACCGACCCTGTCGGCCCGAATCCGCAGGAGTCCCTGCTGGAGAAGGGTCCCGGCGTATAGGGTGTCCCCCTTTTTCCGATGCGCCGGCTCTGCGCGCCCCGTGATGAAAGCCTCGTCCACCAGGGCCTCTCCCTCCATGACGGTCCCGTCCACGGGGATCCTTTCCCCGGCTCTCACGACGACGATATCCCCTCGGGCGATCTTCTCCACGGGTATTTCCACTTCCGTACCGTCCACGAGGACGAAGGCGCTGCGGACGATGACCTGCAGGGTCTCCCGGATCGCCCTGCGCGAGCGATCGGCGACATAGTCCTCGAGGACGATGCTGAGACCCGTCACCCAGAGGATCTCCATGGCCGTCAATGCCTCGCCCATGAAGATGGCCATCAGGCAGGCTCCCGAAAGGAACAAATAGATGTTGAATCCACGGCGCACACGGGTTTCCCTGACGGTGTGGGTGAGAAGTGGCAACGCGCTGATGAGGGCGGCTCCGCCCGTGATGCTGAAAGGGGTTTCGGACAGGGGGGATTTCAGCAAAAACTTGCGGATGAGCGCGAAGGTGAGAAACCCGGTGACGAAAAGGAGGACGACCAGCTGAAAGAAAAAGGGAACCGTGGAAAGCGACAGCCCCCGGGCGGGTTCGTCCCGACGGGCGGCGCGGGAGAGGGCTTTTTTCGGATGCGTTGGCCGGAAGCTGCGCAGCTCTTTGGCGACGGACCGGACAAGCTCCCGCGGATCCGAATGGCCGGGGACGTAATGAAGGATGATACTGCCGGTTACGGGCCGGATATCGACGTCCCGGAGCCGGTCAAGGCGGGTCAGCCTGTCCCGAAGCAATCCGGCGTCCTCTTCGGTCATGCGGAATGCCCGAAGCCGGATTCGGCCTCGAGTGAAATGGCAAACCCTGACGTCGCTCTTACGCCGTGCGGGCTGCATCGTCCTTCTCCTTCAAATATGGTAAACTTTAAACTGGCAAAATGCGCTTGTCCATCTTTTTCGGGGTTGTCAGAACTGAGGCCGGGGCTTCATCGATCTCCCCTATTTGTCTTGCCTTGCCCTGCGGAATAGGGGTATCCTGTGGGCAAATTGAAAAGGGAGGTAAGCATATGCAGGATTTTATGAGGAATCTCAAACTGCTCGGCATCGGCCTTTTCTTCACGGGAAAAGAGAAGATCGAGGAGATCGTCGCGGAGCTGATCAAGAAGGGGGAGATCTCCGAGCCTGAAGGCAAGGAACTGGTCGAAGATCTCGTCGCAAAATCGAAGGCGGCTTCGAAGGAATTGGAAGAGCGGATCCGCAAGGTGGTGTCCGACGTCCACGAAAAGCTCCACGCCCCGATGAAAAAAGAGATCGCCGTACAGAAGAAAAGAATCGAGAAGCTCGAGAAGGCGGGAACCAGAAAGAGCGTGAAAAGCCCGAAGAAGATTTCGAAAGCTGCCAGGAAGCCCCGAACGTAGAGCATCTCACTCTCTAATGCGGCATACATTCGGGGGAATGCCACCCAGCATGATCTCGCAATTGCGGTGTTTTGGCTCATCCTGAACTTTTCTGATTGAAAACGGGTCGGGTGATATCCATGAATTCGATCCTGTACGAAGACGAGACAGAGTGGCGGCGACACCAGGACTCCATCCAGGTCCTGGCGAGAGAATTGAAGATCGCTGACACCGAGGTGACAAAGGTCTACGAGAGCGTCCTCATAACTTTCAAGAAACGCGTCACCCTCAACCACTATCTGCCCATTTTTATCACCAAGCGGGTCAGGCAGCTCTTCATAACAGGGCTGGTTGCGCAGTCCGGCTTGATCTCCGGGCCGCTGTCCGGCGGCCTGTGACCATTTACTACCAAGAATCTGAGCTATTTCTAGTTGTAGCAACGTAGCCATCGCATCGAAACATTCACACCTTTCCGAGATACGTTGCCCTTTGCGGATACGCTTGATCCATCCATTCCGTTGCGGCCTTTCATACCATCTCGGTGCCCGGGAATGGCTTGCCCGCAGCCCCATTCTTTCGAACTGTGTGGATCCACTTTCCTTTTCCGGCAGATCTCAGCGAATAAGTCAGTCGCTTTTCCATAGAGCTGAATCTCAAAACCCTCGTGCTAACCATAAACATGGGACGGTTTCCCTTGAAGCGAAATTCGCCCCTCATCCAGTGCTATGATCAGGATCATTTGATCACGCCGATATCATATCCGAGTTTTGCTTCCTTTTCTCTCAACGCAGCGATAGCTTTCCGGAAACGCATGTACCGCTTCCCGGATTCGATGATCAGGAGAAACCCAATGCAGATGAAAAACATCCCCGCGCAGAAATAATAAATACCCGCCAGGAACTTCATGATCAGGAGGCCGACAGAGCTGAACGCGAGGCCGGTCTGCATATAGGAGTGCATGGTTCTCTCTCTCGAGAGAAGGGTTTGTTCCTCTGCAAGGAGAAGCTTTATATCTTCCATCCTGTCCATCTACATGACCTCCTGTCGGACATATATTTGAAAGGGAGTCTACGCCTTGTTTCGGAATGGGTCCATGGTTTCGGTGGTAAAGGTTAATCTCATAGTCTCTTTTCGAGCCATTCCGCCACGGCCCGATAGTCGGAGGCTCCGTGAGACCGCGGGGCGGAGAGGATGACGGGAAGGCCCCGTGCGGGAGCCTCAGCGAGCGACACGTTCTCCCGAACGGCAGGACTCACTCGCCCGGGGAAGAGCGCCTCGAGCCTGTCCATGATCTCGTGGTGGATTCTCCTCCGGGGATGGGCCCGGCAGGGGATGATGGAGTGGATCGCCAGGCCGGGGTTGTGCCTCCTCACGGAGCCGATGATAGCGGCGATCTGTTGAAGCCCGTTCAACCCGAGGAAATGCACCTCCACGGGGACCAGGACCTGCCCGGCGGCGCGCAGGGCGCCCAGTGTGAGAATGTCCTCGCCGGGAGGGCAATCGATAACGATCCGGTCCCATGGGCCGGGCGTCCGATCCAGGCAGCGCCGGAGCAGCTCCAGACCGATGCCGCCGCTGAACCGCTGCCGGGCTTCCCCAAGCCCCGGCCCGGATGGGACCAGGCTCAGGCCGGGCATTCGTGTTGCCGCGACAGGAAGGGCCGTCGACTTCTGGAGGGCCTGCAGGAGGCCGTGCCCGTCAGCCGGAACATTCAGGGCGACGCTGGCGCTGCCCTGCGGGTCGTGATCCACGAGGAGCACCTTCTTGCCCTGTTCGGCCCAGCAGGCGGCCAGATTGACTGCCGTCGTGGTCTTTCCCACCCCCCCCTTGTGATTCATGATGGCTGTTACCCGCCCCATCGTTGCACCTCCCTTTGCCCGCACAGGCACGAACAAAATAGAACTCGGGCGCCCGGCTGAACGTCTCATCTACAGGCCGGATGCTTCATGATCCCTATACACCCGCCCGCCACCATTGGACAATGAAAACGACTCGATGCAAAACCAAGTCTCGACTGCCCACCTTCGCTCTTTCTTACTATTTGAACCGCTAGCAGAAGTTCTGGAATCATGACAGGCGTTTTCACGAAGATTTAACCGGGCTGTAACCATTTCGCAATATCGATCCGATAAGCTCTCACTCCGAAACGGGGAGTGAGACATCGACCGCTGGCAGTCGTCGAAACAAATCTTGATTCTGCGAAGGGACAGCATGAACCTAACCCTCTCCAGTCAGAACCGCAATAAAGGTTTT
>DATJPI010000319.1:5000-10106 GCA_035506495.1 Syntrophales bacterium
TGCGGATCGATGCCGACGACAACCCCCTGCAGGCGCACATCGCCCCGGGCGACCTCAAACCGGCAGGGCATTCCCGTGAGAAATCTCTCCAGGATCATCTCTTTTTCAATCCCGATAATGGAGTGATGGGGGCCTGTCATCCCCGCGTCGGAGATGTACGCCGTACCGCCGGGAAGGATGATTTCATCGGCTGTCTGAACGTGCGTATGGGTCCCGAAGACAGCACTGACCTCCCCGTCCAGAAACCACCCCATGGCCTGTTTTTCCGATGTGGCCTCGGCATGCATGTCCACAATGATCACCGGGGTCTGGCTCCTGAGTTGCTCGACAAGAGCTTTTGCCACCAGGAAGGGACATTCGGCGGGGTGCATGAAGACCCGACCCACAAGGTTGACGACGGCCACGAGGCTTCCGCCTGTCGTCTTTACCATGGCATGGCCAATCCCAGGACAGGCCTCGGGGAAATTGGCCGGCCTCAGCAGGTTCGCGTACTCGTCGATGAAGCCCAGGACTTCCTTCTTGTCCCAGACGTGGTTTCCAGTCGTGATCAGATGGATGCCGCACTCCAGGAGTTCGTCCACGGTGTCCCGCGTGATCCCGAACCCCGCGGCCGCATTCTCGCCGTTGGCGATGACCAGATCGACGCCGTATTCTTTCACGAGGCCCGGCAGAAGCTCCCGCACGACGCGGCGCCCCGGCCGCCCGACGATGTCTCCGATGAAAAGAATCTGCATAAGGCGTCTATCTCGCGAAGTCCGTCACCCTTGTTTCCCGGATGACGGTGACCTTGATCTGACCCGGGTAGGTCAACTCGGCCTCGATCTTTTTGGCGATATCCTTGCAGAGAATGATGGATTCATCGTCGTTGATCTTTTCGTTCTGCACGAGGATCCGGATCTCCCGGCCCGCCTGGATGGCAAAGCACGATTCGACTCCCGCGAAGGACTTGGCGATCCCCTCGAGTTCCTGGAGCCTTTTCACGTAGGTCTCCAGCATCTCCCTGCGAGCGCCGGGACGGGCCGCGGAAAGGGTGTCGGCGACCTGGACGAGGACGCCCAGGAGATTGTTGTTCCGGCCGTCGTCGTGATGGGTGGAGATGGCCTCGACGATTCGCTCAACCTCGCCAAAGCGCTTGGCGTAATCGGCCCCCAGTTCGGCATGGGTCCCTTCGAGCTTGTGGTCGACGGCCTTGCCGATGTCATGCAGAAGCCCCGCTCGTTTTGCTTCCTTCACATCGAGACCCAGCTCCGATGCGATGATGCCGGCCAGGTAGGCCACCTCGATCGAGTGCTGGAGCACGTTCTGGGAGAAGCTGGAGCGGTACTTGAGCTTTCCCAGCAGCGTGATGAGTTCGGGATGGATGTCGTGGGCACCCACGTCGAAGGAGGCTCGCTCGCCCGTCTCCTGGATGATCTTGTCCACCTCGTTTTGGACCTTCCGCACGACATCTTCGATCCGCCCCGGGTGAATCCGGCCGTCACTGATCAGGCGCTCGAGGGATATTTTGGCCACCTCGCGCCGAACAGGGTCAAAAGCGGACAGGACAACCGCCTCCGGCGTATCATCGATGATCAGATCGACGCCGGTGGCCGCCTCGATGGCACGGATGTTCCGGCCTTCCCGGCCGATGATCCTGCCCTTCATCTCATCGGTGGGGAGGTTCACGACGGATACGGTGCTTTCCGCCACGAAGTCCCCCGCGTAGCGCTGGATGGAGTATGCGATGATCTCCTGGGCCTTCTTGTCGGCGATGCGCTTGGCTTCCTCCTCGGCCTTACGGATGAGCAGGGCTGCCTCCCGCTTGGCCTCGGCCTCCAGAGCCTGGATGAGCTGCGCCTTGGCCTCTTCGGCGGTCAGCCCCGCGATCTTCTCGAGCTTCTCTTTCTGATCGTCAATGATGCGGTTGAGGCGCTCGTGTTTTTCGTGCAGGGCGTTCTCTTTCTGCTGGAGCCCCTTTTCGCGGTTTTCGATGTTGCTCTCTTTTTGCACCATCATGTCGATGCGCTTTTCCTGATTTTCCTCCTTGGATCTCAGGCGCCCCTCCAGCTTGTCGAGCTCGGCCTTGCGCTCCCGCGCCTCCCGCTCAAACTCCCCCTTCGTCTTGAGCAGACTTTCCTTGGCCTGCAGGATGGCCTCTTTCTTGATGCTATCGGCCTCCTTCTTGGCCTCTTCAACAATCCGGACGGAGAGGTTCTCCGAGGATTGCAGCTCCTTCCGGGTGATCAGCTTGCGCAATAGATAGCCAAACGAGATGCCGGCGATCAGGGATGCAATGGCAATAATGACAGGGAAAAAGTCCAAACTATGTCACCTCCTTGTCCATCATGGCATAGGAAGATCGATGCGAATGAGTACGATCCTTCCGGTTTGATGCCTTGGGAATATCGTTGGGGAGAGAAAAAGGATGAGACAAATCGGCTGGATTACAATCGGTTAAGCCATTCCGTCAGGGGCCAAAAAAATCCCCCGCCTATGCCGTGTCAACGAATAACCTTGAACCTTGTCAACAAGGTGGGCGCCCTATGTGTTGGGTCAGGCTTTCCTGTCGAGGACCTGCACATGCCAACCAGGGAGGGCTCCCTGTGTATAAGTGTTAGCTCAAAGGATTTTGTCAATCACGCACATCGCAGGGGAATGTTCTCTTCTTTCCCTTTCCGGTTGATGATATGAATCAACTCCTCGGATCGGGTTTCCAACTGGCTACAGATCGTGTCGGTCTCCCCTCGGAGACGAAACAACTCATCGGCCAGATTCAGGGCAATCAACAAACTGATGTTCAACATGGTCAAGTGTTTTGAGGCGCGCCGGATTTCCTCCGCCTTGCTGTTGATATGTTGAACGATATTCAAAACATGGTCATCGGAGGCATCACTCAGCACGGAAACATCTTGACCCATTATTTTGATATCAAACCTTTTTTTCAAACAACAACCCCGTCGTCTGCTCTGATGCGTTTATATCCTCCAACAAATCCAGTAGAGTATCCACCTTGTGTCTGACTGAGTCCCTTTCCTCGTTGAGTTTGGCTATTTTGCCGTTTGCTTCCTTTAGCTCTCCATTCTTTATTGCAACTAACTCTTCTAACTCCTTTGTTTTCTTCTTCAGCGTGTTGTATTCCTCGACGAGTTCCTTGATCCTCCCTTCGAGTTCCTTGAACTTGACGAGTTCCACGATACCTTTCTACCTCTCCTCCGTGCCTTCCGGACTCAACCGGGTTGAAGCCTCTGTTTGATTGAAGCTTATGTTCATATTTCCGAAAAAGTCAAGCGCCTTTTTCTCCTCCGCAGACCCCCGGACAAGCTCCTCGAAGAATGTGGAAACTGCCGCAAGGACGTTGTTTTTTCCCGTGATGGTTCCGGCCTCTTTTCTGAACGCGGCGCTGCCTCGGAGACCCCGGGTGTACCAGAAAAGATGCTTGCGGAAGCTCTTCACTCCCGTCACCTCCCCGTACAACTCCACGGACATCGCCAGGTGCTCCGCAATGAGCTGCGCCTTCTCTTCAGGCTTTGCAAGTTCGGTGCCCTTGCCGTCCCGAAGAATCAGGGCGTTATGGAAGATCCAGGGATTCCCCAGGGCCCCCCGCCCAACCATTACGGCGTCGCACCCCGTGCTTTCGATCATGGCGCTCACGTCGCCGGGCATCTCCACGTCGCCGTTTCCGATGACGGGAATCTTCAGCGTCATTTTGACCTGGGCGATCACGGACCAGTCGGAGCGACCGCTGAATCCCTGGGAGGCCGTCCGCGGGTGGACAGCGATGGCATCGGCGCCCTCGTCTTCGGCAATCCGTGCGATCTCGAGGGCATTTCTTTCTTTCGGAGACCAGCCCGCGCGGATCTTGACGGTCAGGGGAAGCGTTGTTGCCTTTCGCGCTGCCTTCAGGATGTGCCGGACTTTTTCCGGGTCCCTCATCAGCGCTGCGCCGGCGCCACGGCGGACCACCGGCTTCACGGGGCATCCCATGTTGATGTCCACGGCATCGGCCAGTCGCATCTCCTCGATCATTCGGGCCGCCGCAGCCAGAATGTCTGGATCAGAGCCGAAGACCTGAACGATCAGGGGCCGGTCGCCGGGATTACTGCGCAAATAGCTGAGTGTGCCCCTGTGCCCCCGGATCAGGCCGTCTGCACTGATCATCTCCGTATAGCAGAGGCCGCAGCCGTACCTGCGGACGATGGTCCGGAAGGCAAGGTCTGTGATTCCCGCCAGGGGGGCCATGATCAGGTTATTGGAAAGTTGAAGGTTGCCGATTTTCATGGTTTCATTTCCTGCTGTAATCGCTCCTACCTTAGGAGGCGCAGTGCGTCAATGCAAGGAAAAAACTTTGCATCTCCATATGTCCATGCTATAAACGGGCCGATTTTTTGCAATTATTTTCGTATCATCGTGCCGATCCCTTCCGGCATAATCCTCCGGGGAAGGATGAACCCCATGTCTGAAAAAGAAAGAAAACTCTTCGGGACGGACGGCATCCGCGGGGTGGCCAACCAGCATCCCATGACGCCGGATCTCATTCTTCGAATGGGCAAGGCCGTCGCATGCCTCTTCCGGAATGCAACGCACAGGCACCGCATCATCATCGGCAGGGATACCCGTCTTTCCGGCCCGATGATCGAGGATGCCCTCGTGGCCGGAATCTGCTCCATGGGTGTTGACGCCCTCATCGCAGGCGTGCTTCCTACGCCTGCCGTGGCTTTCCTCTCGAAGGAAATGAAAGCCGATGCGGCCATCATGATTTCCGCCTCCCACAATCCTTTCGAGGACAATGGAATCAAAATCTTTCAACGCGGCGGCCTGAAGCTTCCCGACTCCATGGAGGCCCGGATCGAAGCCCTGATCGCATCGGATCGGCTGGGTGAATCAGCCCCGACGGGTGCGGCAATCGGGCGCGCCGGAACCATCTCGGGGGCCGACGGGCGATATGCCGAATTCCTGAAAAGGGCCATCCCGAGGGACTTTTCCCTGAAGGGACTCAAGATCGTCGTCGATTGCGCCAACGGCGCGGGCTATCGGATCGCCCCGCTTGTCCTGGATGCATTGGGGGCAGAGGTGATCTCCATGAAAAACAACCCCGACGGAAGAAACATCAATCTCAAATGCGGAGCG
>DATJPI010000320.1:0-5495 GCA_035506495.1 Syntrophales bacterium
GTTGTGGCGGCCGTACCGGGGCTTCCCATCTCGATTGCCGCTGCGGCGCTCTACGGGGCCCTCCAGGGAGTGATCCTGGTAAGCATAGGATCCACCCTGGGTGCAAGCCTCGCGTTTCTCATCTCCCGCTATCTCGCGCGGGATGCCGTCAGCCGCTGGCTTTCGGGAAACGACAAGTTCCGGCGCCTCAACCGGCTGACCGAGGAGCACGGCGCCATCATTGTCGCCATCACGCGCCTTGTTCCCCTGTTTCCCTTCAACATGCTCAACTACGGCTACGGACTCACGCGCATCCCCTTCTGGACGTACGTTTTCTGGTCCTGGCTCTGCATGCTGCCGGGAACCATCGTTTACCTGGTGGGTACCGATGCCCTGGTCCGCACGGCGGCAACGGGGGAAATCCCCTGGATCATCGTCGGCGTGTTCGTGGCCGCACTGGCCTTCATCATTGTGGCCGTGCGCATCGCACGCGGGAAATTGAAAGAGAAAGAACGCGATCAGCGATCCGTAATGAGTGAAAATCAAAAGGAGGAAAGACAGTAAAGGTCATTCCCCCTCACCCCGACCCTCTCCCTCCGGGGGAGAGGGAGACTGAAAGGAAGCAAATGTTACTGGCGAGCGACATCGGCGGCACCAAACTCCACTTCGGCATCTTTTCCAAAGAGCGGGGGCCCCGCCGTCCCCTCGTCGAGGCCATCTACCGCAGCTCCGATTTCAAAAGCCTGGAAGAGGCCACGCGCCGCTTCCTCGAAGAAACGGGTCCCCGAATCACGCGGGCTGTCTTCGGCGTGGCCGGGCCCGTTGTGGGGGGATCGTCTCAGATCACGAACCTTCCCTGGGTCATCGACGAGGTGCGGCTGCGGAAGGCCCTGAAGATCCCCGCGGTCCGGCTGGTCAACGACGTCGAGGCCATCGCCTCTTTCGTCCCCTTTCTTCGCGGCAGCGATCTCGTCACCCTGCAGCGGGGAGCCCCCGCACGGCGGGGCAGCATGGCCGTCATTGCCCCCGGGACAGGCCTGGGAGAAGCCTGGCTTGCCTGGGATGGACAGGGCTACAGAGCCTACCCCTCCGAGGGGGGGCACGCGGATTTTGCAGCGAGATCGGAGATGGAGGACGAACTCCTCGCGTATCTCCGGGATCGTCACGGCCATGTCAGCTACGAGCTGGTATGTTCCGGCATCGGGATCGTCAACATCTATCGGTTCTTGCGGGACAAGGGTCATGCGAAAGAACCGGACTGGCTCTCAAGGGACCTCGCCCGGCTTGCCGACCCGGTTCCCGTCATCGTCGAAAAAGCGCTTGACCCCGAAAATTCCTGTGATATCTGTGTCAGGGCGCTCGATCTGTTCGCCTCCGTCCTGGGCGCAGAGGCGGGCAACCTGGCCCTGAAAATCATGGCCACGGGTGGAGTTTACCTCGGGGGAGGGATACCGCCGCGGATTCTCCCGTTCCTGAAGGAAAACCATTTCACAGAGGCGTTCCTCCGGAAGGGACGGATGCGGGATCTCATGGCACGGATCCCCGTGCACGTCATCTCGAACCCGAAAACCGCCCTGCTGGGGGCTGCCGCGCTGGGGCTCGGATCCGAAACGAGGAAAAGGAGCAGATCGTCAAGATGAACCAGACCGATACCCTTTGTGTCAACACCATCCGCATGCTCGCCGTAGATGCCATCGAGAAGTCAAAATCGGGTCACCCCGGCCTCCCGCTGGGGGCCGCCCCGATGGCCTATGTCCTCTGGACGCGGCACTTGCGATTCAACCCGACAAGCCCCCGATGGCCCAACCGGGACCGCTTCGTCCTGTCCGCAGGGCACGGTTCCATGCTTCTGTACGCGCTGCTGCACCTCACGGGATATGAACTGCCGCTCGTCGAGCTCAAGAACTTCCGCCAGTGGGGCAGCCTCACGCCCGGTCATCCCGAGCACGGCCACGACGGGGTCGAGGTTACGACAGGGCCGCTGGGCCAGGGGATCTCGAACGCCGTGGGGCTTGCCATCGGCGAGGCCCACATGGCGGCGCGGTTCAACCGCGAGGGATTCCCCCTTGTCGATCACTACACCTACGTGATCGCAAGCGACGGCGACCTGATGGAAGGGGTAGCCAACGAGGCCTGCGCCCTGGCCGGGCACCTGGGCCTGGGCAAGCTCATTGTGCTGCACGATGACAACCGCGTTTCGCTGGCAGGCACCACGGATCTTTCCTTTACCGAAAATCAGGCCCAGCACTATGGGGCCTACGGCTGGCATGTTCAGACGATCGAGGACGGCAACGACATCACCGCCATCGATGAAGCGATCGAGGAGGCGAAGAAAGAAATCGGCAGGCCCTCCCTCATCTGCGTGAGGACGACCATCGGTTACGGCGCCCCCCACAAACAGGGAAGCTTCGAGGCCCACGGGGCCCCCCTGGGGCCCAGGGAGGCCGAGGAGACCAAGAAGAATCTCGCCTGGCCGCTCGAGCCGTCATTCGACATCCCCGAAGAGGCGCTGAAGGTTTTCCGCTGGGCCCAGTCCAGGGGCAAGCAGCTCGAGGGCCGTTGGTCCGCCCTGCTCGAACGTTACGAAAAGGCTTTTCCGGAGCTGGCCGATGAATTCAAGCGGCGCAAGGCGGACCTGCTGCCGGAGGGCTGGGACAGGGGACTTTCGGAATATCCCGCGGGCAAGTCCATTGCCACGCGGAAGGCCTCCGAAGAAATAATGCAGATCCTCGGGAGGAATATCCCCGAGCTGATAGGCGGCACGGCCGACCTCAACAATTCCGTCTTCGCCTGGCTCAAGGGGATGGGCGATTTCCAGAGAAACGGCGAAAAGCCGGCCGGTGTGCAGGGCAGCGTAGGCGGCGAGTGGGGCTACGGAGGCCGCAACATCCACTTTGGGGTGCGGGAACACGCCATGGGCGCCATCGCCAACGGGCTTGCGGCCTATGGCGGAATCCTCCCCTTCACCGGGACCTTCTTCGTCTTTTCGGACTACATGCGGCCGCCCATCCGGCTGGCGGCCCTTTCCCAGCTTCATGTCCTCTTTATTTTCTCCCATGACAGCATCGGCGTGGGCGAGGACGGCCCCACCCACCAACCCATTGAGCAGCTCATGGGTCTGCGGGCTGTTCCGAATCTGACGGTCCTTCGACCGGCCGATGCCAACGAGACCCTCGCCGCCTGGAAGGTGGCTCTCCAGCGTCGCAACCCCATCGTTTTCGTCTTTTCACGGCAGAACCTGCCGATCCTCGATGCGACCAGGTATCCCATAGCAGAGGGGGTGGGACGCGGGGCCTACGTCCTTGCGGATGGAGGCGACAGGCCGGATATCATCCTCCTTGCTTCGGGCTCCGAGGTGTCGCTTGCGCTCCGGGCGGCTGATGAACTCGCGATTAAGAAGGTACGCGCCCGCGTCGTCTCCATGCCCTCGTGGCAGCTCTTCAACGAACAGGCACAAGGCTACCGGGATGCGGTGATCCCGCCAGCGGTGAAGAAGCGACTGGCCATCGAGGCCGGCGCGACTCTGGGCTGGTGGCGCTGGGTGGGTGACGAGGGGGATGTGATCGGGCTGGATCACTTCGGTGCATCGGCACCGGGCGATGTGCTCATGGAAAAGTTCGGCTTCACCGTGGAGAACGTTGTGGCAAGGGCTTTGAAGCTGGTGGGCAAGGAGTAGAGGACAGGGTGTAGGGTGTAGGGTATAGGTATAGGGCAAGAGCATATCGGATAATAACCGATGGTGAGCTTGTTAATCCAAATGGAATGTGTATAATTAAAGCAGCGCGATTGTGCGCTGCTTTTTCTTTTCTATTGCACGCCCGGAGCGGACGCAAAGCATCCCGTTCCCGTTTCGGATCAAATCGAAACCTGCCGCTCTTTAACGCCCTTGCCGTCCGTCTTGCCCCAGGAGGGCCCCCATGAGCAAAATCAAGGAACTGAACCAGCTCGGCCAGTCCGTCTGGCTCGACTTCATCCGCCGATCCATGATCACCTCAGGCGAATTGGATACCCTCATCTCTCAGGGTGTCTCCGGCATCACCTCCAATCCGACTATTTTCGAAAAGGCCATCGCGGGCAGCTCCGATTACGACCAGGCGCTGCAGGAACTGGCGGACGAGGGAAAGACCAACGACGAGATCTACCTTGCCCTTGTCATCGAAGACATCCGGCGGGCAGCCGATCTCTTCCGCCCGATTTACAACGCCACTCAGGGTGCTGATGGCTATGTCAGTCTGGAGGCAAACCCCAAGCTCGCCTATGACACGGAGGGGACCATCGCCGAGGCGAAAATGCTTTTCAAGATCCTCGATCGACCCAACGTGATGATCAAGGTCCCCGCCACGGCGGAAGGCGTGCCTGCCATCGAGGCCCTCATCGCCTCGGGCGTAAATGTCAACGTCACGCTCATCTTCTCCCTGGCACACTACGAGGCCGTTGCACGCGCCTATATTGCCGGCCTCGAAACGCTGGCCGCCAGAGGCGGCAATCTCCGCGGGGTGGCCTCCGTGGCTTCCTACTTCGTAAGCCGGATCGACACGGCTGTGGACAAGAAACTCCAGGCCCTCGGGAATCAGGAGCTCCAGGGTAAGGCAGCCATCGCCAGCGCGCGGCTGGCCTACGACCGCTTTCTGTCGATATGCTCCTGGAAACGCTGGGAGAAGCTCGCCGGGAAAGGAGCCCGAGTGCAGCGGCTTCTCTGGGGAAGCACCGGCACCAAGAACCCGCACTACCCCGACACGCTCTACGTTGATGAGCTCATCGGGCCCGACACAGTGAACACCCTGCCTCCGGCGACCCTCCAGGCCTTTCTCGACCACGGGAAGCCGGCGCTTTCGATTCGCAGGGGCGTCAAGGAAGCAAAACAGGTTTTTCCACGGCTCGAGCGGCTGGGCATCGGCATGGACGGGATCACTCAAGAGCTGCAGCGCGACGGCGTTCTTGCCTTCGAGACCTCCTTTGACGCGCTGATGGCGAGCATCCGCTCCAAGAGAGATGAGATCCGGAAAGGCTGGAGACCCGAGTCCACCGAGGCCGCCACCTTCGGTGATCACATGGACGAGGCTCTCGCCGCGCTCCGCAGCGACCGCATCATGGATCGCATCTGGGCGAAGGACCACACCGTCTGGAAACCCGACCCAAGGGAAATCGCAAACCGCCTCGGCTGGCTCACGAGCGCATCCGACATGATGGAGCGTCTCGACGAGATCGAGGCCTTCGCAAAGGGTGTCCGGTCCGACGGCTTCACCCACGTGTTGCTTCTGGGCATGGGCGGCTCGAGCCTTGCCCCGGAGGTCTTTGCGAAGACCTTCGGCAGCCAGGCCGGCTGGCCTTCCCTCGCCGTCCTGGACAGCACGGACCCGGCCGCCGTACTGCGTCAGGCAATGCAGCTCGACCCGGCAAAGACCCTCTTCGTTGTTTCGTCGAAATCAGGGACAACCGTCGAGATCCACTCGTTCTTCAAATTCTTTTACGGGTGGGCCTGCCAGAGGCTGGGAAGGGAGAGGGCCGGCGGACAA
>DATJPI010000321.1:0-2464 GCA_035506495.1 Syntrophales bacterium
GGGTCGGGTAGTATTGAAGCAGGAGGTTTTTATGAGAAATCAGGCCGCTAAACGGGAAGTTGGGGATGACGGCATGGAAGTTGCGCTCGAAGCTTTGGGGAAGAGCATTGCCCGATGGGCCGACAGACCGGACCGGTTCATAACCGCGATACCGGGCCTGTCGCTTTTCCGGCGGGAGGAACCGACCGGGCCGCTGAGCGGAATGTACGAACCGAGTATCTGCCTGATGGCGCAAGGGGCCAAGCGCGTGCTGCTCGGAAACGACTCGTTCGTGTACGACGCGCACCATTATCTGATTACGTCAGTGCATCTGCCGACGGTTGTCCAGATAATAAGAGCGAGCCGGGAGAAGCCCTGCCTGGGGCTCATGCTGAAACTCGATCAGCGCGAGATATCTCAACTGATGGCGGACAGCAATCTCCCCCCGCCGCGCACTCAGCAGTCGAGCCGCGGCATGGCGACCGGCGAGGTAACCTTGCCGCTCCTCACCGCCTTTCACCGGCTGATCGACCTCCTTGCCGAACCGAAGGACATTCCGATCCTGGCGCCGATCATCCAGCGGGAAATCATCTATCGTTTGCTGGTGGGGGACCAGGGCGCGCGTCTGCGCCAGATTGCGTCGGCGGGAAGCCAGAGTCATCAGATGGCACGGGCGATCGACTGGTTGAAGGGCAACTTCACGCAGCCGTTGCGCATCGACGACCTCGCGGCGGAGGCCAGCATGAGCAGTTCCACGTTTCATCACCACTTCCGGTCGATGACCGCTCTAAGCCCGTTACAGTACCAGAAGCAGCTGCGCCTGCACGAAGCCAGGCGTCTGATGCTGGCGGATCGCCTGGATGCGGCGACCGCAGCGTTCCAGGTCGGCTACGAGAGCCCTTCGCAGTTCAGCCGTGAATACAACCGGCTGTTCGGGGCACCGCCATTACGGGACATAGCGAACCTGCGGCACCTGGCGGCGGGTGAGAGGGGGTAGGGGACGATCCGGTACGGACTCGATATGAGGGTGATCCTGCGCCGTCCGACAGGTCATTTTGATGGCAAGTCGGTATTAATGTTTCTGCATGACCTTTACGCCGTCCCGGGGGGAACCCTCCAGTTCTATCACGCGCAAGACCGGGATTGAATCCCTGTGAGGAATGTTTATGAACTTCTCCTGAAAATGCCTGACCAAGGCCCTGCTGGCGGTTGTGATGACAAGACGGACCTTTGAGCCTTCCTCTTCCACCAATACCCTGAACATATCGAGCAAAGCCACTCTGTTGAGGTCGTCAAGACGGATTATCGGTTCATCGAGAAAAAATGTTCCCCCAACCCCCCTCGCCTTTGCCAGGAATATCGAAAGCGCCAGATCCTGTCGCTGTCCCATGCTGAACTCTCTGGATGAGATGAATTCCTGTCTCGCCGCCATCGCGATCCACTCAAACGGGTCATCTTCGGGCCCTTTCCTCAAGAGGTCAAAGGTCTCATTGGCATGGATTCTGCCAAAGATTGAAAACATGACATCGGCAAGCCTTTCCCTCTGCCAGCGGCAGTAACTTTTGCTCCGCTCATTGAACGCCAAAGCGGCACTTTCCGCGGTTTTTTTGACTGATTTGAGCCATGCAATGCGTTGTTTCATCGAGGAAATATCGCGACGCAGACCCTCAATCTCTTTCATCGCCAGCATCTCCTGCAGCCGGGATTCCGCTGTCGATCCATCATGCTCCATTGATTCATGTTCCGTTGCGCTCTTTACAAGCCTTCGCTCTTTTTCCGCAAGCTCTTTCTCGATTACGGCGATCCCCTTCTCACCGTTGAATCCGTTATGCAGATAGCCGGCGAACTTCCTGAACTCGTTTGCCCGATAATCCAGTTCCCTGACCCCCATCAGATCGGAGAGTATCTGCCTCCTCTCCTCTTTTATCTCCGGGTCCGTTTCCACAAGGATCGACAGATCGCTCTCCGTAAGAAATCTTGCGCCTCTAAGCCACATCTTCTGCATTATCGGAGCGGTTCTGAAGTCGGTGGAGCCATCGACCGCATCCGGCGCCAGGGCCTTGAGGATCGCATTCCTTGTTCCGTGCTGCACCTCCCCGTTGCCCAGGAGCCATTGTTCCGGCGTCTTGTGGAGATCATAGCGGATATTGTTCAGTTCGATTACGGCATTCACTTCCGTTTCAATCTCCTTTGGGGAGAATTTACAGCGTAACCCGTCGTGCGCCCCCTTTTTCAAAAACCTCCCCCTCCTTCTAATCTCATCGGTGAGTATCCACTCGGCGGCGTCTATGAAACTGGTTTTTCCCGTTCCGTTCGGTGCATATATGAGGGTAAGGGGAGAAGAAAGGTCGATATCTATCCTGCCGGGAATCCCCCGAAAGGCGCTCAATGACAGTTTAAATATTTTGAGCACGGTACTATTCACTCTGGTCCCTCTGACAGAATCCTTGCGGCGGCTCGCCCCGGTCCCATCTCCCTGATATGA
>DATJPI010000322.1:0-9318 GCA_035506495.1 Syntrophales bacterium
GCACGGCTCAATCTCGCCTTCTGGTGCAGTAGCCGTAAACAAGGGCACGAGCAAGACCTTTACCATCACCCCGGGTTGGGGCTATAAAATTTATAGAGTACTGGTGAATGGAGCATCCATTGGGGCTGTCAATACGTATACTTTCTCCAATATCAATGCTAACCAGACAATACGAGCAGAGTTCAAATCAAAATGGTCCTGGTAGAGATGAGAAAAGACCTGGTCGGCTCGTGAGCGTTCGCCATTGAAAGCAGGGCCATGATTCGTCGTCTGTGATCCAGAAGCCTGCCGTTTGATAAAGACCGCTCAATCTGGGGGGTCGATCTCGTCATTTTGCCGTTTATTCACGATAAATCTATACTATAATGTATTTTCGTACCTGGGGCGAGGGGTACGAGACAGGATCGGAGGTGCATCATGCTAGCTCAGTTTAGCATCGTTCCGCTCGGTAAGGGAGAGAGTGTCAGTGAGCACGTCTCGAAGGTTTTGAAGATTGTCGATGAGCGGGGCCTTCCCTACAGGCTCACCCCCATGGGAACGATTGTCGAGGGGGAGTGGGAAGAGGTGATGGCCCTGATCCGGATCTGTCACCTCGAGGTCCTGAAACACCTCCCCAGGGTGATCACCACCATCAAGATCGATGACAGGCCGGGCAAGGCCGACCGCGTCACGGAAAAGATCAGGTCGGTGGAGAAAAAACTGGGCAGGGAACTCAGGAAGTAGTGCACTTTTTCTTTCGAGGCGTGGGTAAAGATACTTCTCAAGGTCGGCGTCTTTTCTGCCGATGAAAGGCGGTGAAAGAAAAAAGGATCGAGGAGCTGGGCATTGCAGGCAGGCGAAATAGACCGGAAATTCTCGGCGGCGCGCATGGCGCTGAAGAAGGGCGATATCCTCAAATGCCTCACCCTGTTCAAGTCGGCGCTCGATGCATTCGGATCGGCCCAGGTACTGCCCGATGAGAAGACGGCCCTGCAGGAATCGATCGGCGCCCTGCAGTCCGACCTGACGTCAAACGAGGACTTCAAGAAGGTCTTCGGGCCCGTCACCTTTGCCGCCGCAGATTTCGAATCGACCGCCGCGTTCCTCGACAGTTTGATCCAGGCTTACGCAGAGCAGGTTATCGAGGGCATGGAAGGAACCGCGACGGCATTGGTGCCCGAGGCAGAAGGGAAGCCTGAGCAGGCAGAAAAAGACCCTATACCTGCGGAGATGAATCCCGAAGACCGCGTCGAGGCTATCATCGGGCATATCAAAAGCGAAAAGGCAGATGAAGCGAAAGCGCTCATCGCAGGCGACGAGTACATCCTGACGAGGGTCCTCAACCGGCTCAACAGTCACGGGATGAGCTGCCGGAAAGCCGGACATATCGAAGAGGCGATCAACAGCTACGAAAGCTGCCTTCTCGTCTGTGACAACGACGAGGGAATCTACTTCAACCTTGCAAGGGCGTACATGGAGGGAGGCCAGGTCGAAGGGGCTCTCCAATCCATTAACAGGGCCCTCGCCATTAATCCCGACTTCCCTGAAGGCCAGTCCCTGCAGGGGATGATCAGCGCCCGCAAGGCCGCCTGAGAGGTGCCGCCGATCCATCGCCGTCATTCAGAGATGTCCCTTCTTCCGCACCTCCCTGCGGGAGCCAAGCTCGCCGCCACTGGCGGCTGCAGCAATGAATCGCGCAGGGATAAAGCTCCCTAAAAACTTTTGACCCTTGCCTTCACGCTCCTTTTGCGGGTGCCCTCTAATTCCAGAGAAGATCAGAATAGGAATAGCCCGATTCGATCGGCCGCACGGTCGAAGGGTTGCGAACGGCCTTCCAGCGCGTCTTTTGTACCCGCTTTCCGTCGGTCGTCTCGATCGTACCGGTGATGGAGTTCCCGCTGATCACTCCGCTGAATGTCCGGGTTACGTTCCGGCCGCTCATGCTGTCTTCCATCGTGAACGCGATCCGGTCGCCCGTAAGCTTCGCGTCTGTGAGCTTCGTCCTGAGGCCCCCCTGAGTGATCGCGCCGCGGATCGCCTGGTATTTCTGCTCCATCTCCAGCACGACGGGGCTCTTGCGGCCCCCCGGTGAGCTCCACGTCCAGGTGCCCGTAGCGTTGGCGGGAATGAGCCAGTAATATACCCGCTGGGTCCTGATGCTGGCCGTGTTGTCGGGCTTCCAGTCGCCCATGTCAAAGGCATGGGAGACCAGGCGTGAGCCCGGTTTCATCTCTTTCAGGAACTTGGCGCGGAGCTTGATGTTCACGTCGGGAAACAGGTAGATCAGCATCACTGTGGCTTCGCGGACGTCGCTTTCGAAGAAATTCTGCTCCACGAACCTCACCCGGTCCTGCACACCGGCAATGATGGCATTCTGCCGGCTTTCCTTGATTCGCTCCGGGTCGATGTCGATCCCCACACCGCGGCACCCCGCCTTCCTGATCGCAGCGATAACCAGGCGCCCGTCGCCACAGCCCAGATCGTAGACGACGTCGTCGCTTCGCACATCGGCCAGCCGTACCATTTCATCGGCAATCTCGTAGGGCGTTGCGACATAAGGGACGTCGACCGAGGCGCCTTTGGCAATCTGCAGTCCGTCCCAGGAGATCAGATCGCTTTTCCTTGGGTAGAACCACTCCGTCTCATCACCCTGCACGGATGTGAAAAGGACAACAAGGGCACAGGGAACCAACACGGCAGCTGTGATCGCTTTCTTCATACCCCCTCTTTCCCGGCGGGATCGCGTTCGGGTCAACCTTCGTTGAGAGTCCGTTTCCACAAGGTCACCGTGTAACCGATAGGTTCTTCGTCACGCGTTGCCTTTCTGTATAGAACACATTGCTCCTCGCCAGTAGCTGCCTTTTAATGCTGCCCGCCTGCCTGGGGCTCTTTTTCCTCGAGCAGGTACCGTACCTTAAGCTCCACATCGCTGCGAAGCGAATTGTAAACGGAGCAGTACGTGGCCTTCGATAAGGATATGGCGCGCTCGACCTTTGAGGGGTCGAGGTTCTTTCCCCCGAGATAAAGAGCCATCTCAATAGCCCTGTAATACTGCGGCGGTGTCGGATTTCTTTCGCCCACAAGATCCATCCTGAAGCTCGCCAGACGGACCCTCATCTTCTGAAGGATCATGACGATGTCGATTCCCATGCACCCGGCGAGGCTCAGAAGCAGCGCCTCCGTCGGTTTGCATCCCCACTGGGCGTTTGCATCAAATTCGATGTCGTAGCCCGGTTCGGTCGAACCGATGAAAATGAGATCCTTCTCCCATCTCAGGGTTGCCTTCGTGATCGGATTGATTTTTTCCTTATAGCCCACAAGGTCATTCTCTGTACCCGGCATCTGGCTGCCTCCCTCCCTGATCGGCGGAATATTCGATCCCCGCATTTCTGAAATTCGGCGGGATCCGGCATATCCGGTGATTGCTGTTTGCAAAGACGATCTCGTTGGTTCCCTCGGCATGCAGTTCCATGGTGTCCTCATTATAGAACCTGAAGACAAGTTCTACGCTTGCGCCCCGTATGTTCCGGATCTGCATCTGTACCAACACCTTGTCATAAAGAAAGAAATCCTTCTTGTACTCGCACTGGGCGTTTTTTGTGATGAGCACCAGGCCGTCCCGGATCGACTCCAGCCCGTCCGGCACGCATTCCTTCACCCACAAATCCCGCGTAATCCCCTGGAGGGTGAAGAATTGAACAAAATACATGTGCTGCAACAGATTCGTGTCACCGATCGTCACCGTCGTCCTGTATTCATAAATCTTTCCCATTTTGAACCCCTCGCTACTCAACTTCCTACAGCTAGTGAATTTAACAGCAAAGTAAGGGAACCGGCAACAGAATATCATCATATATCACCACGCCCAACCGACCGCTGTCGATCCCATCGAGTTTATCGTGAAATAATCTAATGATATCGATAGGGTACATTGTTCTTCCATGTCCTGAGTCCATGCTAAAGCTTCCCTGCGAAAAAACTCGTCCTACCTGCAAATAATTATTGACAAAATAGCATTTTAGACATATCATCCAAAAATTACGTCATACTTTACGCTAGAGTTCCAGATATCGATTTCTGTATTCTGTATTTGGTTCGATGGCTCCCCCGTTTGATTGCTGATCAGATGCGGGGAGTTTTCTTTTCCGCAAAGGCATGACGGGACTTCAACATCAGGAAAGGAACCATGAAAAGCGACATCCAAAAGGTCCGTAACATCGGCATCAGCGCCCACATCGACTCAGGGAAGACAACGCTGACGGAACGCATCCTCTACTACACCAATCGCATCCACACGATCCATGATGTCAAGGGAAAAGACGGCGTCGGCGCCACGATGGATTCCATGGAACTCGAGAAGGAGCGCGGCATCACGATCGCCTCCGCGGCCACCTTCTGCGAGTGGCTCGGCCACGAGATCAACATCATCGACACCCCTGGGCACGTGGACTTCACCATAGAGGTGGAGCGCTCCCTGAGGGTCCTCGACGGTGCGGTCCTTGTGCTGTGCTCCGTGGGCGGCGTCCAGTCCCAGTCGATCACCGTGGACCAGCAGATGAAGCGCTACAAGGTACCCAGCATCGCCTTCATCAACAAGTGTGACCGCAGCGGGGCGGACCCGGCACGCGTGATCGAGCAACTCAAGACAAAGCTCGGCCACAATGCCGTGGCCCTGCAGATCCCCATGGGCCTGGAGATGGATTTCAAGGGCGTTATCGACCTCATCGGGATGAAGGCCCTGTACTTTGACGGGGAGAACGGCGAGCAAGTCCGCACCGAAGAGATTCCCGCCGAGTGCCGAGACGAAGCGGCCGCCAAGAGGACAGAAATGATCGAGGCGGCATCCATGTTCTCCGACGAGCTCATGGAGGCGGCCCTCGAAGAGCGCGAGATCCCGCAGGAACTGCTGATTGCGGCCCTGCGCACCGGGACCATCCGCCGCGAACTGACGCCGGTCCTCATGGGTTCGGCCTACAAGAATAAGGCCGTCCAGCCCCTTCTGGATGCCGTGAGCGCCCTGCTTCCCTGCCCCTCCGACGTGGAGAACACGGCCCTCGACATGGACAACGGAGAGGCTTCCGTGACGCTCGAAAGCAACCCCGATAAGCCCGTCGTCGCCCTGGCCTTCAAGCTCGAAGACGGCCCCTACGGGCAGCTGACCTACATCCGTGTCTACCAGGGAGCCATCGCCAAGGGTTCGACCATCGTGAATATCCGCACGGGCAAGAAGGTCAAGGTCGGCCGCGTCGTGCGCATGCACGCCGACCAGATGGAGGACATCGAATGCATCTGCGCCGGTTACATCGGCGCGCTGTTCGGAATCGAGTGCGCCTCGGGAGACACCTTCGTCTCCCCGGGCGTCAACCTCACCATGACCTCCATGTATGTGCCCGAGCCGGTCATCTCGCTGGCGATCGTACCCAAGGACAACAAGTCGCAGATCAACATGTCCAAGGCCCTCAACCGCTTCACGAAGGAGGACCCCACCTTCCGGTGCCACGTCGACGCCGAGACCAACGAAACGATCATCGAAGGCATGGGGGAGCTGCACCTCGAGGTGTACGTGGAGCGCATGAAGCGCGAATATTCGGCCGAGGTCACCACGGGCAGCCCGCGCGTGGCCTACCGCGAGACCATCACGCAGCGCGCCGAGTTCAACTACACGCACAGGAAACAGACGGGCGGCTCAGGCCAGTACGGCCGGGTGGCCGGGTGGATCGAACCTGTCACCGACGAGGATTTCGTGTTCGAGAACAAGGTCACCGGCGGTTCGATCCCGACCCAGTTCATCGCGGCCTGTGAAAAGGGCTTCCGGGCGTGCCTGACCAAAGGACCCAAGATGGAATTTCCCGTCACGGGCGTGAAGATCGTTATCAACGACGGCGCCTCTCACACGGTTGACTCCTCGGATATCGCCTTCCAGGCCGCGGCTCGCGGCGCCTTCCGGGAGGGCTACGCCAAGGCCAAACCCGTCATCCATGAACCCGTCATGAAGGTCGTCGTGGAAACGCCCACGGAGTTCCAGGGTCCGGTGATCGGGCTGTTGAACCAGCGCCGCGGCATGATCGTCGGCGCCCAGGACGAGGGCCCCATGTCGGTCATCGAGGCGCACGTGCCCCTGGCGGAGATGTTCGGCTTCTCCACGGCTCTGAGGTCCTCGACACAGGGCAAGGCACAATTCACGATGGAATTCGCCATGTACAAGCTCGTGCCGCAGTCCATCGCGGAGAAGATCGCCGAGGAAGTAGCGGCGCGGAAGAAAAACGCAGCCTAGCAAGGCCCCGTCCTCTGTTCTCCTCCCCTGGCGGCAGGAGGAAGTGGAGGAGGGGGAAAGATCTTCTTCCTTTTTGAAGAGAGGGCCGGGGTGAGGGTGAATGCTCCCCTCCCTTTTTTACAAGGAGAGGGGCGAGGATGCAAAACAGCAATCGGCAGGATATTGTCATTGCGAGTCGAGCACCAGTCCTGAGCTATTTGAGGGATTGCGAGACGGAGCCATCTTCCTAAGAAGATAGCTCCGACACTCTCGCTCCTCGCAATGACTCGTACGGGAAACCGGTCATGCAGACTCAACACACAGAAAACGTGATCCATCTCAGGGACAGGAATATCGACATGTTCAAAAAAGATTTGATTCTTCGAAACCCGCTGCGGTCCTTGGGACAAGGGGCTGAAGAGATGATGAAGGAGGGCAGTTTCGGTGCAGTGCTGGCCCCCGCCGGCGTCGGCAAGACGGCGTTCATCGTGCAGCTTGCCCTGAATGCCATGCTGCAGGAAAAGAACGTGCTGCACATCAGCCTCGACGAGCCTGTCACCAAGGTCAACCTCTGGTACGAAAAACTCTTTCAGGACCTCACCGGCCGGTCCAAGTGGACGAAGCTCGACGGCGTGCTTGAAGATCTGCTTCCCCACCGGTTCATCATGACCTTCAGGGTGGAGGGATTCACGGTGCCCAAGCTCGAAGAGAGGCTGACGGATCTGACGGCCCAGAGCATCTTTCAGCCGGAGATGGTCCTCATCGACGGATTCCCCTTCGGCGAGGCGGCCCGGGAGCGGCTAATGGCCTTGAAGCTGCTCGCCGGCAAGCTCGGGGTATACGTCTGGTTCACCGTGCACACCCATCGGCACGAAAAGCCTGCAGCAGACGGGCTGCCGCCTTCCCTGGCCGAGGCGGGCGACCTCTTCGATGTGGTCCTGCAACTCGAGCCTCGTGGTGCGGATATCGCGATTCGGCCCCTTCGGGGCATCGCGGCCAATGCCGTCGATGACCGCCTGCGGCTGGACCCTGCGACGATGCTGCTCCGGGACGAAGGCTGATCTCAATGGGCTGCCTGAGGCCATCCCCGGGCCTTATGCGGCAACCCCATCATGACGGGGCCAGCAACACCCATAAGGAAAAAACATGAAAAAAGAAGATGCAATTCTATTCAGCGGCGGCATCAAGGGTGCCGAGGCTGAATTCGGTGTCAATGCCGAGCGGCTGGGCATCGAGGAGGTGAACTTCACCTTCGAGGGGCACACGATCGTCCGCCAGAGGGGCCTTCGAGTCCTGAACCACGAGGAGCTCAAAAACGGTGACGTGAGCCTGGAGTATGTCTCGAGGCTGATGAACCGCACCTACACCACCAGCCCGACGATCCGAAAGGTCCTGCAGAGCATCTGGTACCAGATCAACAAGGGGCAGGAGATCTACGTGATCGGCGAGATCCTGGCGGACAAGACCGTCAAGGGCGGCACAGGGTGGGGCGCCGAGTTCGCCAAGCTCTGCAACAAGCCCCTGTTCGTCTTCGACCAGAAACGCAACAGCTGGTTCAAGTGGCACGGTACGAAATGGATCGAATGCAAAAGCGCTCCTGTCATCACGCACCTCCATTTCACGGGCACAGGAACGCGCTTCCTGGAAGAAAACGGCAAAGAGGCCATCGCCGGGCTGTTCGAGCGCAGCTTCGCCTGATCGGGATTCTGTAGATATGAAACGCAGAAGGCCGTCCTCACGTTGAGGACGGCCTTTTTCTTATCTCCCTGCCCCTTTGCCACCTTGCCACTTCTTCGCCGGTCACTGCCGCTCCGCGGCACCCTCCAGCGGAAATCGATATCCGGCCCCCTCGTAGAGATCCCGTATCCGGATCAGGTCCGCCATCTTGTCTTCACCCGGGACAATCTAACCGAGCCACCGGGTCGTCTTCGTTTCGTGGTCCATATACCAGCAGATGATGGATATCCCAGCGCCCTTGGCAATGTGCCAGAATCCGGTTTTGATCGTGCGTATCTTTTTGCGTGTGCCCTCGGGCACGATGGCCAGAAGAAAATCATCCCGCCCGTTGAATACGTCTACCATCTGTTCCACGGCGCCCTGAGGGACCTTGCGATCAACCGGAATGCCGCCAAGAGCATGGAGCAAAATGGACAGGGGCCAGAAAAACGCTTCCTTTTTGATCATGATGTGGCCCGTTCGCCGGATAATTCGAAAGCCCGTGAAGGCCCTGACGGTCTCCATGTTGGACGTATGGGGAAAACCTATGATCACGTGCTTGCCGGAAAAATAGGGAGGGAGCGGATCAAACGTCCAGCCCATCAGGAAATACAACAGCCGTCCCGCAAGACTCAGTGTGTTTTTCATCGTAGATGTCTACTACGGGCAACGGCGACGGTCAACCCATAGGCGTCGCAACAACCGATGACTTCGGGTATATTATTTGCAGCCTACAGGGTGATTTTGTCTTTTCCGGCTTGTCTTTTTTCCGATTGAAACAAAATGGGAAAGCAGTAGAGCATGAATGTCACTTCGCTGTTGAAAGAAATGCATCAGGCGGGAGAACTCAGCTCCGCACAGCTTGATGTCCTGATGGAATTGCATCTTAAGAAGCGATATTCCATGCACCAGGAGCTCCGGGCTGCCATCTACATCGGTGTTCTGCTCGTCACAGCAGGTCTGGGGCTCACCATCCGGCAGTATTTCGCGCAGCTGGGCGACATCGCCATTATTGGCTCCCTGACTCTTGGCGCCCTCGCAGCTTTTCTCTACTGCTTCCTCAAAAGCAAACCCTATTCAAGCGGCGAAGTCGAATCACCGAACATCCTGTTCGACTACGTCCTTCTTTTCGGCTGCACGCTCTACGCAGCGGATGTCGGCTACATCGAGACGCAGTTTCGCATCCTGGGAGATTCATGGCACAACTACCTTCTGGTATCGGCGGCTCTATTCTTTTTCCTCGCCTATCGTTTCGACAACCGTCTGGTGTTGTCGATGGCCCTGTCGACGCTGGCCGCCTGGTTCGGCTTTCAACTATCAGCTCGCTTCCTGTCCTTTCAAAAGTATTACCGCGAGTCCGCCATTGCCTA
>DATJPI010000323.1:0-5801 GCA_035506495.1 Syntrophales bacterium
CTCCTGACAAGCGTCTTCGGGCCTTTTGCCCGTGACGACGAATACGGAAGCCGCCGGATCAACCCCATGGAGCTGTACCACAACCAGGTCACACGCCTGCAGGGCGGCTTTTCTCTGCGGATGTTTCACCGATCGTTCGGCCTTCTCATGATACAGGCCAATATCGATGCGCCCTGCACGGTGCTCGACTTTCCCACGCTCGAGGCGTTCGTGCGTGAGATCCGCGAGACGCCCTACGACATCGTGGGCATCGGCGCCATCGGGCCCAACGTGGAAAAAGCCGGGATCCTTTGCGAGCTCATCCGGCGCGAAAGGCCCGGGGCAACCATCGTCGTGGGCGGCCACATCGCCGCACGGCCGGATCTCCCCCGTGAACTCGACGCCGACCACATCGTCCGGGGGGACGGCATCCGGTGGTTCCGGAAATTCCTCGGGCAGGATGAGAAAGCGCCAGTCCGGCACCCCATGGTTCTCTCGGGGTTCGGCGCTCGAATCCTGGGTGTCGACCTCCCTCAGAAAAAGGGCCGCACAGCAGCCATCCTCATCCCCTCCGCCGGGTGCCCCGTGGGCTGTAACTTCTGCTCCACGTCGGCCCTGTTCGGAGGCAAGGGAAATTTCGTGAATTTCTACGAAACGGGCGACGCCCTCTTCTCCGTCATGTGCCAGATCGAAAAAGAGCTGGCCGTGAATTCCTTCTTCGTCCTGGACGAAAATTTCCTCCTGCACCGGCAGCGGGCCCTGCGCCTGCTCGAGCTGATGCAGGCGAACGGGAAGAGCTGGGCACTCTATGTCTTCAGCTCCGCCCGGGTGATCTCGTCCTATTCCATCGAGCAGCTCATAGGGCTTGGCATCGGCTGGGTCTGGATGGGTCTCGAGGGGGAAAACAGCAGGTACCGGAAACTCCACGGCGTGGACACCCGCGAGTTGGTGAGGACACTGCAGTCCAACGGTATCCGGGTCCTCGGCTCGACGATCATCGGCCTGGAGGATCACACGCCTGAAAACATCGATACGGTGATCGACTACGCCGTGAGCCACGACACCGTTTTTCACCAGTTCATGCTCTACACCCCGAACCCCGGCACGCCTCTATATGAACAGCATAAGCAGGAGGGAAGCCTCCTTCCCGAATCCGAAATGCCGCCCGCCGACAGCCACGGCCAGTACCGGTTCAACTACCGGCACCCCTACATCCGCGGCGGGATGGAAGAGCAATTTTTACACGACGCGTTCCGACGGGATTTCGACGTCAACGGGCCCAGCCTCTACCGGATCATCCGGACCATGCTGGAGGGATGGAAGGCGCACAGGCTCCACCCCGACCCGCGCATTCGGGCACGCTACGAGTGGGACGCGGCCCCGCTGCGGTCGGCTTATACAGGCGCCGTGTGGGCCATGAAAAGATGGTACAGGGGAAACGGGCCGATGGAGGATAAAATGGAGGATCTCCTGCAGGATCTCTACAGGACCTTCGGCTGGAAAACGAGACTGCTCGCTCCCGTGATCGGTCTGTATGCCCTGGCATGCCTGCGTCGCGAAGACACGAAGCTGAAGGACGGATGGGCCTACGAGCCCGCAACCATCCTCGGGAAAAACGCCGCCGCCGTGGCCGCTGAAAAGGAAGGCCGCATGGTTCTTCGCGTTGCCATCCCGGAGATCCCTATGCCAATTATCAGCCCCTCCTCTGTGCCCGGCCGTTAAGAAATCCCGGACCGGATAAAAGGCCTGCAGCCAGCAGGCCTTTTTTTTAAAACCCCTTGAAAATACTTGAGCATCTTCCGGGTTGCGTGTAGAAATTGGGGAGCCCCTCCGGGGAGCAGGCAAACCAGGCTGAAGAAGGCGGGAAATATAACAGCAAAATTTCGTCCAAGGAGGCGCACATGAGAACGCGGATAAAGATCAAGCGTGCCTACGATGCGCCGGATGCTGGCGACGGCAAGCGAATCCTCGTCGACCGGCTGTGGCCGCGGGGGCTCACGAAGGAGAAGGCCAAAATCGATTACTGGGCAAAGGACATCTCGCCTTCCAACGAGCTGCGGAAATGGTACGGGCATGAGCCCGGCAAATGGGAGGAGTTCAAGAAGCGATACTTCTCTGAGCTGGACAGGAACAGGGCAGAGGTGGATGAACTGATCGGGCAGATGGGCAAGGGCCCGGTGACTTTTGTCTACAGCTCAACAGAGCGGGTCATCAACAATGCCGAGGCATTGAAGAACTATCTGGAGAGGAAGGCAATCACAAAAAAGTGATGGGTTGAGCCGATTCGCCCGGTGCTGCATGGATAAGTTCCCGGCGAGACAACCATCCGGACAACTGAACTCAGAGGGGGGAGTGCATGTTGACCGAGAAACACTGGCAGTCCTACAGCGCAGTGACTTCCGTGCTCGCCATTCTGGTTTCCGTGTACTGTCTCTCGGAACATATCACAGGCATCTTCGTCCATCTCTACTACATTCCGATCATCATCCTCTCCTACCGGTATCGGGAACGCGGGGTACTCTGTTCGCTGTTCCTGGTCATGGTATACCTGCTTCTCGTCTTCTTCTATTTCCCCGACGACATGCATGTCATCATCGAAGGCATCATCCGGGGTGTTGCCTTGATGGCCATCTCCTTCATCGTCTCGGCCCTCGCTTCGCGCATCCAGATCCATGTCGACGCCCTGCAGATGGAAATCCAGGAACACGAGAAAACGGAAGCGGCCCTGCGGCAGAGCGAATCACGCTACATGGAGCTGAGCATCAAGGATGATCTCACCGGGCTCTACAATCAGCGTCACTTCTATCACCTGCTCCAAGCCGAAATCGAACGCTCCGAGCGATACGTGCGACCGCTTTCGTTGCTGTTAATCGACATCGACGACTTTAAGCAGTTCAACGACACCTATGGCCACATGGAAGGCGACAGAGTGCTCGAGCGCATCGGAGCGACAATCCTTCGGTGCATCCGCAGAACAGACCTGGCGTTCCGTTACGGCGGCGAAGAGTTCACCGTCTGTATGCCGGAAACAATGAGGGATCATGCCGGTGTGCTGGCTGAAAGAATCCGGATGGAGTTCCGGGAAGAGCGTTTTCGACCTTTCCCCGGCAAAGAGGAGCTCAAGACCGTCAGTATCGGGATCGCCCAGTACCGGCCGGGGGAAGAGCTTAAGGACTTCATTGCACGCGCCGACCGGAACATGTACGAAGCCAAAAGACGAGGCAAAGACCGCGTACACAACGAACCGCAGGAGGCAGAACCGGCGTCATGAAGAAATTCCTGGCCCCTTCGTCAGTCGTCCTCATCGGCACCCCCCGCAGGACAGGCACGGGTGCCTTCAACAGCGCCGAGATCATGCTTCGCTACGGTTTCAAGGGCCGTATTTACCCGGTGAATCCGGCGGGCGGCGAGATCCTGGGCGGGCTGAAGGTCTATCCTTCCGTCGCCGATATCCACGAAAGGGTCGATCTGGCCCTCATTTCCGTGGGTCGTGACCGGGTGCAGGCCGCCCTGGAGGATTGCATCCTTGCAGGGCTGAAGCGGATCATCATTATCAGTCAGGGATTTGCCGATGCCGACGAGCACGGGCGCGAACTCCAGGATGCAATTGCCCGCAGGGCCCGGGAGGCCGGAGTCCGCGTGCTGGGTCCCAACACGATTGGCGTGGTCAACAACTACATCCGGTACAATACGGCATTTATCGAAATGCCCCGCCCGGAGAGGTTTCTCCCCATCTCCGTTATCGCCCAGACCGGCTTCATTCAGGTCGCCGCCGCAAATCTGGCATGGCGCAACTTCGCGAAGGCGATCGACGTCGGCAACTCCTGCGACCTGGACCTTGTTGATGCCCTTGACTACCTGGGAAATGATCCGGAAACGGAGGTCATCGTCCTCCACATGGAGGGGCTGAAGCGGGGCCCCGAGTTCCTGGAATCGGCAAGCCGCATCAGCCGGGAAAAGCCGATGATCGTCCTGAAGACCGGCCGGAGCACGACAGGAGCGAGGGCGGCGCTTTCCCATTCGGGCTCTCTTGTGGGCGAGGATCACGTTTTCGATGCCGTTTTCAAACGGGCGGGTGTCCTGCGTGTCCGGACCAGCGGCGAGATGCGGGATGCCATGCACGCCCTGGCCGTCCTCGGCGAGATGGAGGGACCGCGGCTGGGAGTCGTTACCGCCACCGGTGCCGGGGGAATCATGTGCGCCGATGCCTGCGAGGACCGCGGCCTCACCATCGGGGCCTTGCCGCCGGGGCTTGCGGCAAGACTCAAACGGGGTCTTCCCGACTGGATCGGCATCTCGAACCCCATCGACATCTGGCCCATCGGCATGATCGGCGGTCGATATGCCGAAGCGTACCGGCTGTGCATGACCGAGTTCCTCACGTCTTCCGGCATTGACGGTGTGCTTGCCATCTTCCCCTCGTCCGAATCGCCGCTGCACAGCGATTTGAAACTGACTGACACTTTCGCCACGGCCCGCCACGATGCGGGAAATCGGAAGCCGATCGCTGTCTGGACCTATATGGAAACCTCCCCGGCCATCGACCCCTTCGAAGCCATACCGGGTGTCGCGTGCTTCGACACGATCGAGCAGGCCGTCCTGGGGCTTTCATTCAGCCGCCAATATCATCAGATCAAGAACCGCCACAGGCCTGCGCCCCGATCCTTTGCCGTCGATGAGACGACAGCCATGAATCTGGTCTCAAAGGGAAAGAAGGAAGGGATGCTCCTGGGCCAGACGGCCCTGCAGCTGCTCGAGCAATACGGGATCCCCGC
Organism: Syntrophales bacterium; assembly: GCA_035506495.1. Classification (GTDB taxonomy): domain Bacteria; phylum Desulfobacterota; class Syntrophia; order Syntrophales; family UBA2192; genus UBA2192. The sequence goes on from DATJPI010000323.1 coordinate 4,755, forward strand.
CGCGGTCGGGGCCGAGGGAATAACTGTGACAGCCCTCCGGGAAGCGGCAAATCGCATGAAACCTCCCTTCGTGCTGAAGCTTTCGGGCCGCGCCTTTCTACACAAAACCGAGTGGGGCGGAATCGTGACGGGGATAGCCCATCTCAGCGGGTTGAGGGCAGCACACAGACAGATCGTGGGGAGCGTCCGGGCGAAGAACCCGGATGTTGCAATCGACGCCTTTCAACTCCAGGAGCAGATCGCCGGCAGGGAGATCCTTCTGGGACTCAAGAGGGACCCCGTCTTCGGACCCGTTCTGGCCGTCGGCCAGGGAGGGATTTACGCAGAAGTCTTCCGGGATATCAGCCGTGAGCTTGTCCCCGTCGACGGGCGGACGGCGCGGGCAATGATCGAGTCGCTGCGGATCTGGCCTCTTCTGAAGGGATCCAGGGGCGAGCCCGGCGTCGATCTTGAAAGCCTGATCGAAATCATCGAACGGCTGTCGTTCTTCGCTGCCCGGCATCCGGATGTGGCCGAACTCGACATCAACCCCCTCATGGCCTCCGCGAAGGGGTGCCAAGCTGTCGATGCGCGTATTATCTGGGGATGATATGGGGATGACGGGCGGCCGCCGGCAGGGAACACCCTATGGGGAAGAACGGCAACGCCCTTCAAGGGTTCGAATCGGCCCTCCTCCTACGGGATGTGAACGAGTTGGTTGTTCTTGGGGGGCTCAACGACGATCCCGACCCGCAGCTTCCGGTTGTCGCTTGACATATAGTACCAGCGCTTCTCCAGTTCTTCTTTTGTCAGGTACCCGTAACTGCCGAAAGGCAGGCCGGGGTCCATGATGATGATGCGCTTTTCATCGTGGTCGATGGCCATCACGTAGTGGCCGTAATTGGTGATGCCTTCGTACCTGTCGTCCCGCTTGCTGCGGCTCCACGCCTGGATGATCAGGATGACCGGGATCTCGTCCCCGATGAAATTCACGAGCGAGTCGATGGTCATGTCGTAGGTCATCCACGCACGGAACCCCTTGGCGTTGAGAAAATTCACGATGTCCGC
>DATJPI010000324.1:0-3172 GCA_035506495.1 Syntrophales bacterium
TCCGCCAGCTTTTCCTGCTCGAGAAGATCAAGTTCAACGCGCCTTGCCATGGCTTCGCCTGCTTACCTCAGGTCCTTCACCCTGCCCCGCAGCCGCAGCACGGCCTGGGAGTGCAGCTGGCAGACCCGCGATTCGGTAAGGCTGAGAACACAGCCGATCTCTTTCATGGTGAGCTCTTCGTAGTAGTAGAGCGAAAGCACCAGTTTTTCCTTGTCCGGAAGCGCTTCGATGGCGCCCTTGAGGATGTTCTTCACCTCGCCCCGGGCCAGGATCGACAGGGGGCTGCCCTGGTCGATCTTCTCCAGCACGTCGTAGGCCGCATATTTCTCACAGTAGTCCGGCGGCAGGTCCTCGCTCGAAAGCAGCGAAACTCCCGACGCCTCGTCGAGGAGCTGGTAGTAGTCGTCGAGGGAGAGTTCGAGGTACTCAGCCACCTCCGACTCGTCGGGTGGCCGGCCGAGCTTCTTCCGGAGGGCGTGAAGGGCCTTTTCGATTTTCGCGTCCTTGTTCCTCGCCGATCGCGGCTGCCAGTCCCGTGCCCGGAGCTCGTCGAGGACCGCCCCGCGGATGCGGAAACGCGCGTAGGTCTCAAACTGCACGTTGCGCGTCTTGTCGAATTTCTCGAGGGCCGAGATCAGGCCGATGATCCCCACATTGGTGAGGTCGCTGCGCTCGGCCACATGCTCGGGCACCTTGCAGGCGATCCTGTCGACGATGCTTTTGACAAGTGGTGCGTATTTCAGGATCAGATTGTCCCGGTCCTTCTTTTTCACGGAATCCCCTATCGGCGCTCTTTCTCGACAATCGACTTCCAGAAAAACTTCAAGCTGCCCGCATCGCTGAATTCGGATGGCAGCTTGCAGAGTTTACGGGCAATGGACTGCAGGCACTTGCTCGCCCTGGACTCCGGATAGATTTCCGCAAAGGCCTTCTGTCTCCGGACCGATTCGGGCACCTTCTCGTCTTCCAGGACGTAGCCCAGGTATTCGATAGTGAGGTTCAGGAAATGAGATGTGGCGTTGCTCAACTTCTGGAAGACTTCCCGGGCCTCGCTGGAATGTTTCACCATATTGACCAGCAGCATGAACCGCTTTTCGCCGTAGTTGCTGTAGAGGATCTTGATCAGCGCATAGGCGTCAGTGATGGACGTGGGCTCCGGGGAGACGACCACGATGATCTCCCGAGCGGCCACGTTGAAGTAGATGACATTGCCAGCGATGCCCGCCGCCGTGTCGATGAGCAGGAAGTCCAACTCCGTGCCCAGGCCGTCCAGTTCGTCCAGCAGCGCCAGCTTCTCGCCCCTGGAGAGATCGGCCATCTCCTGAATCCCCGATGTGGCCGGCAAAATCTTCATGCCGCCAGGCCCGTCGACGATTACCTCGCCGATCGTCTTCTCGCCTCTCAGTACATGGTAGAGGTTGTGCTTCGGGGCAATCCCCAGGATGACATCGATGTTGGCCAGCCCCATGTCCGCGTCGAGGACGAGCGTCTTTCGCTTCATCTGCGAGAGATGATAGGCCAGGTTGGTGGCAATGTTGGTCTTCCCCACCCCGCCCTTTCCGCTTGTGATGGCGATGACGCGCACGGCTCGCGGAGCCTTCGGGTCCGCGGTCGGAGTCCCCCGTGAGGGCGATTTCGATTCGTTCTGTTCCTGCGAGGCTTTTTTCATTCGCCTGAGCATTGAAGCCTGATCCAAGAGTAAAAGTCCTCCAACCTTTCTATCCGCCAATGCCCTGCTAATGCAGGGGAGTGTTCATAATCATCTTCGCCAGACGGCCCGGGTTGATCTTTTCGATGTCCTGGGGGACGTTCTGGCCGTTGGTAACGAAGGAAACGGGTTTGCGCTCTTGGTCGATGACATTGTAGATCACGCCGTAATGACGGCTCTCGTCGAGCTTGGTGAAGATGATCGACTGGTAGCCGATGGGTTTGAAGCGCTCCAGGTTCTGGGCGAGGCTATCCTGGCTCGCCGTGAGCGGCAGCAGCAGATGGGCTTCCACGGGTGTTTCGAGCTGAAAGAGATCCCGTAGCTTCTCCACGTAGCCGGACTCCACGGAGCTTTTGCCGGGCGTATCGACGAGGATGAGATCGCGGTCTGCGAGCTTCGCCAGGACTTTCCGGAATGCCGTCTTGTCGGAAACCACCTCGACGGGGACCTCCATGATCCGGCCGTAGGTCTTGAGCTGATCTGCAGCCGCAATGCGGTAGGTGTCCGTCGTGACAAGCCCGACCTTTACCTTCTCTTCGAGGGCCGCACGCGCGGCAATTTTGGCGAGGGTCGTGGTCTTTCCCGCACCGGTGGGGCCCATGAAGGCGCAGATCCTTTTGCGTTCCGTGGCTCCATACGAGAGGCTGATCGTCCGGGCCAGAAGCTGCTCGGCGATCCGATGGATGCTTTCCTCGTTCCGGAGCTCCTCGGCGGAAAGGTTTTTCTTCAGCGTATTGACGATCAGGAACGCTCTGGAGCGCGCCACCCCCATCGAAACCAGGTGGTGATAGATCTTCGAGAGCGCCCCGGGAATCCTCTCCTTGCGCTGGAATCCCATGGTGTCGAAAAACGTGTCCAGCATCTCCTTCATCTCCAGAAACTCCCCAAAGGGGAAGGGACGCATGACGTTCTCGGCAATCAGGATCTTGATCTCCTCCATGTCTCGACGGAACGATTGGACGACCGACTCTTCCTTGGGCGGAGCCGGCATGGGCGGCGGGGCGCCAATGGCGAGAGGCTTCTCGCGCTGGTTCTGCGCGCGAATGTCCACGGCGGCCGTCACCTCGAACAGGGGGACCCGCCCGCTGCGGATCTTTCGCGTCGAGAGGACCACGGCATCGGGCCCGAGATCGTTCTTGACCTTCAACAGGGCTTCCTGGGTGCTGGTGGCTTCGTAACGCTTGATCTGCACGTTCCTACTCCACGATCCCTAGGGATTTGATGTTCACATCGTGCGTGATCTCGTTGTGCGAGAGCACGACGATGTTAGGAATAAATTTCTCCAGAATCTTCCGGAAATGGATCCGGGCACCCGGCGAGCACAATACGATGGGCTGCAGACCCCGCGTGGCAAAGGTGCCGATGTATTTCTGGACACTCCGGACGACCGACTGCACCCAGTTCGGATCCACCGAGAGGAAGGATTCGAATTCCGTGTGCTGAACGGAGTGGCTGATCTTGTCC
>DATJPI010000325.1:0-11251 GCA_035506495.1 Syntrophales bacterium
TTCGCCTGATCAATGTTGCCGCCGACCAGGGCACGAGGACCTACATGGCTCGCATCAGCCTGCCCAATCCCGAGCGCGTACTGTAAGTCGGGATGGTTGCGGAGGCGAGGATCGAAGGCGACCGCAAGGTATCCGTGATGACCGTGCCGGGCGAAGCCATCGTCCGCGACGCCCAGGGAGCGACGACTGTCTTCGTTTACTACCCCGAGCAGCAGCGTGTCTACAGCAAGCGGGTGAAGGTTGGTACGCTGCGCGGCACCGAAATGGAAATTAAAGAAGGCCTTTCAGGAAACGAATCGATCGTTCTTGCCGGTCAGGATTACCTCCGCGACGGCGTGCCGGTAACGATAGCAAGCCGGCCTGCAGGAAACGCTCCGAATACCGATAGGAAAGCAGCGCAATGAATCCCATTAAAGGCATACTCCGCTACCCCTCCGTCATCATCGTTCTCACAGCGATGGCCGTTGCTGTCGGGATTCACGCCCTGATGTCCATGCCGAGGACGGAAGACCCGACCGTCACCATCCGAACGGGCCTCGTGATCGCCCAGTATCCCGGCGCGACCTCCGAGCAGGTCGAGAAGCAGGTCACCAAGACGCTTGAAAAACATATCTTCAAGTTCCCCGAGGTCAGAAAGGAGTTGACCTATTCCACGAGCCGCCCGGGTCTTGTGATCATCAATGTGGAACTGGAAAACTACGTCAAGAATGCGGATCTCTTCTGGGCAAAGCTCCGCAATGAAATGCTGGAAACCTCACTGACGGAACTGCCTTCCGGCGTCCGGGGGCCGATTGTGAATTCCGATTTCGGCGACACCGTCGCCCTGCTCATCGCCGTCCACGGCGAGCGTTACGGGTACCGGGAACTGCGCGATTACGTCGACACGATCCAGGACCGGTTCCGGACGGTCCGTGAAACGGGAAAGATGATGCGGTACGGCGAACAGAGCGAGCAGATCTGGATCACCGGAAGCCTCGCGCGCCTTTCCCAGTATTTTGCCGATCCGGTGCACATCATGCAGGCGCTTCAGCAGAGAAACATCATTACGGAGACGGGGCGGGCCGAGACCAGCCGATCCAAAATCCCGATGAGGACAACGGGGCCGTTTACCACGGAAGAGCAGATCGCAAATGTGATGGTCGACGTTTCCAGAACGGGCGAGCCCGTCTACATCAAGGATTTCGCCAAGGTCGAGCGGCGCTACGAGGACCCGGTCTTCCTTGTCCGCTATGATGGAAAGCCGAGCGTATTGCTGTCCGTCGAAATGCAGAAGGGCAAAAATGTCACCGAACTGGGGGAGAAACTGGACGAGGTCATGACCCAGCTTCGATTGCTGCTGCCTCCCGACATCCATGTCGATCTTATCGCGGATCAGCCGACCATGGTTCGGGAGCGCATCGCCAATCTCGGCCATGAATTCATGCTGGCCATCGGGGCCGTCATCCTGGTGACGATTGTCCTTCTGCCGATCCGCGTTGCCCTGATTGCGGCCCTGGCCATCCCGGTGACGCTCCTCGCAACGGTAGGGATCATGAACGCCTTCGACATTCCCCTGCACCAGGTATCGATTGCAGCACTCATCGTCGTCCTCGGAATCGTCGTGGACAATGCCATCGTCATCGTGGACAACTATATCGAGCTCCTGGATCATAAGGTGCCGATAGAGGAGGCGACGTGGCGCTCTGCCGCGGATGTTGTTGTCCCGGTTTTTGCCGCGACGGTGACTATCGTGTGTTCCTTTATGCCCCTGATCATCCTGACGGGGACTGCCGGCGAGTTCATCATCGCGCTTCCGCTCACTGTGAGCATTGCCCTGATTGTTTCCTTTATTGTCGCCATTACGCTCACGCCTTTCCTTTGCAGTTTCTTTATAAAAAAAGGTCTCCACGACCACGAAGCTCCCGATAAGAAGAAATCGTTTAACCTTCTTGACAGCCTCCAGAACGCATACGGGAAGGCGATCGTCTTCTTCATGAAACGAAAAGGCCTGGGTCTGGCCGTCGGTATTGGAGCCGTCGTCCTAGGTGCGATTGCTTTCCTGCTGGTCCCGCAGCAGTTCTTCCCTCCTGCCGAACGCAACCAGTTTGTGATTGATCTCTGGATGCGCCAGGGCACGCGAATCGAGACCACGGATGCCGCCATGGGCCGAATCGAGAAGTATCTGTCCGATCGTCCCGAAGCCGCCCATTACGCAAGTTTTGTCGGGCAGAGCGCCCCGAGATTTTACTACAACGTCAACCCGCAGCAGCCCGATGGCGCCTACGGCCAGTTCATCGTCAACACCCTATCCGTCAAAGCGACGCCTGCCTTCGTGGCGGACCTGCGGGTGAAACTGGCTGCTGTCGTTCCCGAGGCCATGGTGATCGTCAAGGAACTGCAGCAGGGATCATCACAGGAGGCCCCCATCGAAATCCGGATTTCGGGTGACGACATGGCCACGTTGAAACAGATCGGAACGGAGGTGGAAAACATGCTTCGGGCAGAGCCTTCTTCCCAGTTTGTGCACCGTGACTACTACAACGACACGTACAGGGTCGATATTGACGTAAACAACGAGTTGGCCAATCGTCTCGGCCTGACCAATGGCGCGGTCTCCCAGACACTGGCAGGCGGCTTTGAAGGCCAACAGACCGGGATCTTCTGGGAGGGGGACCGGGCGGTGACATTGCTCCTTCGTCTCGACAAGGACGAGCGCTCGTCCTTTGATTCTGTTGGGGATGCCTACGTGACCTCCCAGCTCACCCATGCGAGCGTGCCATTGCGGTCCATCGCCAACCTTACGCCGGAATGGCAGACAAGCCGCATCGTGCGCCGCAACGGCGTGAGAACACTGACGGTGCGCAGTTTCGTCAAGGAGGGGGTATACGCGTCAGCACTGCTTGATGCCGTCGCACCGAAGATCGCGGCGCTCAAGCTGCCTGCCGGATACCACATCTATTACGGAGGGGAAAAATTCAATCAGGAAGACAATTCGCCTCAGCTGGCCGCCGCTCTCGGGATCAGCCTTGTAGCCATTTTTCTCGTGCTTCTCGTCCAGTTCCGGAATATATCGGTGCCCCTCGTCATCATGACATCGATCCCTTTGTCGCTTCTTGGCGCAGCGGTGGGGTTGCTGATCACCCGGAATCCCTTCGGTTTCATGGCCTTCATCGGCTTGATCAGCGTGTGCGGCATCGTGGTCCGAAATGCGATCATCCTCATCGACTATGTGAACGAGAAGATCGCGGAGGGGCATTCTCTCGAGGAAGCAGCGACAGAGGCGGGGCAACGCCGTCTGCGGCCGATCTTTCTCACCACCATGGCTGCAGCGATGGGTATGATCCCAATGATTCTTTCGCGTTCGGCGCTGTGGAGCCCCCTTGCCTCGGTCATTGCCGTGGGGCTCATCTTCTCCATGTGCTTCACGCTCCTCGTCATACCGGTGCTCTATGTTGTCGTGATATCGCGCATCCAGAAGGCGCCCGCAGCCGCTCTCATGATTTTCCTGGCGCTCATCATCGGAGCACCAGGGCACGCTCTCGCCGAGACACGCACATTGACCCTCGACGAAGCCGTTTCCCTTGCCGTGGCGCAAAACTCGTCGCTTAAAATCGCCGGCTCAAGGGTCCGGGAAGGAAGAGAGAAGAGGAACACGGTCCGGTCGGATTATTTCCCCCATCTGAGGAACGAGTCGAACTACTTCCATCTTTCGGACAAGCAACTGGTCAACATTCCCGCGGGCAGTCTGGGCGCCGTGCCCGGTCTCGGCCCCTTCCCTGTACAGGATGTGGGTATCAATCAGGGCAGCGATACACCATTCATTACCAATACCACTCTCACCCAGCCTTTGACGCAATTGCCGAAGATCTACCATGCAGACAACGTCGCCCTTGCCGATCAGCAGATTGCGGCGGCCGAACTTGAGAAAGCGAAAACGGATATCATCTTTGCCACCCACAGGCTCTTCTATGGCCTGGTCGTAACCCGGAAGCTCAAGGACGCCGCTTCTGCCGCCGTTTCGGCCGGCGAACAGGCTCTCCGTGAAGCGAAAGACAGCGTGGCTGCCGGGAACCAGCTCGAGGTCGCCGCGATCGGCAGCAATGCGGTTCTCCTCCAGAACAGACACGCCCTGCTTTCCGCGGAGATCCAGATCGCCGATCTCAATTCGGAACTGAGTGACCTCTTGGACCTGCCCCTCGATACGGAGATAGACCCTGTCGATCCCTCCCCGCCGGAACCGACTGCGGATACCCGTGAAACATACGTGAAGGAGGCTCTGGAGAAGAACCCGGAAATCAAAGCCGCGCGGGAAAACGTCAGCAAGGCCCAGAGCGGTGTCAAGGCTGCACAATGGGAATATGTCCCCGACATCAGCGCGTTCGGCCAGTATATCCATCAGGACGGTGTTCCCTTTGTGACGAACAATCTCGGCATCGTGGGTTTGAGGATGACATGGGACATCATCGATGGGGGTAAACGGGGGGGGGTTGTCGGTCAACGAAAGGAGCAGCTCAACCAGGCGGACGAGAACCTTCACCGCGTGAAAAAGCGGATCGAGGTCGAAGTGGACAAGGCCTGCCGGAAGCTGGAGCAGACACAGCGCCTGATCGATGTCACCCGCGAATCGTTGGAACTGTACAGGGAAAACCTGCGGCTGAAAAGCGATGCGATAAAGTCGAGAACGGTTACGGAGAGTCAATACGCCACAGCGGTCGCCTCCGTGAAGAAGGCAGAGTACGAGCACACGCAGGCGCTCCTGGGTTACTACCTCGCCACAGCGGATCTCAAGCGCATCATTGCTTCATACCCCGGCTTGACCGAAGCCCAGCTACCATAGACGGGTATGTCGTGGAATTATGTACACCTTTGAATGGGGTGTTGATCCGCATGCAACGTTATCATGAATCCGCCAAACTCCGAGGAAAGCTATGGACCCCCTGGTTATAAGCGCAATCTCTGCAGCCACTGCTCTCGTCGCATCCATGCTTGGGCCCATCGTCTCGCTCAAGGTCGCGAGACGTCAGTTCAATGCCACGGTGCTCTCGACGAACCGGCAGAAATGGATCGAAACGCTGCGCGACACAGTGGCAGAACTGCTATCGCTGCTGGTTTCGTCCTTGGTTATCAAGTCCTCGTGGCAGAGCAAATGGGACAAGGGCCGCGGTCCTCTTCGCGAAGATGCGGCGCTGCTGGACAAACTCGAACGAATCGTTCTTGCAGAGTCGAAAATCCGCCTCCTTCTGAATCCCACCAGGGCGGATCACAAGGAGCTTTCCCGAAGGATCGATACCGCCATAAAGCGGCTGAAGGACGAGGAATCTCTCGATTCCGACACCGAGGCCGACATCGAGACAATCACCACCGTGGCACAAACAATCCTGAAGCGGGAGTGGCAGCGGGTCAAACTAGGAACCTGAGATCGTCTTGGCTTTTGAAGTGACGCCGGCGATTCGGAATGCATCATCTCTTCAAAGCATTGGAGGGGAGGAGGAAAATGAACTCTCCCAAAATGAAGTTTCGTCTTGCCGGGCTCAAGCGAATTTTGATCTCTCGCCCCAAAGATGCGGATTCAAGGAAACACTCGGGTCCGACGAAGGCACTGTTCGGCGCACTACCGGAAACGCCGGCAGGCGAACAAGGCCAGGATCTTGTGGACTTCCTCAGGCGGGTCTCGCTCTTCGCGGACCTTACGCGCGGAGACCTCAAACGGCTCGCCCGGATCGTCCACGAACGGGCCTACCGGGACGGAGAAATCATCTATGAACAAGGAACACCCGGCGCGGCCCTGTACCTCCTGCGAGCCGGCACCGTCGAGATCCTGAGGCGCAAACAGAGCGGTGAGGAAGTGCCCCTGGCCACGCTGGAGCCGCCGGCCTCCTTTGAGGAGTTGGCTGCGGTGGGGGCCGAGGTGGTCCACTGGGCCACGGCCCGGGCTCGTGGCCCGATCTTTCTGGTGGCCGTCGGACATTCCGATCTGGAAACCCTCAGCCGCAACTTCCCGCCCCTGGCAAACAAGATACTCATAAAGCTGGCCCAACTCATGGCCATGAGATTTGAAATGCTTTTGGAGACTGAGTATTTCAACGAGGAGAGCGACGGTGACCTCTCGCAATGAATGCGGCTCTGCCGTCATGCTCCTTAAGTCTGCCGGGGCTGTCGCAGGCCTGCTCCTTTCCGCATTCCTGCTTTGGAAGCTGAGCAGCCTCATCGTTCCTGTTGCGGTCGCCGGCATTATGGCTTACATCTGTCGTCCCCTCATCGCTCACCTGGAGCGTTACCGGATGCCGCGAATTCTGGCCATCGGACTGCTATTGATCGTGTTCGTGCTCGCCGGTTTCTTCATTTACGGCCGGATAGCAGCCGTTATGCAAGACGAAATCGCCGCAATCGAGCTCAAGGTCCGCGCGCTATACAAACTCAACGAGAATTACCGGGTCCTGATGGGGCTGGACCCGTCGCTCAAGAAAGGCAACCGAATCTATGGCCTGGTCCACGAAGAGGCGGACCGCATCCTCGACCGGATCAATCGGTATCTCGCCCTTGCCCCGGAAGAACAATCCCAGTTCCTCGCCTCCCGTTCCCGCGACCCGGATGCCCCGGCCGGTTCCGACCGTTTGCTCGATTACCACCGCGCGAATCTGAAAACCCTCAAGCTGCATGCGTCGGCACCACCCGCTAAGGCTGACGGGGCAAAGTCTCTTCACGAGGGTCCTGACCGAGTGCCGGCTCCGATCTTGGAGGCGCCTCTCGCAACCGCAGGCCGCATCCTCTCCGCATGGGCCATAGCTCCCCTGGTCTTCCTATTTCTGCTGAGCGATACCGGTGAGATCAAGCGAGGACTCCTCAGCGCGATCCCCAACCGCCTGTTTGAACCGGCCTTACGCATCCTGGACGATCTTGACCGTGCGCTGGGCAGCTACTTGCGCGGCATCTTCCTGGAGTGCGCCCTGCTTGGCCTCAGTGTGACGGTGCTTTTCGTTGTCGTGGGGGTCTCTACCCGTTGGGCGATCGCCATCGGGCTCTTCACCGGCGCTACCAATGTAATTCCGTACCTGGGGACGGCGGTTGCCTTGATGGGGGGGCTGGCCTATGTCCTCCTGGCGGAAGAGTTCCATCCTCTCCTGCCCATGGTCGACCCGGGGAATTTCACGATCTGGGTCATCGCAGCGGTGATACTGGCCGAGGCGCTCAAGAATGTTTTTTACGAGCCGATCGTCCTCGGCGGGGCGGTGAAGCTTCACCCGATCGTGGTGGTCATCGGCGTCGTTGGCGGCGGCATCCTGTTCGGCCTTGCCGGAGTGTTGCTCGCCGTACCGGCCATTACCGTCTTCAAAGTCTTCGTCTCCAGCACAGTCAGACAACTCAAGGCCTATGGGTTGATTTGAATGAATACTTCACCACCGATCGCTGCAGATAAGGAAGTCAATACAAGACGGGAGGGATGATGATAAGTAATGACCCTTTTGCCGTGGGCGTCTTGCTGCCGACGGCAAGCGAGGCCAATGGTAAGTTGCGGGGCGAGTTCCTTCCGGCCGAAAGGGGAACCGCATCGAAGCCGTTGCGCGCAGCAGCAGAATGATCAGAAGGCGACATCCGTATGCCTGAAGGGCAAGGGTTATTCACTGAAACAGAAAGAAGGAGGACAGACCATGGCGGAGAATGAATTTGAGCAGCCGCAGGAATTGACGAACGTCACGTTCGACGAAATACAGGTGGGCACTACGAGGGAATCGTCCGTAACGTTGACGCAACAGCAGATTGACGTGGCGGCTATCGTGTCGGGAGATGTGGACGCCCTTTACCTGAAGGGGGCAGATGCAGGGGATACGCGACAGGAGCCGAAGCCATTCTTTCCATTTTCCTGGGGCGCCGACTCGTTGAGGACGAGGATTGCTTCCGTGGCCGTCATGACGAAGGTCGCCCACGCGCGGAGAAGCGGAAAGTACGAGACGAGGTGAGCGCCATATGAGTCCGCCCACCTTTATCCACGTCAGAGCCTGACTCACTTTTCTTGATTCGGTTTGTCCGGATAGGGTTTCGTTTCGCGAAAGGCCTTCATCATAGACATAGATGACATCGCGAACGACACTCTTATTTAACAGCCCCAGGACAAACGGCCGGTAGCAATCCATGCAATAAGGCCCGACGACAAGGAGCGCTATTCCGCGAGGCATTCAAAGGGTTGGAAGCCGGCTCTTTCTGCATGAGATTTTTCGGGCCGAGGAAGAAGTTCGCCCCTTCGAAGGAAAATCGGATATAATGTGAAAGAATGGTTACGGCCCGAAGCGGCCGCTGATGAGGGCGCCGGGTTTCATGCGTTTGGCCCTTCGAAAAAGAAGAGAACGGCGTATAACCGTTCTCTTCTTTTTTCGATGCGTTCTGGTTTTATGACTTCTTACGCTTCGCCATCTCCTCGGCCTTGAGCTCCTTGCGCAGGACCTTGCCCACGGTGCTCTTGGGAAGCTCCTTGCGAAACTCGATCTCCGTCGGCAGTTTGTAGGTGGCAAGCTTCGTTTTGGCATATTCGATGAGTTCTTCCTGGGTCGCCGTCTCGCCTTCCTTGAGAACGATGAAGAGTTTTACGTTCTCTCCCCGCTTGGGGTCGGGGATCCCAATGGCGCAGGCTTCCTGGACCTTGGGGTGCTCGTAGAAGACCTCATCTACATCCCTCGGGTAGATGTTGAAGCCGCCCGAGATGATCATGTCTTTCTTGCGGTCCACGATATAGAAGTATCCGTCCTCGTCCATCGTGGCGATATCCCCTGTGAAGCACCAACCGTTGCGCAGCGTGTAGGCCGTTTCCTCGGGCTTGTTGAGGTAGCCCTTCATGACCTGAGGACCCCGGACGATGAGCTCGCCGGGCGTGTTCAGGGGCATGTCGGTAAGCCCCGTATCCAGATCCACGATCCGCGCCTCCGTGTCGCTGATGGGCACACCGACACTCCCCACCTTGCGGACGCCGCCCGCGAAGGGGTTCACGTGGGTGACCGGCGTCGTCTCCGTCATCCCGAAGCCCTCGACGATAACGGCCCCCGTCAGCCGCTCGAACTCGTGGATGACCTCAACGGGCAGCGGCGCGCTGCCCGAAAAGGCCCCTTTGATGCAGGACATATCCGTCTTCTTCAGATCCGGATGATTCAGCATCCCGATGTACATGGTGGGCACAAGCGCCGCGAAGGTAGGCCGGAACTTCCGGATGGCCTCCAGCAGCTGTGGCGGCTGGGGCCGCGGGACGAGGACATCGGTCCATCCGCTGTACACGGAAACATTCATCGCGCCTGTCATGCCAAAGACATGAAAGATGGGAAGGGCGCCCAGACAGATCTCGTTGCCCTTTTCGAACCGCTGGAACCAGGCATCGGCCTGCTGGATCTGCTTGCTGAGGTTTGCGTGGGTCAGCATGCAGCCCTTGGAAACACCTGTCGTTCCGCCCGTGTACTGGTACATGGCCACGTCTTCAATGCCGACCTTCGGCCGCGGCGGGCTGGGGCTGTACTTGGCGATGCAATCCTTCCACTTGTAGACGTCGGGCGCAGCCTTCACATCGGCGGCCATTTTCTTCTTTTTGGCGACCAGCGGGAAAAGCAGGCTCTTCGGGAAGGGAAGATAGTCGCCGATGGAAGTGTAGACGATCTGCCTGACCTTCGTCTTCTGGCGCAGGTCGATCATGCGGTTTCCGAGAAGGTCGAGCGTGACAAGGACCTTGGAGCCCGAGTCGTTGAACTGGTGTTCCAGCTCGCGGTCGGAGTAGAGCGGGTTGTTGAGCACCGTGATCGCCCCGATGCGAAGCGTCGCATAGTAGGCAATCACCTGGGGGATCGTGTTGGGAAGCAGGATCGCCACGGCGTCGCCCTGCCTGACGCCGAAATCGGAAAGGCACGTGGCAAAGCGGTCCACCATGTCTTTCATCTGCCGGTACGTGATGGAGAAACCCTGGAAGACGAGAGCGGCCTTGTCAGGGTACTTTCCGGCCGTCCGGTCCAGGATGTCGGGCATGGTGATTTCTTCATAGTTGATGGTGGCCGGCACGCCGGGCTCGTAGGACTTGAGCCAGGGCCTCTTGAAATAGATGGAGTCCTCGTATGCCATGGGGCACCTCATGAAAAGGCATCGGGCTTCCGGCATCGGGACAAATGAGAAGATGGATTCATCCAGTTCTGTCGCTGGGTACCGGCGCCTGAAGCCTCACTGAAGTCTCGAAAAAAAAGCCCGGATCGGGTCCGGGCTTTTTCGAAGTCACTGTTAGAACTTGTAGCCGAAGGTCATCGCGATCAGGTGCGCCGTGCCGCTCGTGAATCTTCCCGGGTAGGTGTAGGGAGCCCCGATCCCCCCGGTAGTAGTCGGGGGGCCGCCGATATAGCTGCGCTCGATCATGATCTCGTACGTGTAGCCAAGGTCAACCGACCACGCGGCCTGGTGATATCCGACGCCGATGCTTAACAGGTGCCGGTCGTTGTCGGGCAGGATGTAATCGAGGGTGTTGTTCGGCTCGGGGGCCGTGTCATAGGCATAGCCGAGGCGGAGATCCCAGTTCGGCGTCACCTTCCACTCCGTGCCGACGAGGTAGCGAGCCACGTTGGCCCAGTTCTTCGGGCTGACCGAAGTCGTTGACGGCCCCGATGTGGCGGCATTTCCGCCGAAGGGCGCGCCGAAGTTCAGCTGGAGCTTGTCGTAGTACTGCCAGCCGTACCAGTAGACGCCGCCGCCCACAGACCAGGTCTTCGTGATGTTGAAGTTGAGCCCGGTGAAGATCGTGTCGGGCAGGGTGAGATCGGCTGAGCCGCTCATGTTTGCGACATTGATTCCTAATCCGGCAGTGGTAGCAAGAGTCCGACTGACGGCAACATTACCTTTCACGTTCTGCTCGATCTTGCTGCGGTAGGTGATCCCGAACTGCATCCAGTCGAAAGGCTTGTACTGCAGGGCTACGTCCCATCCCCAGCCCCAGGAATCGCCCTCCACCTTGAAATCGATGTCCGTCGGCGGGTACGGAAGAGCTCGCTGCAGCGTCACTTTGAAGTACGACCCCACGAGACCGGCCGCGAGGGAAAGTTTATCGTTCACCTTGTAGGCTACGTTCGGGTTGATCTCGAATTCCTGGATGACGGCCCGGTAGCTGTTGTACCGTCCAGGCCAGCCGTTCTGGAACTCCGTCCCGAGGCCGAAGCGCGAGAACTCGCCCAGACCCGCGTACCATTTGTCGTTGATCTGGTAGGTCAGGTAGGCGTGAGGCGGCCAGAACCAGTTGGTCTGGGACCCGTACGATCCGGCC
>DATJPI010000326.1:0-4560 GCA_035506495.1 Syntrophales bacterium
CATTGTTCGCCATTATACCCGGCTGTCCCGCCGCAACTTCGGCGTCGACGTGGGCTTCTACCCTCTGGGGTCCTGCACGATGAAATACAATCCCAAGGTGAACGAGAGTGTGGCCGGTCTGCAGGGTTTCACTTCCCTGCATCCCTACGCGCCTGAAGCCGCGGTCCAGGGCAATCTTCAGCTTCTCTACGAGTTGGCCGGCTACCTGTCAGAGATCTGCGGAATGGCCGATTTTACTCTCCAGCCGGCCGCCGGAGCTCACGGCGAGCTCACGGGTGTCATGGTCATCAAGAAACACTTCGAGCGCAAGGCCGAAAAACGCTCGACCATCCTCATTCCCGATACCGCGCACGGGACAAATCCCGCCTCGGTTGCGCTCTGCGGCTTTCAGGTGGCCACACTCCGTTCCAATGCCGAAGGCGGCGTGGATCTGGACCACCTGCGGGAACTGATGAACGTAGATGTGGCGGGGCTCATGCTCACCAACCCCAACACCTTGGGGCTCTTCGAGCGCAATATCGAAGAGGTCGCTTCCATCGTCCACGGCAAAGGCGGGCTTCTGTATTGCGACGGAGCCAACGCCAACGCACTCGTCGGTGTCACACGACCGGGGGATCTGGGTTTCGATATCATACAACTCAACCTGCACAAGACGTTTTCGACGCCCCACGGCTGCGGCGGCCCGGGGAGCGGCCCCGTGGGCGTGAAATCCCACCTGGTGTCCTTCCTGCCGGTCCCGAGGGTCATCAAGCAGGGTAATCAATACGAGTGGTCTGAGAAATTCCCCGACACGATCGGGCGGATCAGATCCTTTTACGGCAATTTTAATGTCATGGTGAAAGCCTACACCTATATCCGGTCCATTGGGGCCGAGGGCCTCAAGCGGGTGAGCGAAAACGCCGTGCTGAATGCAAACTATATCAAGGAGAGGCTCAGGCCCCACTACCAGATCGCCTATGACCGGATGTGCATGCACGAATGCGTCTTTTCGGGCGAGAAGCAGGTGCGGGAAAGCGGCGTGCACACGACAGACATTGCCAAGCGCTTGCTCGACTATGGGTTCCATCCCCCGACGATCTACTTCCCCCTAATCGTTCGGGAGGCCATCATGATCGAGCCTACGGAGACGGAAAGCAAGGAAACGCTCGACGAGTTTTGCGACGCTATGATCTCTATTGCGAAAGAGGCCCGGGAAAACCCCGATACGGTTAAATCGGCGCCGCTGACCACCCCGGTGAAGCGCATGGATGACGTCTTGGCAGCAAGAAAGCCCGACGTCTGCTGGACAGTGTGTTAGACTCATGCGGTTAGAAGCGGCAAAGCGGACTCCTGTAACTACAAAGCAAAGAGTGGAAAAATGAAGAATTGGCTGAACTGGACAAAAGAAGAACTTGTGGAACAGCTGTGGGCAACTGAGCCCCGAATTAGGCAAATTCTTAGAAATTCCAGGCACATGGAAGAGGCGAGGCATCTTTTTTTCGACTATCTCAACCGCCTCGAGCGCGACCTGTTCAACATGAGATCGGACACCTATTTCATCAATCTCAATATCGTTGAGAAGAGAAACGCCAAAGAGTGTATCCGGGTACTCTCGAATACACTGCGAACGGAAAACGAATACGTCACCCATTTCTCGCCCATGCAAATATTCTATGACCTTGCCCAGGGAAAGAATGAAGCCCTCGACCAGGTATCGGAGGCATTTTTATGCGAATATCTGGCCCTGTTTCTCGGCATCACGGGCAAAGGCGGAAAGCATCTTAGGCGAAAAGAGATCTTCCAGATGAAGGAAGGACGGGAGGCAGCTATTGTCCGATCAAAGCAGCTCGACGATTATGCCTGCAATATCAGGCGCTTTTTCCGCCGATACCGGACCGGATATGACAAGCCGCTGCTCCGGGAGAGAAAGACCCTCAAACAGGACATCCTGAATTTCTTCAACTCTTCCGTGGAAGACTGGCAGGATTACCGCTGGCACCTGAAGCACATCATCAAAGATATCGATACGATCCGGGCGCTGGTGAAGCTCGACAAGGGAGAGACCGAAGGCCTCATCAGTGCAAAGAAGTACAATATTCCCTTCGAGATCACCCCCTACTACCTGTCCCTCTTCCGCAAGGAGGGCCGCTCCGACTACGACCGGGCCATCCGCGCGCAGGTCATCCCGAGCAGCCGATACTGCGAACAGGTGGCCGAGAGCCGCCGCAAGGGAATCGACTTGGATTTCATGGGGGAAAAATCCACTAGCCCCATCGACGGAATCACCCGCCGCTACCCCGAGATCCTGATCCTGAAGCCCTACAATTCATGTCCGCAGATCTGCGTGTATTGCCAGCGGAACTGGGAAATCAAGGGAATGGACGACACGGTGATGATGGCACGAAAAAAGGTGAAGGATGCCCTTCGCTGGATCGAGGAGAACGAAAGCATCTCCGAGGTGCTCATCACGGGGGGTGACCCCCTCACCCTGAACAACGACTACCTGGATTGGTTGATCGGCGAGGTGGCCTCGATCAGCCATATCGAGAGAATCCGGATCGGGACGAGAATTCCCGTCACACTTCCTTACCGCGTGGACACAGGGCTGCTGGAGGTCTTTAAAAAATACCACGAGTGGGGAAAGCGCGAACTGGCCATCGTGACTCACTTTGAGCATCCTACTGAAATCTCTCCTGATTCTCTCCAGTGCATCCGGAAAATCAAAAACGTCGGCATGAATGTTTACAACCAGCAGGTGTTCACTTATTACAACAGCCGAAGGTTCGAGACGGCCCTGCTGCGCAGGACATTGAAACTATCCGGCGTGGACCCCTACTACTCTTTCAGTACGAAAGGGAAAGAAGAGACCATTGATTTCCGCGTCCCCATCGCAAGGATGGAGCAGGAACAGCTGGAGGAGGCCCGGTTGCTGCCCGGGCTGGTGCGCACCGATGAGCCCGTCTTTAACGTACCTCGACTGGGCAAGGTCAACCTGCGGGCCTGGCAGGATCACGAGATCGTCAACATTCTCCCCGACGGTCGCCGGATGTACCGATTCTACTCCTGGGAGGTCCGGCTCGTTACGGCGCTGGACTACCTGCACTCAGACGTGCCCATTTACGACTACCTCAAGCGCCTCGCTGAAGACGGCGAAAATACCAATGATTATGCCTCAATCTGGTACTATTTCTAACCGCAGGTAAAAGGTCAAAGGATAAAGGTGAAAGGACGGATCCGTTTCCCTTTCTTTGGCCTTTTTCCTTTAACCTTTCTCCTTTGTCCTTGCCTATGCGAAAACCAGACTGGCTGAAAGTCCCCCTGCCGAATTCCCGCGAGTTCATCGACATGCGGGGTCTTCTGGACCGCCTGAATCTACACTCCGTATGTCAGGAGGCCCGCTGTCCCAATATGGGGGAGTGCTTTCAGTCCGGCACGGCAACATTTCTCATCCTCGGGAATACCTGCACCCGCAATTGCCGGTACTGTAATGTGCGCCATGGACAACCCGATGCACCCGATGAAGAAGAGCCGACGCGCCTCGCCGCAGCAGTAAAGGCCCTCGGGCTGCGATACTCTGTCATCACATCCGTGACAAGAGACGATCTCCCCGATGGCGGAGCATCGTTTTTTGCCCGGTGCATTGAGCTGTTGCGAAAAGAGACCCCGGACTGCAGAGTGGAAGTTCTGATCCCCGATCTCAAAGGCAACTGGAAAGCCCTGGAGAGGATTCTCGCTTCCGGTCCTCACACCCTGAACCACAACGTGGAAGTTGTCCCGAGACTGTTTGGAAAGCTTCGCCCACAGGGCAGTTACACCCTGTCTCTTGAACTCCTTCGACAAGCCGGCAAGGGCGTACACAAGGCCTTGACGAAGTCGGGTTTTATGATCGGATTCGGTGAGACCCGGGATGATATCCTCTCGCTGATGGACGACCTCGCCGCTGTTTCGTGCTCAAGGCTTACCATCGGACAGTACCTCCAGCCGTCGATCGATCACTGGCCTGTTTCCAAGTTCTATGAGCCGGAAGAGTTTGATCGTTTTCGGCAAGAGGCCCTGCGGCGCGGCTTCAGGCACGTTGTGTCGGGACCGCTGGTCAGAAGCTCCTACCAGGCGGCGAAATATGCCGAATAAAGTCTTTTCCGTCGTCTGTTCGGTCATTCCGCCAGGAAATAATTTTCCCCGGACGGAAGAGACGGAATGGACAAAACGACGGAATAGACAAGATTACTTGACGTAAATGGGGTTTGAAAAGATCCACGGGCGGTATTTGATGAAATTTCTGTGATAGGCCTCTACCCGGTAGATGCCCGGCTCATCGATGCCGCAGGTCAGCTCTCTTCCCACTTCTTCCCGGAAAAGCACCCCGTCCTTGATCAGGCGGATCTTTCCCCTCGCGGGGAGCTCGATCTGCACAATGGCCAGATCGCCGAGGAAAAAATCGTCGCCCATGGTCGCCACTTCCGACTCGTCCATGATGATGAAAGAAAATCCCCTTGCCTGCTCGAAATACTCAAGAGCGATATAGGCCCTACCGCGCCGCAGGGCCGAGAGGATGATGTCGCGGTCGAGCTCGTCATCGCT
>DATJPI010000327.1:0-4296 GCA_035506495.1 Syntrophales bacterium
TCCCAACCTCAAGGGTGCCAAAATCAAGATCATCCCCGGAGACCACCAGGCCAAGCCTGAGGTCGGCATGGCCGAGGCTGAACGCCTGATCACCCAGGAGAAGGTCGTCGCCATCATCGGTTGCTATCACAGTGCCGTCACGGCCACGGCAAGCCAGGCCGCCGAGCGCTACGGCATCCCCTTCGTCAACGGCGACTCCACGTCTCCTACTCTGACGGAGCGCGGGTTTAAGTGGTTCTTCCGCACGACACCGCATGATGACCTGTTCAGCGAGAACTTCTATATGTTCCTCGCCGACCTGAAGAAGAATAAGAAGATCGACGCAAACCCCGTGGCCCTTTTCAGCGAGAACACGCTCTTCGGAAATGACTCGGTGAAATACCAGACCAAGTATGCCGAAAAATATGGCTACAAGGTTGCAGGTACGGTCCTCTATCCCGCCAAGAGTACCCAGTTGACCTCGGAGATCCAGAAGCTCAAGAGCATGAACCCCAAGGTCATCATCCAGACCGCCTATATCGCCGACGCCATCCTCTCGATGAAAACCTACAAAGAGCTGAATTTCGCACCCGACGCAATCCTGGCCAATGACGCCGGGTTCATCGACCCCGAGTTCGTCAAGTCCCTGGGCAAGGATGCCAATTTCATCTTCAGCCGCGAAGTCTGGGCGATGGACTTCTCCAAGAAGAAACCCATGGTGAAGACCGTGGCCGACATGTTCGAGAAGCGCACCGGCAAGCACATGGATGGCAGCTCCTCCCGCGCCTTTACGGCCATGATCGTACTGGCCGATGCCATCAACCGTGCCGGCTCGACAGAACCGGCCAAGATCCAGAAGGCCCTCCAAGAGACCAGCATCAAAGGCGACCAGCTGATCATGCCCTGGGACGGAGTAAAATTCGACGCCACGGGGCAGAACACCCTAGGCAAGGGCATCATCGTCCAGGTGCAGAATGGCGACTATGTCACGGTGTGGCCCTTCAACCTGGCCACGAAGGACGTCGTCTGGCCTTTCCCCAAGTGGGACAAGAGGAGGTAGCCTGACTTCATGGAGGGGGTCTTCGCTCAAACGCTGGCCAGCGGTCTGCTGATCGGATTCGTCTATGCTCTGATCGCCGTGGGGCTCACCATGATCTTCGGCGTCATGGACATCGTCAACTTCGCCCACGGCGAATACCTCATGCTGGCCATGTACTTCTCCTTCTGGGCCTTCGCTCTCCTTGGACTGGACCCCCTCTTTTCCCTGGCTCCTATCGTCGTGATCATGTTCGGGATCGGCATCCTCACGTACTATGTGTTGATCCGCCCGATCATCAGCGCACCCATGCTGTCGCAGATCTTCGTGACGTTCGGCCTGCTCATTCTCCTGCGAGGGATTGCCCAGTTCCTCTGGAAGGTCGACTATCGGATGATCCCGGAGACGATCCTCAGCGGCAACTTCAGCCTGGCGGGAATCTATATCGGCATCCCGCAAATCGTGTCCGCCCTGGGTGCAATCGTTTGCAATACCGTCATCCTGCTGTTCCTGAAGAAGACCAGGCTCGGCATGGCGCTGGAGGCCGTCGCCGAGGACAAGGAGGCGGCGCGCCTGATGGGCATCAACAGCGACCGGATGTTCGCGCTGGCCTGGGGCATCGGCATCGCGACCGTTGGCGTCGCCGGCGTCCTTCTGTCGAGCTTCTACTACGTTTTCCCCGAGGTGGGGGGCAATTTCTGTCTCATCGCCTTTGTTGTCGTGGCTCTGGGCGGCTTCGGTAGCGTCGTCGGCGCATTTATCGCGGGCATCATCGTGGGGCTCGTGGAGGTCCTCAGCGGATTCCTCATCGACCCTTCGCTGAAGTTCCTGTTTGTGCTCGCCCTGTACCTGGGCGTCGTGTTAATCCGGCCGCAGGGCCTGATGGGCATCAAGTAGTCTTTGCGGATGTAGGTATCCTATGAAAAAAGGTTATCTCGCGTTGGGCCTCTTTCTCATCGCGCTCGTTGTCTATCCCCTGTACTTCACGGACCCGTTTCCCCAGCACACAATGATCATGATCCTGCTTTACGCCACGATGGGGATCGGCTGGAACATCATCGGCGGCTACACGGGACAGGTTTCCTTCGGAAATGCCGCATTCTTCGGCGTCGGAGCCTACGCAACGGCCGTCTTGCTCACGAACTATGGCCTTTCGCCGTGGATCGGCATGGTCATCGGGTGCGGCTTTTCGGTTCTCGTTGCCGTCGTCGTGGGCTACCCCTGTTTCCGGCTGCAGGGCCACTACTTTGCCATCGCGACAATCGCCGTGGGAGAGATCGCCCTGGTCATTTTCACCAACTGGCAATACGTGGGCGGTGCCGTCGGGATCTACCTGCCCATCCGGCAAGAGTCTTTCTGGAACTTCCAGTTCCACACGTCGAAGATCTCCTACTACTACATCATCCTCAGCATGTTCGTCTTCGGGCTGGCCGTCTGCCATGCCGTGGAGAGAAGCCGGTTGGGATATTATCTGCGAGCCATCAAGGATGACCCTGACGGTGCGCGGAGCCTGGGGATCAACGTCCAGAAGTACAAACTCTACGCCTTCATGCTCTCGGCGATCCTCACGTCGATCTGCGGGACCTTCTACGCCATGTACGTCCTGTACATCCATCCGAGTAACACGTTCGATCTGATGCTGTCGATCAACCTGTGCATCCTCGTTCTGATCGGAGGGCTCGGGAAACTCTTCGGACCTGTCATCGGCGCGTTCCTGTTCATCCCGCTCACCGAGCTCACCCGCGTTCATCTCGGCAGCGAGGGACAGGGGGTCGACATGATCATTTTCGCGCTGATTATCATCCTGCTGGCTACGCTTCGACCGCAGGGCCTGTGGGGCATTTTTACGAAGAGGGCAACCTGAATGGGGCGACTGAAAACCTGAATGGCACGGGGCTTCAACCATGAGCGATTTTCTTGTCGTAAACAATGTGACGAAA
The DNA here is from genome assembly GCA_035506495.1 of Syntrophales bacterium. Lineage (GTDB taxonomy): Bacteria > Desulfobacterota > Syntrophia > Syntrophales > UBA2192 > UBA2192. Next base: position 2,956 of record DATJPI010000327.1, read on the forward strand.
CGATTCGGCGGCCTGACGGCAAACCAGAACATCTCGTTTTCCATTGACAGGGGACAGATCATCGGTCTCATCGGGCCCAACGGAGCCGGCAAATCGACGCTGTTCAACTGCATCTCCTGCTACTACAACGCCAACGGGGGATCGATCCTCTACAAGGGGCGGGACATTGCGAGGGAAAACCCCGAATCGGTATGCCGGATGGGCATCGGCCGGACCTTCCAGATCGTGCGCGTCTTCAAAGAGATGACCGTGCTCGAGAACATCATGATCGGCGCCTTCCTGAAAAACACGGCGCTGAAAGCCGCCGAAGCGAAGGCCCGGGAGGTTGCGGAACTTTTCGGATTAACGGGCAAGCTCGACGTTGTTTCGTCGTCGCTCACCATCGCCGAGCAGAAACGCCTGGAGGTGGCCCGGGCTTACGCCACGGAGCCCGAGTTGCTCCTGCTCGACGAGGCCATGGCGGGTCTCAACATCCAGGAGGTCAGGGAGGCCATCGGCCTCGTCCTGAAGCTCAGGGCCTCGGGTCTTACGCTGATTCTCGTTGAGCATGTCATGGAAGGGATCATGCCGATTGCCGACAAAGTGGTCGTCCTCGATTACGGCGAGAAGATCGCCGAGGGGCTGCCCAACGAAGTCATCAACAACGATCGGGTCATCCAGGCCTATTTCGGTGAGAAATACAATGCTAAGCGTCGACAATCTGCAGCTTAAATACGGCAAGATCCCCGTTATCCACGACGTCTCTCTCAAAGTGGAGCAAGGCGAGATCGTCGCCATCGTGGGAGGAAACGGAAACGGCAAGTCATCGATCCTGAGGGGCATCGCCGGCGTTGTGCAGCCCGCGGCGGGGACTGTTGCCTTCGAGGGCAAGAACATCTCGAAGCTGGAGTCATACGACATCGTCTCCCTCGGGATCTCGCTCGTCCCCGAGGGGCGCCGCCTCTTCCCCAACTTGAGCGTACTCAAGAATCTGCTGCTGGGCGCCTTCCTCACCCGCGACAAGGTCGAGATCGAAAAACGGCTGGACTTCGTCCACGGCATTTTCCCGATCCTGAAGGAGCGATCAAGCCAGAAAGCCAGCACCCTCTCCGGCGGGGAGCAGCAGATGGTCGCCATCGGCAGGGGCCTCATGTCAAACCCCCGGCTGCTCATGCTCGACGAGCCCTCCTGGGGGATCGCCCCGAAGCTCGTCGACCGGATCTTCGACGTCGTCCGAGAGATCCGGGCAAACGGCGTAACGATCCTGTTGGTAGAGCAGGACGTGGAAGACGCCCTCGAGATCAGCGACCGGGCCTATGTCATACAGACCGGAAGGGTCGCCCTGGAGGGCAAAAGCGCTGA
>DATJPI010000328.1:0-4853 GCA_035506495.1 Syntrophales bacterium
CTTGGACCTCAAGGAGTTCGCTGCCATCGGGCTGAAGGGATCGGCCAAGTCCAGCCTGGAATTCCCCGAGAAGCTCCGCACCCTCTTTGACTGCTGCGACGGCATCGAGGCCTGCCCCAAACCTGTCATCGCCGCCGTGAACGGCCTATGCATCGGCGGGGGCCTGGACATCATCTCGGCCTGCGATATCCGCCTCTGCTCAGAGGATGCATCCTTCTCCCTGCGCGAAGCGGCCATCGGGCTCGTGGCCGACATGGGCGTGCTGCAGAGGCTCCCCCACGTGATCGGCCAGGGGTTCACGCGGGAGATGGCCTTCACGGCACGCTTCTACAAAGCAAGGGAGGCGCAGAGGATGGGCCTCGTCAACGCCCTTTACCCGGATCTGCCCACCATGATGGAAGCGGCCGTTAAACTTGCCCGGGAAATCGCCGCCAATGCCCCTCTGGCTGTCCAGGCGACCAAAGAGGTCCTCAATGTGAGCAGGCACCTGCCGGTCCAGGACGGGATGTCGCTCGCCAAGCACAAGAACATGGTTTTGATGCTCTCGCAGGATCTGAAGGAGGCCTTTGTTTCCTTCATGGAAAAGCGCAAACCGGATTTCAAGGGGAAATGAAAATCCCGGCCAGGGGCATGTCTCCACGAGAGGCCGTGGGATGAGGAGAGGAACAGGATGGACAAGAAGAAAATACTCGTGACGGGAAGGCTTCCCGATGAGGTCATGGCGCGACTCTCCGCCGCCTGCGATATGGAGGCAAACCGGGAAGACAGGCCCATGGAGAGAGGACGGATATTGGAAAGGGTAGAAGACAAGGAAGGTCTGATCTCCATGATCACCGATCAGGTCGACGAGGAGCTTCTGGGCCGGGCGCCCAACCTGAAGATCGTCTCCAATCTGGCCGTGGGATACAACAACATCGATATGGCGGCCGCCACAGCCCGGGGCATCCTCGTGACCAACACGCCGGGCGTGACGACAGAACCCACGGCGGATCTGACGTTGGGGCTCATCCTCGCTGTGGCACGCCGGATCGTGGAAGAAGACAAGTTGACCCGGGAGGGGAAATTCCAGTACTGGGCACCGATGCTGTTTCTCGGCCGATCGGTCGCGGGGAAGACACTCGGGATCATTGGTTTCGGCGCAATCGGTCAGGCCGTGGCAAAACGGGCACGGGGTTTTAACATGCGCATCTTCTATCACCAGAGACGACGGCTGGATGAAGCCGTGGAAAGGCAGCTCGGAGTCGAGTATACCGATTTCGGGCGGTTACTGAGCGAGTCCGACTTCGTGAGCCTCCACGTGCCCTTGACGGACAAAACACGCCACCTCATCGGGATCGAGCAGCTTAAGCAGATGAAGCAGTCGGCATTCCTCATCAACGCCTCGCGTGGTCCCGTTGTGAATGAGAAAGAACTTGTGGAGGCGCTTGGAAAGGGTATCATCGCCGGCGCCGGCCTTGACGTTTATGAAAATGAACCGGCGCTGACACCGGGGCTGGCTGATTTGCCGAATGTGGTGCTGACCCCTCATGTGGGAAGCGGTACGATCGAGGACCGGACGCGTATGGCGCAAATGGCAACCGATAATTTGCTAGACGGACTGAAAGGCGAGATGCCTCGCTTCATCCTCAATCCCGATTCCCTAGAAAATCGCAGACGATAAAAAAACTTGTAAAATCACGCAACCAATGTTACAAGAAACAGCCAATGATGTTACTTGTAACGGTGAAATGTTATGAAAAACGAGGCAGATAGGATAAGGCGCTGGCGGGAAAGGCAGAAGGCTGAAGGAAAGACCTCCTTCACTGTTCTTCTCTCTCAGGAGGCCCGGGATTTTCTCGCCGAAGAAAAGGCGAAAACAGGGGATTGCTATGCCGTCATCGTCGAAAAGGCACTTCAAACCCTGAAGAAACAGGGTTATCGGCCTCCTGTGTTAAAACATTTCCCGAAGCGGGAGGGGGTTTTGACCAAGGCAGTCACACAAGAGACTTCTGCACTGAATTCCTCCGTAACCAGTTACGAAAACGGGGCACAGACCCGGATTCTGATTGACGATCTGGCCAATTATCCGACCTTGGAGGATATAGAGCGGGAACGAGCAGGGAAGGAACAGGACGTCAGATATGACATCAAATCCAACGAAGGTCTCATCACCCGGTTGCTGCGTTCATCGACAGGCCGCAGGAGAAAGTGGTTTAAATAGGAACGGGATCAAGGTTAGAGGCTCAAGGAAAAAGGTAGACCGGGCATCCCGCCCGGCTATCGAAATAGGATCGGGGAAACCGCATCGCCACCGATCTCTTTTTATGGAACCCCGCTGCCTGCCGCCCCTGACAGGAAAATCATCATGACCCACCCCCGACTCGTCGAAACCATGTCCAGGCCCGATTTCTACCCGCACCGCCCGGATAAGGTGGAGCTCGTTCAAACGCACATCTCCTTTGTATTCATTGCAGGGGACCTCGTGTACAAAATCAAAAAGGCCGTCGACTTCGGCTTTCTTGACTTCACGACTCTGGAGAAAAGAAAATTTTTCTGCGAAGAGGAACTACGGCTCAACCGCAGGCTGGCGCCGGAGACCTACCTGGAAGTCAAGTCGATCGGCGAGGACGGAGCCGGAGCCCTGAGGTTCGACAACGGGCGTCCCGTCGAGTACGCCGTTGTCATGAAAAAGCTCCCCCTCGAGCGGATGCTGAAAATACTTCTCGCCGAAGGCAAGGCGGGCGTCGATGCCATGGACGCAATCGCGGCGAAGGTGGCCGATTTTCACCGGCAGGCTGCAACGGGGGGCGAGATCGACGCCATCGGCGGGATCGACACGATCCGACACAATCACGACGAGAACTTCGAGCAGACGGCAAAGTACATCGGGCGGACCCTCTCCAAATCCCGCCACGCTTTCCTCCGTGATTACGTGATGCAATTTCTGGAACGGGAGCGGAAGCTGCTGGAAAAGCGAGTGCAGGACCACCGGATCCGTGAGTGCCACGGCGATCTGCACGCCGAGCACATCTGTCTTGCCGACGGGATTATCATCTTCGACTGTATCGAGTTCAACAAGCGCTTCCGTTATGGAGATGCGGCAGCCGAGGTGGCCTTCCTTGCCATGGACCTGGATTACAACGGATACCCCGGCCACGCGCGAGCCTTCGTCGAGGCGTACGTACACCACTCCGGAGACAAGGAACTCTGCCGGTTGCTCGATTTCTACCGCAGTTATTATGCAACCGTGCGCGGGAAGGTGATCAGCTTCCGCGTCGACGACCCGCACATCGTAAGCGCGGATCGGGCTCAAGCCACGCGGACGGCTCAGCGCTATTTCGATCTCGCCCTTACCTACGCAGCTCGACCCGCTAACAAGACGCTCGTCCTTTTAGCCGGCCTCATGGGCACGGGCAAGAGCGTCCTGGCCCGGGCCCTTGCTTCCAGCATCGGTGCCGAGATCATTCAGACCGATGCCGTCCGCAAGCAGATGCTTCTCATCCCCTCCTCGGAGCACCGCTTTGAGGAATTCGGCCGGGGGGTCTACTCCGACGATATTTCCCGAAAGACCTACGAAAAGACCCTGGAGATGGCGCTGGAGAAGCTGACATCGGAACTAGCTGTCATCGTCGATGCCTCGTACCGAAGCAGGCAGGAGCGCCTGCGGGCCTTCGATGCCGGGCGCCAGGCCGGCGCCGACGTATATGTCGTTGAATGCACCTGCCCCGAGGAGATCATCGAAGAGCGCCTCCATTCGAGGCAATCCGCGGGTGGGGACATTTCAGACGGGCGATGGGAAATCTTTCGGGCACAGAAGAAAAATTTCGAAAGGATCGATGAGATTCCCGAGGGGTTTCATCTCATCGTGGACACGTCGCAAGCAGCCGAAGAAATCGCTTTGGCCGTCGTGAGAAAGATGTCAGGGCTGACGTAAAAAATAGAGAGGGATTCCGTCACGAGTCGGATTTATTTTTTGTTCTCCTGAGCTTTCTGGGCCTTCTGGGCTTCCTTGGCCTCTTTGGCTTTTATCTCCTCCAGGGCTTTTTGCGCCTCTTTCGCTTTCTTGTCCTGCTCTTCCTTGATCCGCTGTTTCGTCTCTTCGATGTAGCGGTTCGTCTTGTAGTCGAGCCCCAGGTTGGCGTAATCCCGTTGAACCGACTCAAAGCGTTTCAGGGCCGCTTCGTACTTCTTGGTCCGAAAATAGAACTCGCCGATGTAGAACTCGTGCTCGGCCTGTCGCTGTTTCACCTCGCGGAGATTCTTCTCGGCCATGATGGCGAACTTGCTCTGGGGAAATCGGGCAATGAGTCTCTCGAACTCCCGTCGGGCCTTTTCGGTCTCGGTCATATCACGATCGATCGTCTGCATCTGGTGGTAATGACACATGCCGAGCTGATACATGGCATACGGGACATTCGGGTTTGTCGGGTGAAGCTCGACGAAGCTGCCGTAGGAGACCTCGGCATCGACATACTGCTCATTTTCAAAGTAGGAATCCCCGATGCCCAGCTCCGCTTGGAGGGCGATGGGATTCAGCGGGTATTCATCCCGCACGCGGCTGAAGGTCGCGATCGCCTTCTTGTAGTCACCCTTCCTGTACTGCTCGACGCCGCTCTGGTAGAGCCCCTCCGGCGTCGAGCGCACCCGGGGTTCCTTGCCCCAGAGATTATCCCACCACGCGCAGCCGGTGAGCGACGAGAAAAAAAACATCAGGATGGCTGCCGTCAGCAGGGTGCGTCTGTTCATGGTGTTTGACCGTTGTTTGTCCCTTGCAAGTATGACATCGATGGCCCCGATAAAATAAAATGGAGGCCCGCGCGTAAAACGCGGGCCTCCATTTACCGTTTTTTACAGGGCCTTGTCCAATAATTCTT
>DATJPI010000329.1:0-3512 GCA_035506495.1 Syntrophales bacterium
AGGATCCAGATCAGAAGGAGAAAATTGACGAGCTGAATGAATACGGTGTAATCGATATCGACCATCTACCTACCCCTCTCTCCCGCGTGCAGGCACAAAAAAACCGAGCAAATTACGAATTCACCCGGTTTTTGACATAAACCAACCCTCGCGGGTCGATGACAGCGATCCGAAGCAAAAAAGCTTTTAAATATTCAGAATAACTCTTGTTTCTCATGAAAAGGTCTTTTGCTCCGTCCTGCTAAAACCGCGGACTTCTAATCACAAACGCTTAAAATTGTCAAGCTTTTTTTCCCGGAAATCGGCGCGTCCGGCAGGTGTCGTGCCAAGGCCCAGCAAAGGTGGGTGTCCGGGCCGTCGCGGTCCGGTGAGCGTGGTGAATGGTTGGCTTATTCGGTTGCTTTTGTCGCCGTCCCCTTCGCCATCTGGCAGTTCCCTTCGAAGATACCCCCCTCGTGGATGACGATAATGCTCGTCTTAATGTTGCCGAAGAACTTGCCCGTCGTATCGATTTCCATCCTCTCGCGGACCTCCACAGCTCCGCGAACGTCACCCCCAACCATCAGGCTGTCAACATGGATATCGGCCTCGATCCGTGCACCCTGTCCCACAACCAGTGTGCCCTTGCCCATAATTTCGCCCTTGAACTTGCCGTCCAACCTGACGGCACCCGTAAAGATGAGCTTGCCCTCAAACTCGGTCCCTTCCCCGAGAAAGGCCTTGATTTCGATTTCTTTCTTCGCTTTGTTCATCATGGTGGAACCCCTTTCAGGTTTCAGGATTCCGGACTCCGGATGCCGGATTCCGGATGCCCCTGCAATCTATGATTGCAGTACGTATCTCCTCATGCTCACGTTCATGAGCAGTCCCGTCGCAACGAGCATCTTCACCATCGAGGAACCGCCATAGCTGAAGAAGGGAAGCGGAATTCCCACAACGGGCAAAATGCCCAGAACCATCGCAACGTTGATGAAGACCCCCCAAAAGATCAGCATCGTCACGCCATAGGCGATGAGCGTCCCCAGGTAGTCCCGGGAGTGCTGGGCAATTTTAAGCCCCCAAAGAATCAGCAACAGGAAAAGCACCAGCACGAGCAGGGTTCCCATGAATCCCCATTCCTCGGCAAATACGGAAAAAACGAAGTCCGTCTGCTGTTCGGGAAGAAACTTCAACTGGCTCTGGGTTCCTCGCATGAATCCCTTGCCGAAGATCCCCCCGGACCCGATGGCGATGATGGACTGGATAATGTGGTACCCCGATCCCAGAGGGTCCCGCTCCGGGTCGATAAAGGTCAGGACCCGTTCCTTCTGGTATTCCGCCAGGAAATTCCACCCCAGGGGAATGATCAGGAGCCCAATGGCACACAGCGAAAGAAGCGCCCTCCACCGGATCCCCACGAACAGCACCATGGAGCCGAAAAGGATCATGAGCATCAGGGCCGTCCCCAGGTCCGGTTGCTTTAATACCAGAACAAAGGGGACAAGAACAATCAAAAAGGGTACGACCAGTTCATGGATCCCGTATTTTCCCTCGATCCGGTGATCGTTGAAATACTTGGCCAGTGCCAGGATCAGGGTGATTTTGACCATCTCCGACGGCTGGAGGGATAGGCCCGCCAGGTTGATCCAGCGCTGGGAACCCTTCGTCACCGCTCCGAAGGCGAAGACGATGATCAACAGTGCGACGGCCAACCCATGCACAACGTAGCCGTAACGGGCGATCCAGCGGTAATCGAAGGCAAAGGCAAGGATCATGATGAAGAGCCCGAGGAAGGCCCAGCGGATCTGCTTGAGGTAGGGCTCCCCCGAGATCCCGTAGCCGGCGCTGTAGAGGTTCAGGATGCCGACCCCGACGATCAGCACGACGAACAGCAGCAGCATCCAGTCAAAATTGAAGATAAGCCGACGGTCGATCTTCATGGTTTGTTCTTCCCTGCAAAATAGGCTTCGAGGACCTTTTTGGCCACCGGTGCTGCCGCCGAGCCGCCATGCCCAGAGTGCTCGGCCACCACGGCAACGACGATCTCGGGATTGTCCTTCGGCGCAAAGCTGACAAAGACGGCATGGTCACGATGCTCGTAGAGATTGGACGACCCGTCGTTCCCTTCAGTCATGCCGATGACCTGTGCCGTACCCGTCTTGCCGGCCACGTCCCGGCCGGGCAAACGGGCCTGGCCCCCCGTTCCGCCCGCCTCGTTGACAACGCCCCAGAGGGCCTGTTTCAGCAGTTGGATGTTTTCCTGGCTCACGGGCAAGGCTTTTTTCTCCACGGGAAACTCTTCGATGATTTCTCCGTCATCCGTCTCGACCCGCTTCACGATCCTCGGGGTAAAGTACTCCCCGTTGTTTGCAACGGCCGCATAGGCGTTCGCCAGCTGAATCGGAGTCACGGTGTTGTATCCCTGGCCGATGGCGAGCGAGATCGTCTCACCGGGCTGCCAGGGAACGCCGAAGCGCGTGAGCTTCCATTCCCTCGTCGGGATGAGCCCCCTGCGTTCGCCGACGAGGGCGATACCCGTCCGGCTCCCCAGCCCAAAGGCCCGGGCGTACTCGGCAAGCTTATCCACGCCGAGCAGCCTGCCGACATTATAGAAATACACGTCGCAGGACTCCACGATCGCCCGGTGCAGGCTCACACGGCCATGGCCCTGCTTGCGCCAACAGTGGAAGGTACGAGTCCCCATGTCGAAATGTCCTGGGCAGTTGAAGGCCGTCTCGGGCGTGATAATCCCCTCTTCCAGAGCCGCTGCCGCCACGATGAGCTTATAGGTGGAGCCGGGTGGGTACTGGCCCGCAATGGCGCGGTTCTCCATGGGATGAAGAGGATTCGAGGAGAGCTTGTCCCACAGATCCGACGTGATCCCTCGATTGAAGAGGTTGGGATCGAAGCCGGGCCGGCTCACCAGCGCCAGGACGGAGCCGTCCCGCGGATCGAGGGCCACAACGGCTCCCGCCTTCCCTTCCATCGCCGTCCAAGCCGCTTTCTGAACCTGCGAATCCAGGGAGAGGACGACACGGTAGCCCTGGACAGGCTCGACCCGCCCGAGCGTTTTAACTTTTTTTCCGATGACATTGACCTCGACTTGCTCACCGCCCGCCTTGCCGCGGATGTAACGATCGAGCGCCTTTTCCAGCCCGAATTTTCCGATCAGATCGCCGCTCTTGTAGCCGGCGGATTTGTCGCGCTCGAGATCGTCACGGCTTACTTCGCCGATATATCCGATGATGTGGGCCATCGACTCCCCGTAGTAATACTCCCGGACAGGCATAACATCAATGCCGACGCCGGGCAGATCCAGCGAATGGGTTTCGACGAGGGCGAGTTTCTCCCGGCTCACGTTGCGGTCGACGCGCAGCGGGGTGAAAGGCCTTCGATTCTCGAGGATGGTTTCGTAGTCCATGGGAAAGTTCAGGTTCACCTTTGCGTACAGAGTCTCCATCTTTCCCACCAGCCCCTTGAGGTCCTTCACATCCTCCGGGAAAATGACGACATCGAAGGACGGGCGATTTTCA
>DATJPI010000330.1:0-4090 GCA_035506495.1 Syntrophales bacterium
CCGGCAAGGATATTTCCCTTTTTTTCCATCTCGCCCGTCGCATAGAGTCCGAGGCGGATGACGGGGATGTTCGCCCTGGTGAATCGAATGACGGCAACCTTGCACCACCGCACGGCTTCTTCGAGAGTGAGAGGGCGATAATCCCCTTGCTCGTATCGGTCTGCGAGTTCCGTATCCCGGAAAACAAGGACGGGGTGGATCCGGACGGTGTCGGGCTTGCACACGATGACGTCCGAAACGGATGCCTCGAATGTCTCCATCCGGTCACCGGGGAGACCCGCCATCAAATGGACGCCGGTCTCAAATCCTTTTTTCTTCAGGATTGCAATGGCTTCGCGCACATGATCTGCGGTGTGGCCCCGGCCCGACTGCCGGAGGACCTCGTCGTTCATGGACTGGGCCCCGATCTCGATTGCTGTGACGCCCATCTTCCGCAGGGTTTCCATCCACCGCTCGTCGATGTCGTCAGGCCGGGTGGAGAGGCGGATCGAGTGGACAACGCCCTCGCGGATGAGCCTCCCCGCCATGTGGAGCAGTTCCAACTGCTCCTCCGCGGTCATGCCGGTGAAGCTGCCTCCGTAGAAAGCGATCTCTGTACCGATGTATTTTCGGCTGCCGCCGGTGGAATACAATTTCACCGTCTCCCGCATGCCTTCTTCCGAGACCGTTCCGGCTTTGCCCGCAATCATCCTCTCATTGCAGAAGACGCATCGGTGGGCACAGCCGCGGTTGCGTATGAAGAAAGGTACGATGAGTCGCTTCATTAAATGGTCTATCCAGTCTATTCTGTCTATTTAGCCTGTTTGGTCGAAATTCGAGGTATCAGGTGTCAGGTAAAGACAAAACTTTGCACCTGTCACCTTGTACCGTGCTGCTCTTCTTCCTCGCTCCTCACTCCTCGCTCCTCGTTCCTCATTTCCAGCGGAAGCTTCTCGATGGCCTCCAGCGCCTTCTTTGCGGCGTGCTGCTCGGCTTCCTTCTTGTTGCGCCCCAAGCCCGCCGTTTTCACAATGTCCCCGATAGACAGCCCGACCTGGAAGACCTTGTCGTGATCCGGCCCGTACTGGCGGATGATGCTGTATTTCGGGATGGCCCGGAAGCGGTTCTGGGTGATCTCCTGGAGGGCCGTCTTGTAATCCTGGTAGCGCACCCTTGCGGCCCCTGCATCGAGCAGAGGGAGGAAGAGCATTTCGATGAAGGCATACACACCGTCAAACCCCGCGTCGAAGTAGACGGCTGCGATGATGGCTTCCAGGGTGTTGGCGAGGATGGAGCGCTTCGCCCGCCCACCCGAGATGTCCTCCCCCCGACCGAGCAGAAGATAATCTCCAATCCGGAGCTCCCGGGCGAGCTTGGCGAGAGGCCTTTCATTAACAATGGAAGAGCGGATTTTCGACAGCTCCCCCTCGCTGCAAGCCGGAAATCTTTTCATTAGCATGTCGCTGATGCAGAGAGTGAGCACGGCATCGCCGAGGAATTCGAACCTCTCGTTATCCTGCTTCTTCAAGTCGGGGTTCTCGTTGGCGAAAGAGCGGTGTGTGAGGGCGCAGTCCATGAATTCCGGGTCCCTGAACGTGTATCCCAGGATCTGTTCGAGAGCCTTCAGTTGAGTCCTGCGATCACTGTTCATGGCAGACCCGGCCGGTCGCAATGCCGGCGTCAACGGATTCAATGCGGACATCGACGATGCGGTTTATCATCTCTTCGCTGCCACTCTGCAGAACGACCGGGACGTATGAGCCGGTGAATCCTTTCAGGCGGCCTGTTTTGCGGTCACGGCTCCCCTCGACGAGTACCGTCTGCGTGAATCCAATGAACTTCCTCGCGAAGGCGTCCCGCTTCTCAAGCCCCAGGATCCTGAGTGCCGCCGCACGCTTCTTCTTTTTCGGTTCCTCTACCTTGTCCGGCAGCGCCGATGCCGCCGTTTTCGGCCTGTCCGAGTACGGAAACACGTGCAAGTAGGCCACGGGGAGATCCCGGAGAAGGCTCATCGTGTTCTCGAATTCCCTATCGCTTTCCCCCGGAAATCCTGCCATGACATCGACGCCGATGGCAAGGGAGGGTATTCCCGCGACGAGCCGGTTCACCAGGCCCGAGAAAAATTTCGAGTTGTATCGCCGGCCCATAGCAGCAAGGACACGGTCGTCGCCGCTCTGAAGCGGGATATGCAGGTGCGGGCACAGAATCTTCGACTCCTGCAGGCAGTCGATTAACTCGGCGGTCACCTCCAGCGGCTCGATGGAGCTCAGGCGGAGCCGGTTGAATTTCACTTCGTTAGATACCCGGCTAACGAGCGACGGAAGACCACTTGCCGGACTGAGGTCCTCACCCCATGCGCCGAGGTGAACCCCCGTAAGAATCATTTCGCGGTAACCCGCTGCAGCAATCGCACAGGCGCGCTTGATGACGTCATCCTCGGGCATGCTTCGGCTGGGCCCCCGCGCCCGCGGGACGATGCAGTAGCTGCACCAGGCGTTGCACCCGTCCTGGATTTTGAGATAGGCCCTTGTCCGGCCCGGAAAAATCTCGGGTGCAAGACCGGAGAAGCGCCGGGTCTTTCCGATGTTCCGCACGAGAACATCGACAGGGCCTCCGTTGAGGGTACCCACCAGTCCCGGGATGAGCTCTTTCTCGACATTGCCTGCGACAATCCTGACGCCGGGGAGCGCCTTGAGCCGATCCGCGGCCACTTGGGCGTAGCAGCCCGTTACGATGACAGGCGCACCGGGGTTGCGTCTGACGGCCCTCCGAATGAGCTGGCGCGACTGAAAGTCCGTCCTGGCCGTAACCGTGCAGGTGTTGATGATGCAGACGTCGGCTTCGGCATCGAAACCAACCAGGGTATGGCCCAGCTGCTCCATACGCTCCGCCAGACCAGCTGACTCGTACTGGTTGACCTTGCAGCCGAGGGTCACCAGGGCGACCCTCTTCCGCGTCTGATCCGGCATGTCGCCCGTACGGACCGATTTGCCCTCTTTCTTCCCCACGGCCTTCTCCATGCCGTTGCACATGGGCGAGCTGCCTTATCAGATCCGCCCGGTCGAATAGTACTCATTCAGGTACGTTTCTTGAAAATGCAATCTAGAACGCGGCCTGTGGTTTGTCAAGACGCAATAATTACTGGATATCACAGCGGAATCGTGGTAATAAACCTTATGCCACACATGGAGGGACTGCGATGGATGCCATTGCCGGGTTCTTTTCCGAAAATGGTGTGATCGTCCTTTTTGTGATCCTTGCCGCCGTCGGTCTGCTGTGGCTGCTCAGCCGTTTCTTCAAACTGACGGTGATCATTGCCATCGTCGTACTGGCCGTTCTGGCTTTCCAGCATTACATGCCGTCGGGTGATCTGAAAACGAAATTCAAGGAAATCGCAGATAAAGTTACGGCCAAGAGCGGCGATGCCATTGAATCCACGAAGGAGTTCTTCTTCGAGCAGAAGGGCAGGATGCAGAAGCACATGAACGATGCTCTTGAAAACGGGGAAAAGAAGGACACAACAAAGAAGAAATAAAGGGGCTTCGGGAATCAGGAGTCCGAAGTCGGTAAATAAAGAGTAGCAGGCAGAAGAAAGAAAAATTCCCCTGTGTTCCTATTTGTAAAGTGGGGACGCAGGGGAATTTTTTACCTTGGGGCTTGGGGCTTGAGGCTTGTTGCTTCCTAAAAGAGATCGATTGACATGGCCCTTGCCGGACACGCCGTAACGCAGAACTCGCACCCGTTGCAGCGTTCCGGGTCGAAGATGATTTTTGATGTCTTGGGATCGGTATGAAGGGCCTCGGTGGGGCAGAAGGCAACACAGACCCCACAATGAACGCACTTATCGGTATTCTGGGTTACACTTTTTGAGAGGGGTTCCACGCGGAGCCCCTTTTCTTTCATAAAACGGACCCCCGCATCGAAATTCTCTTTTGTCCCGCTCAGTTCAAGGACCATCACTCCTTCGCGTCGGGGGAATATCCGGGCCTTCAGAATATTGAAATCCAGATCGTATTTTTTCACCAGCTGACATGTGATCGGCTGATCGACGATGTCGGCGCTGTATCGGATCACGACTTTTTTAGTCACGGATTGCGTCATCTCGAGTATC
>DATJPI010000331.1:0-3590 GCA_035506495.1 Syntrophales bacterium
TTTCCACTTCCTCCTCACGCTGGACCTGCACGAAGGAGAGCTTCTGAAGGGTATCCTGCCGGACGCGGTACATCATCTCCAGGTACATCTCATAGCCTTCCTTCTGGTACTCCCGGATCGGATCCTTCTGGGCGTAGCCCCGCAACCCGATTCCCTCCCGGAGGTGATCCATGCCCAGCAGATGGTCCTTCCAGAAGGAATCGATGGACTGGAGCATGATCACCTTCATGAGGTAATCCCACAGCGGCTTGCCGAAGCTGGTTTCCTTCCTGCGGAGGTGTCCCAAGGCCGCGGAACGGATCTCCTCGATCATCTGCTCCCGGCTCTTCGGTTCCCTCCCGGCGTCTCCGTAGCGAAGTTTCAGCGAGAAAAGCTGAAACAGCATATCGTCAAGACCCTTGAGGTTCCACTCCTCGGGATGCTGCTTTTCCTCCATGTAATCCCCGAGGATGGTTTCGACGACTTCGTCCAGCATTTCCTCGACCATCCCCCAGAGGTCTTCCCCCTTGAGCACATCCTTACGCTGTTCGTAGATGGCTTCGCGCTGGACGTTCATTACGTTGTCAAACTCGAGGAGGTGTTTGCGGATATCGAAGTTGTGGGCTTCCACGCGGCGCTGTGCGTTCTCGATGGCCTTGGTCAGCAGGTTGGCCTCGATCGGCTGTCCTTCCTCCATCCCGATCTTGTCCATGATCGACCCGATCCGCTCACCCCCGAAGATCCGCAGCAGGTCGTCCTCCATGGACAGGTAGAATCTCGACGACCCCGCGTCGCCCTGGCGGCCCGAACGGCCGCGGAGCTGGTTGTCGATGCGGCGGCTCTCGTGACGCTCGGTACCGAGGATGTGCAGGCCGCCCAGGTTCGCGACCCCCTCGCCCAGCTTAATGTCGGTGCCGCGCCCTGCCATGTTCGTCGAGATGGTCACGGCGCTCCTCTGTCCCGCCTGGGCGATGATCTCGGCCTCACGCTCGTGATGCTTCGCGTTGAGGACGTGATGTTTGACTCCCGTCCGGGAGAGCATCTGGCTCAGCTTTTCGGATTTTTCAATGGAGATGGTGCCGACAAGAACGGGCCGGCCCTGCTTGTGGAGTTCCCGGATCTCCTCGATGGCGGCGTCGAATTTTTCCTTCTCGGTACGATAGATGACGTCGGGATGATCCGTCCGGATCATGGGCATGTTTGTGGGGATCACCATGACTTCCAAATGGTAGATTTCCTGGAACTCGGCGGCTTCCGTATCGGCCGTTCCCGTCATGCCGGCCAGTTTCTCGTACATCCGGAAGTAGTTCTGAAAGGTGACCGAGGCCAGGGTCTGGTTCTCCCGCTCGATTTTGACGCTCTCCTTTGCCTCCAGGGCCTGGTGGAGCCCCTCGCTGTACCGTCGCCCGGGCATGAGACGCCCCGTGAATTCGTCGACGATCAGCACTTCGCCGTTTTTCACGACATAGTCGACGTCCCGCTTGAAGAGGGTATGCGCCTTGAGGGCTTGGTTCACATGGTGAAGCAGCTCGATGTTGCGCGGGTCGAAGAGATTCTCAACCTTCAGGGATTTTTCCACCCGGGCGACCCCCTCCTCGGTGAGGACGACGGTCCGCGCCTTTTCGTCGATCGAGTAGTCCTTTTCCCTTCGCAGCCCCGGGATGATCTGGTTGATCCGGTAATACTTGTCCGTCGACTCCTCCGACGGGCCCGAGATGATGAGCGGGGTTCTCGCCTCGTCGATCAGGATGCTGTCGACCTCGTCGACGATGGCATAGTGGAAGTCCCTCTGGACGTAATCCTCGAGGGTGAACTTCATATTGTCACGCAGATAGTCGAATCCGAACTCGTTGTTTGTGCCGTAGGTGATGTCGCTGTTGTATCCCTGCCGCCGTTCCTCGTCGGTGAGTCCGTGAACGATGACCCCCACCGTGAGCCCCAGGAATTGATAGACGGGGCCCATCCAGGCGGCATCGCGTCGCGCCAGATAGTCGTTCACCGTAACGAGGTGGACCCCCCTGCCCGCGAGGGCATTGAGGTACAAGGGCATGGTCGCGGCCAGCGTTTTTCCTTCGCCCGTTTTCATCTCGGCGATCTTGCCCTCGTGGAGCACAATACCGCCGATGAGCTGCACGTCGAAGGGGCGCATGCCCACGGTCCTCCGGGCCGCTTCCCGGACCACGGCAAAGGCTTCCGTCAGGATGTCGTCAAGGGGGACTCCGCTCGCGAGCTTCTCCTTAAAATAGGCGGTTTTCGCCCTCAACTCATCGTCGGTGAGTTTCTGGATCGCAGGCTCGAAACGGTTGATCTCATCGACAAGAGGCGCAATACGCTTGAGCTCGCGTTCATTTTTCGTCCCGAACACTTTCTGAAAGATATTCAGCATGCCACCGCCTAAAAAAAAACCGGTACGTCCCTACCGGATTTTTACAATATACCTCATTTTATCGAAAAAGGGAATCAGGGAAGATACTTCCTGGGATTGACGTAAACTCCGTTGAGGCTCACGGCGTAATGGAGGTGGGCTCCGGTGCTTCGGCCTGAATTGCCCACATACCCGATGACCTCGCCCCGCTTGACCACCTGTCCTTTACTCACGACGGACCGGAAGAGATGGGCGTACAGTGTCTGGATGCCCCTGCCGTGCTCCACCTGGATCATCAGACCCATGTCGGGCCGTTTCTCGACGTTCGCCACGATCCCGTCAGCGGGAGCCTGAACGGGCGCACCGAGCTTGGTTGCGATGTCGAGTGCCGTGTGAAATTCCACTCGCCTGCCGAAGGGGTTCGTCCTTCGTCCGAACTCCGAGGTGACCCACCCTGAAACCGGCCAGATGGATGGAGTCACCGCCGCAAGCGATCTCTGCGTGCGGAGATATTCCTGCAGCTCCGCCAGGCTTCGCTCCCGTGCCGAGGCGTCCTCGAGAAGCCGATCCATGTGATGATTGAGCATCCTGAGCTTGTCGGGCCCCATTTCATCTGCAGGCATCGGGCCGCCGATCCCCCGCAGCTGCTCCCTTGCGGGGGCCACATCCTTCGAGGCCGCCTTCGAGGTCGTCTTGCCGCGACTTCCCGTCAGCCCGCTGGCCATCGTGCGGATTTTCTCATCGATCTGCTTCAAGTCGTCCAGCTTTTTCTCGAAGTAAGAGATCTTCTCCTCGAGGGTGCCGATCTGTTCCTGCTGCGTCGAGGCCATCTGGCGCAGATTTTCCAGCTCCATCTGCTCGAGCTTGATCGTCAGGTAATCGATGGCGCAATAGCCGAAAAGACAAAGGAAGACAACCGATAAAATCCCCGTGAGGCGGAAATGGAATGGAGTGGCAAGGAAACGCTTGACGGATTCCTTTTTCTTATGCGGGATGATCAGGAGGGTATACAAATGTTTCGGCATTGCTCATCCTCATCCTATCGTTGTACTCGAAAACGCGAAATGGATTTTCCCGTTTTCCCCTACAAGTGCGGGAAGAAAGAAGTTGCGTGATGCCGAGGGATGATTCATATCCCCCAAATCAGCGCGTCAGAATCGTGCCTCCGTTTAAAACCCCCCCATTTGCAGTCTGACTCCGGAGGCAGGGCACCTTCATACCTTCAATCAAACATCCTGTCAAGGCG
>DATJPI010000332.1:0-2629 GCA_035506495.1 Syntrophales bacterium
AAGGTGTACGCCACCTCCGAGAAAGCCCAGGACGCCCATGAAGCCGTCCGTCCCTCGTCGCTCGCCTACAGGCCTCTCGAGATCAAGCCGTATCTTTCGAGCGACGAGTTCCGGCTCTACCAGCTCATCTGGAACCGATTCGTGGCGAGCCAGATGAACCCGGCGATCTACGACCAGACGATCGTGGACATCACGGCCGGCGAGTGCCTCTTCCAGGTCCGCGGCTCCGTCCTGAAATTCGCCGGTTTCACCATCCTCTATACGGAGGGCAAGGACACGGACGACGAGAACGGCAACGGGAAGACCCTCCCGAAGCTCTCCGAGAAGGAAATGCTCAAGCTGCTGGAGCTCAAGCCCGACCAGCACTTCACCCAGCCCCCGCCCCGTTTCACCGAGGCCATGCTGGTCAGGGAACTCGAGGAACGGGGGATCGGACGGCCGAGCACGTACGCCGCCATCCTCAGCACCATCCAGGATCGAAACTATGTGAAGCTCGAGCAGGCGCGCATCCACCCCACCGATCTGGGCATCCTGGTGAACGAGCTGCTGGTGAAGAACTTTCCCAAGATCATGGATGTGGAGTTCACCGCCGCCCTGGAGAACCAGCTCGACCAGATCGAGGACGGCAAGCTCAACCGCATCGAAACTCTGAAGGAGTTCTATGCGCCTTTCGAGAAGGACCTGAAGAACGCCTCCAAGAAGATGCGAAACGTCAAGAAGGAAGGCGAGCCCACAGACGAGGTCTGCGACAAGTGCGGGGCCCCCATGGTGATCCGATGGGGACGCAACGGACGGTTCCTCGCCTGCTCAAAATACCCCGACTGCAAGAACACGCAGAATCTCAACGGCAACGGGGGCGCCAATGGCCAGGCCGAGGCAAAGCCCCTGGACATCGCCTGCGAGAAGTGCGGCAAGCCCATGGTCCTCAAGGAAGGCCGTTTCGGGAAGTTCCTCGGCTGCTCGGGCTACCCGGAATGCAGGAACACGAAACCCTTCTCGACCGGTATCGCGTGCCCCGAGGAGGGCTGCACGGGAAGCCTCGCCGAGAAGCGGACCAAGAAGGGGAAATCCTTCTACGGGTGCACCCGCTACCCCAACTGCAAATTCGCCACGTGGGACAAGCCGGTTGCCGAGGCATGCCCGCAGTGCGGCTCGAAGTTCCTCGTGGAAAAGTACAACCGCAAGACCGGCCGCATGAAAGCCTGCCCGAAGGAGGGCTGCACGTTCAAGGAAGCCATGACCTGAAAAGAGTACATTGACCCGACACCCGATCCCCATCATGATTATCGGCGGCGGCCTGGCCGGCTGCGAGGCGGCCTGGCAGCTCACGAAGCTTGGCCACGAGGTCGAGCTCTGGGAGATGAAGCCGGAAAAGCTCTCGCCCGCCCACCGCTCCCCACGCCTTGCCGAGCTTGTCTGCAGCAATTCCCTCCGATCCAATGAACAGACGAGCGCCGTGGGCCTCCTCAAGGAGGAGATGCGCAGACTGGACTCTCTCATCATCGCGGCGGCCGATGCCACGGCCGTCCCGGCGGGCAAGGCCCTGGCCGTCGATCGCAACCTGTTTTCCGAGCACATCGAGAAGAAGCTGGCGGCCCAGCAAGGCTTGCGCATCGTCCGGGAGGAATGCCGGGAAATCCCCGCAGATGCCGTCGTGATCGTTGCCACGGGCCCTCTCACGGCAGATCCCCTTGCGGGCGCAATCGCCCGTCTTGTCGGCCGGGACTATCTGCACTTCTACGACGCCATCGCCCCGATCCTCGACTCCGCTTCGATCGACCGCACCAAAGTCTTCCGGGCTTCCCGGTACGACGAGGGCGAGGGAGACTACCTGAATTGCCCCCTCGATGAAGAACAGTACAGGCACTTCCGGGAGGCCATCCTGGGAGGCCGCGAAATCGCCGCCAGACCCTTCGAAGACGAAAGATATTTCGAGGGATGCCTTCCCATCGAGATCCTGGCCCGACGCGGGGTGGACACGCTTCGCTTCGGGCCCATGAAGCCCGTGGGGCTTATCGACCCGCGGACCGGCGTCGAGCCCCATGCCGTGATCCAGCTCAGACAGGAGAACCGCGAGGGATCCATGTACAACATGGTGGGGTTCCAGACCAAGCTGGCCCGGCCGGAACAGGAGCGGATCTTGCGCATGATCCCCGGACTCGATCGAGCGGAGTTTCTGCGCTTCGGGAGCATTCACCGAAACACCTACATCCAATCGCCCATGCTGCTGACCGACACCCTGCAGCTTCGATCCAACGTGAATATTTATTTCGCCGGCCAGATCACCGGTGTGGAAGGCTACGTGGAATCAACCGCCATGGGCCTGCTTGCTGCGCGTTTCCTGGACCGCACCGTTTTCGAACAGCCCGTCATCAAGCCTCCGCGCACCACGGCGATCGGCGCACTGCTGCATCACGTCGCTTTTTCAGAGGGAAAATCGTTTCAGCCGATGAATGTCAATTTCGGTCTTTTTGAACCGCTGGGCGGTAAGGTGAGGAAAAAAGATCGAGGGGAGCGATACCGGGAACGGGCGCTCGCCGACCTGGAGGAATGGAAACGTCGCTCAGGCGACACGCCTTAGTTCACGCGCCCGGATGAAGACGGGAACGATTACCTCCAGCAGGATGAA
>DATJPI010000333.1:0-6204 GCA_035506495.1 Syntrophales bacterium
AAGACGTTGAAGACCGATCCGTTGTTCCAGCTGGACGCGCACCTGACGCGCGACTTGACCGAGCACTTCTGGGGGTCGCTCGACGGTGCCTGGTACAACGGCGCCAAAGCGAGCTACGAGGGCTACTCGGGGAATTCGCTCAACAACGTCGGCGTCGGACTCACCCTCGGGTACCAGATCAACGACAACCTGAACCTCACTATCGGCTACAAGTCGACCCTTAACGACAGCTCTCCCGGCGACCTTCGCATGGACAGTTTCATGGTGTCGCTTGTGTTCGGATGGCACCCGCTCATCGAGGGCATGCGACGGCTGAAGAGCGAGTAGCAGGCAAAGCCGATAAAACGGCCTCTCTTTCACCTCTTCTGCGCGGCCCACCAAGACCAAAAGAGGGTTTCGGTGTTTTTCACCGGAACCTTTTTTTGTTTTTTGGGATTTTTCCCCACTTTGTCCCCCTTCGGGGGGGGTCTCGTCCACGGTAAAAAAACGCCACTCCGTCGATCCCGAAGCGTTATAGGGGTAATGCGCAGGTGTTGACTACTTCTGAAAGCGGCAACGGCCTGATATTCCTTTTGATTCTGGATTTCAAACACAAATCGTGATAATCGAAGCATATGTCTGAAATAGAATGCATGACCTATAACCCCTCGTGAGGGTGCAACAGTTTGAAAATGCCCGGCGTTTCACCATGAGATAGGACTTTACTTTTTTAACTTCTCTAAACTCATCGGAATCACTCCGGCAAAAAGGTGCCCATCTTCTTGGACCCGTTAACGACACATGAGGAGACTTAACAATGATTAATCTACTGGACTATCCACTGCTTATTTTCGTGTTGTCCTTCTTCACGTTGTGTCTCTCGGTGGTGATCGGGGCGTTATTAAGACGGGGACGGGATCTGAAAGGAGACACACATAAAAATTATGAAGTTGTCCTGGCAGCAGCGCTGACACTGCTTGCCCTGATCATAGGATTCAGTTTTTCAATGGCCACAAATCGATACGATCAGCGCAAGAACTATGAGGAGGCAGAGGCTAACGCAATCGGAACGGAATACGCCCGGGCCGACCTTTTGCCTGCCGCCAAAGCAGAGAGAATCCATGTATTGCTTCGCAAATATACGGATCAGCGCATCCTGTTCTATGAGACCCGCGATGAGAGGCAGCTTGCGCAGATCAATGCCGATACCGCGAAGTTGCAGGCTGAGCTGTGGTCTGTGGTCGTGGAATCGGCCGATTCACGGCCGGCACCGATCATTGCCCTGGTTGCCTCGGGAATGAACGATGTACTGAACTCGCAGGGATATACCCAGGCGGCCTGGTGGAACCGCATCCCGATAGCTGCATGGATCCTGATGGTGTCGATTGCGATCTGCTGCAGCTTTTTAGTCGGCTATGACGTGCGAGACCTGAAGGCGGGGCGCATCCTGATTCCCATTTTGCCTCTCATTGTGTCCATCGCGTTCTTTCTCATTGCCGACATTGACAGCCCGCGCCGAGGCGCCATCCACGTGCATGCGCAAAATCTCCTAAGTGTCTCCAAATCCTTACGTGCTCCTTAGTGAGAGTAGCCTCAAACCTTGTCGCTTCCGGTGATCAACCGCCGGCAGGATCACTCCCGCTGGAACCTTTCGGGCTGTGTTATTCCCTCTTACGAGATAACAACCTGCGATAAAAACGACAAAATTCTTCCCTTGCTTACCTTTGTGATTGACCCCGGATATGTTAAGATTCACAACCGCTGCCCCAGAAAAAGTCGACGGAATGGGATGATCTATGGCCGAATCATGGAATTCTCGTTTGAAGCGCTGGGGGTTCAACTGGTTTCCGGCATACCGCGCAACGGGTGCACGGATCGAGTACATCGCTTCCGATTGGCAGGAGGTCCGGATCCGCTTGCCGCTCAACTGGCATACACGCAATTACGTTGGAACGATCTTCGGCGGCAGCATGTATGCGGCTGTGGACCCGATCTACATGATCATGGTGATCAAGCTTCTCGGCCCCGGTTATGAGGTCTGGGACAAGGCGGCAACCATTCGTTTTCGCCAACCCGGGCGATCCACTCTCTACGCAACATTTAAAATCGGTGTTGATGATTTGGATTCGATCCGGGCTGCAGTGGAGCAGGACGGGAGAACGGAGCGTCAATTCACGGTAGACCTGGTGGACAAAAGCAATCAGGTATGCTTCACTTGTGAAAAGCTGCTCAGCATCCGGAGCCGGACTGGAAAGCCACACGGCGGCAAGTCAAGAGGCGTACGGGCGTCGCCGTGAGGGCCTTGAAAGCGGTTTTTTTGACATGATATGGGGGTCTCATGAGGGGAAGAAGATTATCTGCGGCATTCGGCATCCTCGTTGCGGTTCATCTTCTGACCGGATTCCAGACGGATGCGCTGAGGGCGAACTGGAAGTACGTCGGGGGAACGCTTCCTGGACAAGAAATCGGGCAAACACTTGCCTTCTATGATTCCGACAATATACAGTACCTGGCCAATGGGGATGTCAAGGTGTGGGTCAAAGTGATTGACGCCTCTGAAATCGACAGACTGATCGGCAAAGATAAAAAAATTATCGATAAAGCGGCAGATCAGGTCGCAAAATCCTATTACCCGCCCTATTTTCTGTCAAACCCGGATTCAAGCCCGGACTCTGATGGTTACCTGGAAATGATTACATGGGAGGAGGCTGCGAACCACGCGGATATCCAGCCGAGGGCGAAACTCCAATATGAAATACGGTGTAAAGAAAAAGTAATGCAAATCGTAACCGCCATGACATATAAAGGTGACGGCACGACAACCTTTTCCTCTGATTTCGATCAGTGGTCTTCGATCGACCCGGGCTCAGCCGGGGCTGCACTTCGAAAACTTTTATGCAAATGACGCCGGCCTGTCTTATCCTGAAGGCGGGTTTCTCATGGAGGGATGCTTTATGAAAAAGACTCCTTTCCTTTTCGCCCTGATCCCGGTCTTCGTGATTCTCGTCGTGATCCATGAGGCTCGCGGTTTCGAAGATGCCGATCTTCTGAGGCTGCAGGCAACGAATCAGTGCCCGGGGTGTAACTTGACAGGAATTCGTCTGGAAGCGGCAAAATTGTCCAATGCCAAATTGGCCGGCGCAAACATCTCCAGCTCCAGCCTTTCCAACTCCAGGCTGGACAACGCAGATTTCTCCGGAGCCAATCTGGCCTATATCAACCTGACCCGTGCCGATCTCACCGGCGCCAACCTCTCCCGTGCGGACATGCGCGTCGCTGTCCTGACCGGGGCGAAGCTGGAAAAGGCAAACCTCTCGAATGCAAACCTTGCCGGCGCCGCCCTGTGGGATGCGAACTTGACCGGTGCGAATCTGGATGGGGCGAACCTGGCCGACGCGTTTCTGTCCGGGGCGATCTGGGTGGACGGGAAGAGATGCAAGGAAGGATCTAAAGGAGAGTGCAAGAGATAGGCGGATGGCCTGCGAATCGCAAGAGGGACCATTACCTTTTGCCTTACTGCGAGAGC
Organism: Syntrophales bacterium; assembly: GCA_035506495.1. Lineage (GTDB taxonomy): Bacteria > Desulfobacterota > Syntrophia > Syntrophales > UBA2192 > UBA2192. Next base: position 3,506 of record DATJPI010000333.1, read on the forward strand.
AGGGGAGGCGTGTGGGCGCAGCCTTTAGTAGCCTCGGAGGCAGGATGAGGAAGAAAATCATTGACGGGAAAGGCCCCCCTCGTAATAATGGACGTAAAGCAATCGTCCATGCGTCCCCCGGAGGCTGGAAAATGCAAAGATGTTTTCTGATCCTGCTTTGTCTGTTTTCTCTATGCATGCCGGCTCCGGCCTCGGCCAATTGCATGAGCATATACTTCGATAATTTCTATATTCAGCAGGACGGCACCGTCGTCCTTTATAATGGATCGGCCCCGGTTGCAAAGCTGGACCTGGATTGCATCATCAACCCCGATTCAAGGATCCGCCTGCTGAAGAATTATCTCTGTGACAGTGACGAAATCCTTGTTGACGACTCATCCTGCAAAGTCATTTCCGTAACTGCTCCTTGAGCGTCCTTATTTCCCTTTTCCTGTAAGCCGTCAGTTCCCCATCCCGTTTTTCTCCGAGGCATTCTACCCTTATCGCTGGATTGAATAACACATGGGCCCCATAGGCATCCGTCCTATGGTTCTGTAAGACCCCGTCTGCCGTCTGCCGTTGCGGCATTCCTACGTGAGATTCAGACTGCCGCCGATTTCCGAAAAACGAAAAAAGCTTATATTGAGGTCAACGAAAGGGAACAATGGTCGGAAGGGACCACGCCATGACGGCCCGGATCGGCAAGGCAACAAGAGGCAAAAGATACAACGGTCCCCGGATCAGGAAACCCAAGGAGGCATCGCCATGAAGGAAAAAGCAAAAAACGTGAAGACCGACAAGAAGTACTGGACCGACCCGATGAGCTTCCCCGTCTATACACCCAAGCGTGGACGGTAAGAAAAAGGTAAATTTCGAAACGAGGTTCCGACATGAAAAAGACGGATAAGAACAAGAAGGGTGTCAAGCCGTTCCGGCGCGGGGGTCTCTGGTATGATCCCATGTGCTTTCCGGAATTCGACCGGAAGGCGCCCTGACAGAAACAAGAACATGTCAGATCCCATGCGGAGTCCCACATGGGAAGCGTAGAGGTGATGAAATGACTCAGCATGCAAAAGTCCTTTTGGACAAGTGGGTATTTCGAACGATATGGGTCGTGCTCGTTGTCACGACGATTGGTTTTTTCGTGAAACTGGTCGGGTAACGATGGGCAAGGGTTAAAAAGACGGAAAGAGGGTTTCGGGGTTTGTCGCCGGAACCCTTTTTTGTCTTCGTTGGCTTGTCCCCGCGCTGTCCCCACCGGTTTTGATCCCCGTTTCGCCGTCCTGGCCCGGAAGTAGGAAAAACGCCCCCTCTTTTCGCAGAAAACGAAATAATTGGCGCATTTCTCGCATCAAATCGATGAGCGGGCCATCCTGCTTCGCCTTTGAAGCCGGCAAGCGAAGCTATTCTGTCGCGGGAGAAACTTTCATGCGCATCCTGATCGCGGAGGACAACCTGATTTCTCGAAAGCTGCTGAACGTCGCCCTGAAGAAGTGGGGCTTTGACGTCATCGCGGTAAACGACGGCGTCGCAGCCTGGGAAGAGCTGCAGAAGCCCGATGCGCCGAAACTGGTCATCCTGGACTGGAACATGCCTGAAATGAGTGGTCTGCAGGTCTGCCTGCGCCTGAAGGAATCTGGCATCGCCGACCCCCCTTACATCATCATCCTGACTGCGCGAACACAAAAGGAAGACATCGTGCAGGCTCTCGAAGCAGGCGCCAATGACTACATCACAAAACCCTTCCACAATGCCGAGCTGAGGGCCAGGGTGAGGGTCGGTCAACGCATGATCGAGATGAAGGAGGCCCTTGCGGCTCAGGTGACGGAACTGCGCAAAGCCATCGAACACATCAAGACCCTCCAGGGGATCATCCCGATCTGCTCCTACTGCAAGAAGATCCGTGATGACCAGGGCTACTGGAGTCAGGTCGAAGCCTATCTCAGCCGACACTCCGATGCCCAATTCAGCCACGGGTTCTGCCCGGAGTGCATGGGAAGGCATTTTCCCGGAATTGATAAATAAAAAGCCTCACACTAAAGACTTTAACGGTATTCGTAATCAAGTCTCAGGATTTCGGACCGCTTGCGTTTATTTCCGCCCTCGCCCTGTTGGCCATGCGGACGAGTTCCCAGTAGGGGGGCCTGTAACCCTGCTCTTTCTGAAAGGCCGCCGCCTGGGCAAGCACACTTGCCTTGATCTTTTCGTGCATGGAGCCGAGCTTGAGGTTGCGAAGAGCCGCCGTTGCATCCATCCCCTCCGGCATCGGGCCGATGCCGCCGAAGTAGTTGAGTGTGGCGCTGTATGCCTTCACCAGACGTGCCGGCGCCAGCATCCACCAGGAGTAATGGATTTGATCCCCTTGTTCGGCGCCATCCAGCATGGCTTCGACAACGGCGTTGTCGATGTGGTCCTGCCACAGCGTCTCGATATCGCGCCATTCGGCCACGACGGTGAGCTGGGGATCATACTCCAGATCGGCCGGCGACTGGGTTTCGAAATGGGTCACCCCAAAGTAGGAGAGCCACTTCACAAGTCCGGGTGAGGACATGTGTGACGTCCCTTTCCACAAATCAACGCCAAGCTGTTTATAGGCGTTCGAGGCGACCTCGGAACAGAACATCTTCGAGGGATCCTTGTAGTCCATCTCGAAATCGTAGGGGATGTGACGGCTCTTTGCCTCTTCATAGGCTTTTTTTGCCGCCTTGTGCGGAAGCATC
>DATJPI010000334.1:0-7461 GCA_035506495.1 Syntrophales bacterium
CTCGACATCCTTGATCACCCGCGCCATGACCTCGGGACGGTAGAACCGCTCGAAGAAACGCGAGACGGGATAAAAGCTGGCCTCCCTGTCAAGCCCGTTGTTGACGTGCCAGCCGATGAGATCATCGCCTCCCTCGCTGGCGTCGTAGTAGCCCGAAGGCGTCCAGAGGACCCATCGCTTTCGGTCGCTCTGGGGATAAAAAGCCAGGAGTTCCCTTCCGTCTTTCATCCGGTACCAGCGAATGGTGCCGTCGCTTATGCCCACCACGACGAGCCGGCCGTCGCCGGAGATGTTTACGGCCCTCACAGCGCCGGGGATGGGTCGATACCACATCTCTTTGCCACCTACATCGAAGCGGTAAAGGTAGAACCAGGTGCCATAAACGAAACTCCGGTGATCGGGAGCGATGGCATAGGCCGTGCCCTGATCGTGCGATCTTAGGGGAAGCGTCTTGCCGTTGAGTTTCGGATTGCTCTTCAGCAGCCAGTCCGTCAGCTCGATCCCCCTGGCCTTCAGGATGGGGTCCACCAGCGTCAGATTCGGCATCGGGTTGAGCTCGAGCTGTCTTGACTCGATGGAAAACGTCGCCGGAGCACCCCCTGCCTGCAGGAAATCGAACTTCACCGTCATGGCATCGGGTGTAATGGAAAAGGTCTTGCCGGTGAGATAGTCGAGGTTGGGACTCTTCGCATAGATTTCCCTCCCCGATGCTTCGATGAGGGCCATATCGCCGCTGACCCCGCCATAGAGGAGGCTGCCGTCCCTCAGGGCCAGGAGATTGCGGATGATTGTCCACTTCACGGGCACATAGTCGGGAGCGTGAAAATTGTCAGAAGGCCAGCGGACAATAACATTGTTTCCCTTTTGCCCAAAATTGCCCGCAGCATAAAGATACCGCCCGTCGGTAGACCAATCCACGGCCATTAACCGGGGCATGCGGCTTCGGGTTGTGCCCGCAAGGGGGGACTCGAGCAGCCGGAGAGTTTCTGCCGAGAAAATGTCAACTCGGGCGGCGTCAAAATACCCCAGAGCGATCCGGGAATCATCCGGTGAAAAGCGGACACCGGAGGGGCCCTCCTGCTTTGCTACGGCCTGCTTCGCGATCCGTCTGAATTCACTGCTGTAGAGTCTCAGTACCCCGTCGGTGGATGAAACCGCCAGCCGGCCTGCCGAGTCGAAGTCCATGCCGCGGATCGACTCACCGTAGTCAGGATCGTCGCCGGCAGGTGCCGCATCAATCCGGTCGTCCTTGCGGTCAATCGAATAGACACGCAACCCGCCACTGCCCGCGAGGCCGATGGCCAGCTTGCTGCCGTCCCGCGAGAACCGCAGAAAGGTTATGCTTTCCGGGAATCCTGATATTCGTTTGAGCAGTCGGCGGCTTTCGCGGTCAAAAAAATAGATTTGCTTCGACTTCTCCGACTCCCACGTCCGACCACCACAGACAATGGTGTTTCCGTCCGGTGTGACAGCGACGGCGAGAATCATTCCGACGTTCCCTTTGCCGATGGGAGGTCGCAAGATGCCCAGTAGTCTTCCCGTCGGCAGATCCCAGACGCGGACGGTCTTGTCAATGGAGCCCGTCACCAGGATCCTGTTCGCATCGTCCGTCGCCAGGCTGCGCAGGGAAGCCGAGTGGAGCCCGGCCTCGATGGTAAGGAGGGGTTCGTCGGCCTTCAGGTTTGATCCGGTCCTGGGTATCAGTTCGTCAGTCTGTGCACGGGGTTCGAGAGTAAATGCCACAAGCAGGGCCGTAGCGAGAAGAATTGACAGGAAGAAAAATCGGAATGCTGGATGCATGGCCTGGCGCTCCCGGCCTGAAAGGGCCTGCATTGAAAACGTCGGCGGATAATGGGATGAGGTGAGACGATGACGATTATAGCTTGTCCCAGTCGTCCCACTTGTAGCCTTCAAGGACCTGGACCATTTCGTCGACCTTCTTCTTGTCGGCGTCCTTGTATTCCTTCCAGAGATTCACACAGGCGTCCGTGATCGGACCGGCCATCCCGGCCACAGCGGCCAGTCCCGGCAGGGCCCGATTCGACGTCTCGCCGGACTCGATGAAGGAGCGGAACTTCTCGTTGACTGCAACGAGCCGCTTCACGTCATCGGATAGCATTTCCCGGACCTGGGCCTCCTTCATGCTGCGGCTGGTGAGCGAGGTCTGGAGGTGCTGGATCATGGGGTTCCCGATCGACTTGGCGTCGTTGTAGTAGAGCATTGCCTGGGTGAGCTTCTTCTGCTGCTTCTTGAACGTCACCTTGGCGATCTTGGCATAGCCGGTGGATTTCTCCCTCTCTTCGCTGATTTTCTTGAGTTCACTGGTCACTTGGGAGAAAGCCCTGCCGGCCGATGCGATACCGAACAGCACAATCAGAGAGGCCGCGATCCAAACGCCTTTTTTTGTATGCGTCCTTGATGTCATCTCCGCCTCCTTTCCAGAATCACCCCCGGTTGGAAAAACCGTTTCATTTCCTTCCCTTGTTACCTAAGTCATGTCCCGAAAAACATCAAGACGTTTTTATTTCTCCATTATCGTTGTAGACCCAGGTTGGCAGATGGTGGTCCGATCGAGCTCTCGAGATTTTTCAACTTTATCCACAGGCTTCTCTAAAAATGAAACTTATGAATCCAAATTCTCACATTTTGCTGGATTTCTTGCACAAATCGTGGTAGCAATTCTCTACTAAAAATAATGATCGCATCATAATTATGCGCTGATGTTGGTCATTCTTTGACGTAACGGAAGCTGTCTTTACAGGGCCCATCAAAGAGTGACAGGTATGGCAACCCAGGCAAACGAACTCTCCCTGCAAAATCTCCACCTCCAGAGCATTGTATCCCGATTGAACGACGATGAGCGCATTTTTCGCCTCGCGCTCCAGACGTGCATCCTGTCGGCGGGCGGACCCGTTACCGTCGGCGATGTGATCCCTTTTGTCGAATCACAGATGAACCGTGATAAAGCGCAGGAGACCCTGCAGTCCCTGATCCACAAGCAGATCGTCGTTGAAGGGCAAGGCGGTGTCGCCTTTGCGTTTCCCGTAAGCGCCTGGCGACCGATCACGAGGTCAGCCTCGCGGACGAAAGAATCGATCGGTCCTGTCGCTGGAAGCCTGCGCGGACTGTTCATTCGCGTTGATCTGCAGGGGCGGCTGTTCGAGGCTGGCGCTCTCTCACGGGAAAGACATCACCCGCGATGCCGTATGTCCGCCTTCCATTAACCGCGAGCATTTCCAATATCTCATGGATTATTATTTGCCCCTGATCAAGAAAAAGTTCCAATCCTCGAAGGAATTCAGCCCATCCGGAGGGTGGTCTCCTGAGCCCTGGCAATACGTTATCCCCACAAAAAAGGGTTAGCCGTCATCGGCTAACCCTTTACGCTTTCTGGCGGAAGTGCATGGGAATCGAACCCACCTGGGAGGGTATCAGCCCCCCACACTGGATTTGAAGTCCAGGAGGCCCACCAGTGACCTGCGCACTTCCGCAATGCCTAAGATAGCGAAGGCACTGCGGAATGTCAATGGATTGTTCCCGATTATTGCGTTGGGGCGGCCTGCAGGGAGGCCAAGCCGGCCCTTGCCTTCACCATGTTTTCCTGAGCCTTCGCATAGTATTGGGGCTTCAGGGTAATGGCCTGCTCGAACGCCTCAATGGCCTTGTCGTACTTCTTTTCGGCAAGGTAGAGACATCCCATGTTGTTGTAGGCTGCCGCAGCGTCTCCCCCCTGCTTGAAGGAAAGCAGGGCTTCGTTATAAAACCCCATCTTAAAGAGAACCAGGCCCAGGTTGTTATAGGCACGGCGGTTGTTGAAATCGAGCTTGATGGCCTGGGCATAGGCGTCGGCGGCCTTCTTGTTGTCCCCTTTCAGGAAGTAGGCCATGCCCAGGTTATTATAGAGCAGACTGGAGTCGGATTTGATGGCAATCGCCTTTTCATAATCCCCGATGGCCCGGTCATACTCTTTCCGGCGGTCGAAAATAAGCCCGCGAAGGGCATACACCTGCCACAGCTGGGGATCAACGGCAAGGGCCTTGTCGAAGTCAGCGATCGCCGCATCGGGATTGTTTTTCGACATCCGTACACGCCCCCTGCCCTCCAGAGCAAGGGCGTTTTGGGGATCTCGGCTAAGGACATCTTCAAACACCTTCAAGGCATCATCGTCCATGCCCCGGCTGAGAAAGAGATATCCTTTCTTGACCTTTGCACTCTCGAGTTTCGGGTCCTTGTCCAGCGCTTTCTCATACTGGACGAAGGCCATCGCCACATTGCCCTGCCTCACGTAATTGTCGCCCAGTTGTTCCAAGCCCCGGGCGTCTGGCTCCGGCAGTTCTTTCGGGGTGTTCATGGAGGCTCTTGCAGCTTCCGCGCTTTTCTGCATTTCCAGCATCCGCATATGCTCATTGCGGGCGATGCTGTCCTTGTCCTGCGACCACCAGGACGCACACCCGGTCACAAGGGCCGCGGAGATCAACACCGCCATCATCCCGAGCACCGGCTTCGTCCGAGTTACCTGCATTATTTTTCTCCCTGCTGGAAGATCTTTCGCTCGGATGCCAGATCCTTCCCAACGATGATCTTCACCTGAACATTGTCCCGATCGAAGCCGCTCACCTTCTTCATCTGCGTGATACCGGGGATGGCCCCCTTGATCCTCAGAGCCGTGAACTCCGCATCGCCCCTGTAGTAGACACTGGCCTTTGTGTAGCTGAAGTTCTCGGCATTTGTCAGCCGTACGACATTGAAGCCCTGTCGTTTCAGGAAGCCCCCCACGTCCTTCGCCATACGGGGAACCCCGTTGCCGTTGGAGATCTCGATGCCGTCCCGCCCGAGAACCGCAGGCATATTCTTTTCGTTGACCACGAGAGATGCTTCCTCATTATTCAAAGAGCGCTTGACCTCGGCCAGCAGGACTGCAACCTCTTCCCCCTTGCGTGCCCCGCGCATCTCGGGGTTCAGGGTGAGGGATTTTCGATAATGTCCCTGGGCCTCTTCGAAGTTGCCGTTTTTCAGCCGCAGATTGCCCGTTGTGTATTCGATGAGGGCCTGATGTTTCGGGTCTGCAGGCACCGAGGCGGGATCTGTCTTTCCAAGGGCGCTGTTGGCAAGGTCCAGGTTGTTTCGAATCCGGCTGATCTTGCCCCCGGAGATCTCATTTGCCCTTTCGAAATGCTTTGCCGCTTCTTCGTAGCGTTCCTGCTGCATCAGGGAGTAACCCAAGTTGTTGTGAATATAATCCAGGTCCGGCTGGATCTCAAGAGCAGCGTGGAAGTATTCCAAGGCCCTTTCGTGCTCACCCATCTGGTCCATCGAGATAGCGATCCCGTTGTACGCCTTTACGTAACAAGGATCGATCCGGATGGCCTTGTTGAACTCCTCGATCGCCTCACGGTGCCGGCCCCGACCCTGGTAGAAATCCCCGAGCAGATAGTGCGCATCCGGGTTGCCCCGGGCAGCACGGACCGACCCGGCGAAACGGTTGAGGCTGCTTCCCAGGGTTTCCCGACCGGGTGCCTTCGATTCCCAGGACTTGACGTGACCCGAGAAGTAATTGATGAGGCTGCAGCTGTTGACGGAGACGAACACGACGGCGAGGGCCGCAACCAGCAGGATTCGTATCGCTTTTTTCATAACGTCCCCCCTCCTAGCGGGCGATGATCGCATGGTAGATCTGGATGGCCGCCGGCCCGACGATGACCACGAAGATGGCCGGGAAGATGAACAGGATCAGCGGAAACATCAGCTTCACGGGAAGCTTGGCTGCAAGTTCCTCCGCTCTCTGATACCTCCGTGTCCTCATGGAATCGGAATGAACCCTTAAGGCCTGTGCAACACTGGTGCCGAATCGGTCGGTTTGAATGAGCAGGGTCGTGAAACTCCGCACCTCCTCCACATCCGTGCGGATTCCCAGGTTTCGCAATGCATCGGCACGGCCTTTGCCTGCTCTGAGCTCCAGGTTCAGGAGCCGCAGTTCGTCACTGATGATACGGCTGCTCAGTCGAATCTCCTCGGCCACGCGGTTGATGGCCGCATCAATCCCCATACCCGCCTCAACGCAGACCACGAGCAGGTCGAGAGCGTCGGGAAACCCCCTGATGATCTGATCTTTGCGCCAGCCGATCCAGAGCTTCAGGCACAGATCCGGAAAGTAGAAACCTGCGAGCGTCGCCACTGCCAGGAGGATCAGGATGTTGATGTCGATGAGTTTTTGATCCGCCGCCAGATATGCGAAAAAAGCCACAATGGGGAACGCTCCCCCACACAGGATCTTCGCCCCCCAGAACACGGCCGGCGCGCCCGGGTGCCGGATGCCCGCCGTGAGGAAAAGCTTTCGGAAATGCCCTGCTGTTTCCGCACCGTTTTGCGCGCGCTTGAACCAGAGACCGGCCCGCGCTGGGACCTGAAGAATCATATTCTTGACGGAACCTCCGGTGCCTGCGCTGGGCGCCACGATCGTCTCCGACCGCACGGGGATGCCCCCCGTCCTAACCTTTTCGACGATCTCCTGGTGCTCCCGGCGGAATTTGACAAGATAGTACGCCGCCATCAGGAGCAGCAGGATGGATGTAAAGATCATGGCCGAGATCAGGATTCCCATGTCGAGCTCCCCTTTTAGACTTTGATGGACACCATTCGCTTCATGGCAAATATACCGACGACCATCAGTGCGCCGGCCACCACAACCATCACGCGGCCTACGGGCTCCCGGAACAGGACCTCGAGGTAGTTCGGGTTGAGGACGAAAATGGCTGTGCCCATCAGGAACGGAAGAATGGACAGCACGATGGCCGATGTCCGTGCCTCGCCTGTCAGGGCCTTGACCTTACCGTGAAGTTTGAAGCGCTCCCGGATCAGGCTGCTGATTTTCTCGAGGATTTCGGCCAAGTTGCCGCCGCTTTGACGCTGGATGATTACCGACAGGGCAAAAAACTTCAAGTCGGTGCAGTCCACCCGCTCGGCCATGTTCCGCAGGGCATCCTCGTAGCCCACGCCGAAGTTGATCTCGTCGAGGGTTTTGCGAAACTCGACACGGACGGGGTCCGGATACTCCATGACGACCATCTGGAGGCCCCCGTTAAAGGCATGTCCGGCCTTGAGGGACCGGGCAATCATGTCCAGGGCGTCAGGCAGCTGCTTCTCGAACTGGTCCATCCGCTGCTTTTTTTTCCTCAGAATCCAGAGCCAGGGCATCGGGGCCGCCAGGACGGCAAATAGGATCGCGGCCGGGATGTTCCGGCTCAGGAGGTAGAGCAGAACGCCCACGCCGACGGCGCAGGTCGCCGAAAGCAGAAGAAAAAACCCCAGGGACTGTCTGACATCGGCCTGTGCAAGGAGCTTCTCCAGGCGGCTCACTGTCGGCTTCTGGAAGTTCAGCAGCATCTCATTGAGCCAGGGGATATCACTCAGGGTGCGCTTCTTCACGATATTGACATCGTCCGGCCGCCTCTGATCGGCCGA
>DATJPI010000335.1:0-13984 GCA_035506495.1 Syntrophales bacterium
ACCTGTTACCTGTTACCTGTTACCTGTTACCTGTTACCTTGCTCACTTTTGCAGCAGCTTCGCCACATCGGGGGCAAAGTAGGTGAGGATGATGTCCGCACCGGCCCTCTTGATAGCCGTGAGCGACTCCATCATAGCCCGCTCGCCGTCTAGCCAGCCCATCTCAGAGGCCGCCTTGATCATGGCAAATTCGCCGCTCACGTTGTAGGCCGCAATGGGGTGGTCGAATTCCTCCCGGGCACGCCGGATGACGTCGAGATAGGCAAGTGCCGGTTTGACCATGATGATGTCGGCGCCCTCCTCGATGTCGAGGCCGATCTCGCGCATGGCCTCGTCGCTGTTGGCGGGATCCATCTGGTAGCTCTTGCGGTTGCCGAACTGCGGGGCGCTCTCGGCGGCCTCGCGGAAGGGCCCGTAGAAGCAGGAGGCGTACTTGGCCGAGTAGGCCATGATCGGGGTGTCTTCAAAGCCCGTCTCATCGAGCCCGTCGCGGATGGCCTCGACCTGCCCGTCCATCATTGCCGAGGGGGCCACGATGTCGGCGCCGGCTTTCGCCTGCGACACGGCCGTCTCGGCCAGCATCTCCAGCGTGGCATCGTTGTCCACATCGCCGTCCTTGAGGCATCCGCAGTGGCCGTGGCTTGTATACTCGCAGAAGCACAGGTCGGTGATTACAAGGATGCCGGGGACCTTGTCCTTGATCTCCTTTGTAGCCCGCTGGATGATCCCGTCTTTCCTGACGGCGCCCGAGGCCTGCTCATCCTTTTCATCCGGGATTCCGAAAAGCAGGACGGCCGGGATGCCGAGATCCTTCGACTGCTTCACCTCCTTGACCAGGTGGTCGATGGACATCTGGAAATTGCCGGGCATCGAGTGGATCGGCTTCTTGACGCCCTTGCCCGGAACGACGAACAGGGGGTGGACGAGGTCATCGATGGAGAGCTTGGTCTCTCGGATGAGCCTTCTCAGATTTTCATTCTTTCTCAAACGCCTGGGTCGGTATGCCGGGAAAAACATGGTCGCCTCCGAATGGTCCGTCTGGTCATCTGGTCTATTTGGTCTATCTCGTCAGGAGAGCGGGACTATCTTGTCATTGCGAAGAACGAAGTGACGAAGCAATCTCGTCGCTTTTCAATAAGCTGAAAATTGCCACGCCTCGCGAGGCTCGGCTCGCAACGACTTTCCCTTTATATCCCCACTCACACACTCAAGCACTTCCGCACTCACGCACTCAGTCACTTTTTGATTTCTTCTTCCGTCAAATAACATGCCGGGTCGGCGGCCCAGGGGTCGCCCGTGACAGCCTCGGCCCGTGCACGGAAATTTCCACCGCAGACGTCGAGCCAGCGGCACGCTGCACAGCGTCCTTTCACGTGCGGCTTTTTGTCCTTCATCTTCGCAAGAAGGTCGATGGTTCCGTCGAGCCAGATTTCACTGAACGGTCTTTCCTTCACGTTTCCGAAGGAGTGGATCCTCCAGAACTGGTCGGCGTGAACCTCGCCGTCCCAGCTCACACAACCGATGCCGTGGCCCGAGCTATTCCCCTCGTTCATCTTGAGAAGTTCCAGCACCTCCGCCGCCCGCTTGGGGTCTTCCCGCAGGAGCCTCAGGTACACGTAAGGCCCGTCGGCGTGGTTATCCACCGTGAGCACTTCCTTCTCCAGCCCGCGGTCGAAGAGATCCTTCGTGCGGTCCATGATGAGATCGACCAGCTGCCTCGTCTCCTCGCGGGTGAGATCCTCCTCGATGAGGGCCGAACCCCGGCCCGAATAGACCAGGTGGTAGAAACACACCCGGGGAATGTTCTCCTTTTCGATGAGATCGAAGACACCGGGGATCTCCCGCCAGTTGTTGCGACTCACGGTGAAACGGATCCCGACCTTGATGCCCGCATCGCGGGCATTCCGGATGCCCCGGAGCGCTTTGTCAAAGGACCCCTTCGCTCCGCGGAAGCGGTCATGGACTTCCCGAAGGCCGTCGAGGCTCACTCCGATGTAGGACAGTCCGATTTTGCCGAAGGTTCTGGCCAGTTTTTTCGTGATGAGGGTTCCATTGGTGGAGATGACGACGCGCAGCCCCCGATCGACGGCGTACTGCGCAAGTTCCGGAAGGTCCTTACGCATGAGGGGCTCGCCGCCCGAAAGCAGAAGCACAGGCGAGCCGAAGGCCGCCAGATTGTCGATGAGCCGCTTGCCCAGCTGCGTTGTGAGCTCATCGCTGTAGAGGATGTTCTGCGAGTTGGAATAGCAATGGATACACTTGAGGTTGCAGCGGCGCGTGACGTTCCAGACGACAACGGGCCGCTTGTCCTTGGAAAACTGCAGAAGGTGCGATGGAAGTTGCGACGAATGGCGCCCGTAGCGCAGAACGTCGGCCGCTTCTACGGCCCCGCAATATAGTTTCGAAATCCCGATCATAGAAATCTATTCATCCCGAAAATGTTCTATTAGGGCTGTTCAAAAATGTCCAGATGCACGGCGCCCGATTTCCCGAGGAGCGAGGCGTACGTTGAGCGACGAGGGACGAGGGCAACGCCGCAGATGGATATTTTTCAACAGCCTCTTATTTTCGCGTCGCGAAATAATCGACCAGGGCCTGGACCATTCCCGGAATCGTGAACTCTTCCTGGAAGATATTAACGGTGAGTCCCAGTTTCTTCGCCGCGGCGGCGGTGACGGGGCCGATACACGCGATGAGGACATTGCCGGGCAGGGTCTCAGCTCCCATAATCTCTTTAAAATTATTCACTGTCGAGGGGCTTGTAAAGGTTATGACGTCTACTTCACCGGCATCGAGATGGGCTTGCAGGGTCTCTTTTCTGCTCTCCGAGCGCACCGTACGGTACACAGCGACGACTTCGACGGAAGCGCCCCGCTTCGCAAGGCCCTCGGGGATGACATCTCTTGCCTCCTCGGCACGGGGAAGCAGGATTCGCTTTCCCTGGAGGTCGACACCCTGGAGGGCCTTGACGACGCCCTCCGAGATGTACTCGTCGGGGACGATGTCCACGCGGATTCCCATGCCCTCGACGGCCGCCGCTGTGGCAGGCCCGATGGTGCAGATCCGGATCCCTTTGAGATCCCGGACATCCCTGCCCGTCTCGCGAAGACGCCGGAAGAAGTGCCTCACGCCGTTTGCGCTCGTGAAGACGATCCAGTGAAACGATCCCAGGTTTCCGAGGGCCCTGTCGAGATGCTCCCACGTTGCGGGCGGCACGATACGGATTGTGGGAAAGAGAATGACCCGGGCGGCTTCGGCGGCCAACAGATTGGCAAACTCGCCTGCCTGCTTTTCGGGTCTCGTGACGACGATCCCCTTACCGAAGAGGGGCTTTTTCTCGAACCAGTCGAGCTTGTCTCTCAGCAAGACGACCTCCCCCACGACGAGAATCGACGGCGGTTTGAATCCCTGTTTTTTCGCTTTTGAAGCGATGTCGGCCAGGGTGCCTGTGAGCGTCTCCTGCTCGGGGGTTGTCCCCCAGCGGATGAGCGCCGCAGGGGTCTCAGGACTCTTGCCCCCGGCGATGAGATTGCGTGTGATGTTGGCAAGGTTTTTCACCCCCATGAGAAAGACGAGAGTGCCGATCCCCGAGAGCTTCGACCAGTCAACGTCGCTCTTTTCCTTCGTGGGATCCTCGTGCCCTGTGACAAAGGCGACCGTCGAGGTGTAGCCGCGATGGGTGAGAGGAATGCCAGCAAAAGCAGGCACGGAAATAGCGGATGTGACCCCCGGGATGACCTCGAAGGGAATCCCCGCCTCCTGGAGAACCTCTGCCTCTTCGCCTCCACGGCCGAAGATAAATGGATCGCCGCCTTTGAGGCGTGCCACCTTGTTCCCCTTGCGGGCCTCATCAACGAGGATCGTGTTGATTTCGCCCTGCGGAAGCGTGTGGTCGCCGCCTTTTTTGCCGACGTAGATCAGGCGTGCATCCTTCCCCGCAAACCGCAGGATGTCTTCGCTTGCCAGGTAGTCATAAACCACCACATCGGCCCCTGCCAGGCTGCGAAGCCCCTTCAGGGTGATGAGCCCCGGGTCGCCGGGTCCGGCACCCACAATAAATACTTTGCCTTTTTTTACCAAGTGAACCTCTGAGCGATTTGTTGTCGCTTGCGATATTATTATTCCAGGGCTTCCGGATTCCGGTTTCAGGATTCTGGATTCAGGATTGAATGAAATACCCTTCATCTTAATCCCGATGCCCGAAGCCCGATACCCGCGGCTTGCGTGTCACGAAAGCCGCCTGTAGACCTCGTCGATGATCTGCCTGCCGCCACTGGCCAGGATTCTTTCCGCCAGGATGCGGCCCATCTTTTCGGCCTCGGCAACGGGTCCCCGGACGCGGTCCTTGATCAGCATGCGGCCGTCGAGGCTTGCCACAAGACCCGTTAGAGTGATCGAGTCCTTCTCGATCTTGCCATAGGCCGCTACGGGGACCTGGCATCCTGCACCGAAGACGGCCAGAAAGGCCCTCTCCGCGCTCACTTCGATGAAGCTCTGCTCGTGGTTGAGGACGGAGACGATTTGCCTGACGTGATCGTCCTGACGCACTTCGACCCCCAGGGCCCCCTGCCCGATGGCCGGCGTCATGATCTCCGGCGGGATGAACTGGGAGGCCCGGTCCAGCCAGCCCATTCGCTTGAGTCCCGCAGCCGCCACGATAATCCCGTCGAGATTTTCCCGCTCGATCTTCTTGATCCGTGTATCGAGGTTGCCGCGGATGGGCACGATCTCCACATCCATGTAGATATTTTTCAGTTGGCAGCCGCGCCGAAGCGACCCCGTCCCGATCCTGGCTCTGGCGGGAATCCGCTCCAGCTTGAAGTTTCCCTTTGAGATGAGGACATCCCGCGCGTCTTCCCGTTCGAGCACGGCGGCGATCTCGAGGCCTTCGGGAAGCACGGCCGGCACGTCCTTCATGCTGTGGATGGCCATGTCGATGCGGCGCTCCAGCAGCGCCTCCTCGAGTTCTTTCACGAAGACACCCTTGCCGCCGATCTGGGCAAGCGAGACGTCCTGCATCCTGTCGCCCGTCGTCCTGATGATGTGGACGTCCAGGGTGAGCCCTTCACAGCGCTTGCGGAGCTCTTCCATGACGATCCCCGCCTGCTTGAGGGCGAGCGGACTTCCCCGCGTCCCGACTTTCAGTACCCTGTTTATGGCTCTTGCTCCTCTGCTGCGGATTCGTTTTTGACCCTGCTGGTCTCTCCGATTTCATCCTGCTGAGACTCTTCCGGGTTGAGCCGGAAAAGCTTTCGGATCGCCGCCACGTAGGGCATGGCCCCGTTGGACTGGCTCTCCTCCTTGAGTCCCGTGACGGGATCGTGGAGGATCTTGTTGATGATCTGTGTCGTGAGGATCTCGATGTTCTTCCGATCCTCCTCGCCGAGGCCTTTCAGCCATGAGCCCGACTTCTCCATCTCGGCCCTCATGATGGACTCCACCTTTTCCCGGAGCGATACGATGGTGGGAACCACCTCGAGGGTATTGTACCACTCGGTGAATTTCAGGACCTCCTCGGCGATGATGCCTTCGGCCTTTTCGGCCTCCTGTAGGCGGTTGCGCAGATTTTCGTCCACGACCCCCTGCAGATCGTCGATGTTGAAAAGGTAGACGTTGTCGATCCGGCCGACTTCGGGGTCCACGTCACGCGGCACGGCGATGTCGATGAGAAAGAGCAGGCGGTTTTTCCGCCGCCTCAAGGCCGCTTGGATCATGGCCGGCGTGATGATGTGTCCCGCCGATCCCGTGGAGCTGATGACGATGTCGGCTTCCTGGAGCTTCTCTTCCAGCAGATCGAATCCCGCAGGAATTCCCTGGAACTCTTCGGCGACCTGTACGGCGCGGGAGTAGGTGCGGTTGACGACGATGATTCTACCCACGCCGTTGCTCAGCAGGTGCCTGGCGGCAAGCTCCGACATTTCGCCGGCGCCCACCAGCAGGACGGTCCTCCCCTGCAGGCTTCCCAGGACCTTCTTGGCCAGCTCCACGGCGGCAAAACTCACCGACACGGCGTTGTTGGCGATGGCCGTTTCGGTGCGCACGCGCTTGGCCGCGCGGAAGGCGTGGTGGAGAAGCTTGTTGAGGATGATCCCCGAGGATTTCTGTTCCAGGCAGTCCCGATAGGCCTCCTTCATCTGCCCGAGGATCTGAGGCTCGCCCATAATCATGGAGTCGAGGCTCGAGGCCACGCGGAACAGATGCCGCACGGCATCTCTTCCGCAGTAAACGTAGAGGCACCTCTCCAACTCGGCCGTGTCGAGATTGCCATGCCGCAGGATGAAGCTCTTCACCCGGGCAATGGCCTCCTCCATGTCCTCGGCTCGAGCCAGGACCTCCACGCGGTTGCATGTCGACAGGTAGAGGACTTCCTTGACGGCCGGTGCCCTCAGGATTTCCTCCAGGGGACGCACATTTTCGCCGCAGGCAATCGAGAGCCGTTCTCGGATCTCCAATGGCGCCGTCTTGTGGTTCATGCCGACGAGAATGACATTCATAAAAAATCACTTCCCTTCAGACGCCCTCTCCCCTCCGAGGGAGAGGGTCGGGGTGAGGGGGAGATTTCGCTTCCTTAAGTAAATCTATGCACCGAGCTCAGAAAACTCACGCCGATGAAGGCAGAAATCATCAGCACGAGCGCTACGATAGAAAGCACGGCGATCTTTTTGCCTTTCCACCCGATGGCGAGCCGCTGGTGAAGCAGGAATGCATAAAAGCACCAGACGGCGAAGGACCAGACGGTTTTGGGGTCTGTCGGCCAATTGCTGCCGTCCCAGGCCGTCCTGGCCCAGAGCGATCCTACGATGAGCCCCAGTGTGAGGATCGGAAACCCCCACAACAGACCCGCATGATTGATGTTGTCGAGATCCCCCAGCGGCGGCAGGTATCGGGCAAGCGCCTTCGTTTTGTGTTGACGGATCTGGTGGTCCTGGATGCAGTACATGACCCCCGCAAGCGATGCGAGCGCAAAGAGACCCTCTCCGATGATGGAAAGCGCCACGTGGATCGGCACAAGCCTGCCCTGTAGCGCGTCGGGGATGACCAGGGTGCCTTCCAGGCCTAGAGACGAGAGCATCATGAGGAGCACCGCAAAAGGCGAAACGATGGCCCCCAGGACCCTCGTCTTGGTCCGTAACTGCAGGGCCAGGTATGCGACCGAGACGATCCAGGCAAAAAAGGAGATGGCCTCGAAGACGTTCACGGCGACATTGGCGCCCCGCTCGAGAAAGACAAAGATGAAATGAATCGTATGGAGAACAACTGCAAAACCGAAGACCCACGTGGCGAGCTTTGCCAGAACGACGCGTCGGACAACGAGCGACGCCAGATAGCCCGCCGTCGCCGCCAGGTAGGCTGCCAGCGCAGCCTTGAAGAACAATGTATCCATCACGAGTCCCTACTCCCTCGTCCCCGGTCCCTTTTTTATGCGCCTTGTGGCTTTGCCAGCCTGAGCCTTTCGAAGGGGCGGCTTGAGGCTTGCGGCGCCGGTTTTCTCTTTTCTTCCTGGAGCCTGAAGCCCGACGTCCGAATCTGCAATTGACCGGAGGTCAATTGCAATGCCTGCCTCCCTCTTCACAATCGCCTCGACTTTTTTCCAGTTTGCCTTGCGGATTTGATCCAGGACGTCGGAGGCGACAATGGCCTCGAAAATTTTGCGGTTCTCGTCGGAGCCCTCCCCCCGGTCGATGATCCGGCTGCGGATCTGGCCCATGATCTTCAGGAGCGCCTCGTATTCGGGCCCGTAACGCTGCTCCAGATCCTGACGGACTTTCTTTGCCAGGGCCGGGCTTTTTCCCCCCGTAGCAACGGTGATGACCAGTTCCCCCTGCCGGCAAAGCGCTGGCAGAACGAAATCGCATCGCTCCGGGTCGTCCACGATGTTAGCTAGAACCCTTTTTTTTCGGGCATCACGGAAGATCCTGTCGTTGACCCCGCGGTCATCGGTTGCCCCGATGATCAGGAAAGCATCCTTGAGGTACTTTTGTTCGTATTCACCCGGAATATGCTCGATGACTCCCTTCTTCCGAAGGCTGGCGAGTGCGGGCGTCAGTTCCCGGCCCACGACGGTTACATGGGCTCCGAACTCGAGGAGCCTTTCCACTTTTCTCTCCCCGACTTCGCCGCCGCCGATGACGAGGCACCGTTTGCCGGAGATGTCAAGGCCGATCGGATAATATCTCATGAAATCCGCAGTTTTCCCTGAAATGCGATAGATTTATGAGGCTATCACGACGGATTCCAAAATTCAAGTTACTTGAAATCTCTCGAAAAACAGGCTATACAACGGTCTCGGGAATCTTCCGTGGACTCTTCAGCGTTTCCCCGGCCCTTGCAATCCGGGGATGGTTTCTTTTTATACGATCCGCGCAGGCACAACCGGAAGGAGGCAACATGCCCGGCAGCATGGACAAATCCTCAACCGCAAAAGACAAGTGGGTCGCCTTCAAGCTTTCCACCCATCCCGAGATGGCCGAGGCTCTTACGAACTACCTCACGGAAATGGGCGCTCAGGGGGTCTTCGAGGAGTTCCTGCAGCCGGGGTATTCCGACGTTCCGGAGCCGGAACCGCAGGATGAGCGGGTCCTGAACGCCTACTTCCCTTCGGACGACGATGACGAGAAGCGTATCGCCAATCTCCAATCCTACATCAACAACCTGGTCGAGCTTTTCCCAAAATTGGATAAACCGACCTTCCGCACGGAAATCATCGTCGACCCGCAGTGGGGCGAGGTCTGGAAACGCTTCTTCAAGCCTCTTCGCATCACCAAGAACATCATCGTGAAGCCCTCCTGGGAACGCTATTCCGCCACGGGCCGCGAGACGGTCATTGAGATTGATCCCGGCATGGCCTTCGGCACGGGGCAGCACCCATCGACCAGCATGTGCCTGGAGGCGATGGAGGAGATCCTCCTGAAGGACAGAACCTTTCAGAAGTGGCGAGTGCTCGATGTGGGAACGGGGACGGGAATCCTGGGCATCTCGGCGGCCAAGCTCGGCGCCTCAAACGTCATGTGTGTCGATATCGACTCCCAGGCCGTAGAGATCGCGCACAAAAACGTTGCCGTGAACCACGTGGGCGACCGCGTTGTCATCGTCAACAGCGACGTCGCCAAAATCAAGGGAACCTTCGAACTCATCGTGGCCAACCTCACGGCGGAAACGCTCATCAAGATCAAGTCGCACCTCGTCAAGATGATGGAAAAGGGCGGCTATCTCGTCATCTCCGGGATCATTGAGAAGAACCGGACGGACGTGGAAAAGGCCTTCACCCGGGATGATCTGATCAGCCACAGGGTCATCGCCGACAAGGAGTGGGCCTGCTACGTTTACAAGAAACCGGCTAAGGCGTAAGGGATGACCCCCCGGATCTACGTCTCCCCTCTCCCCGAAGGGATAAGCGAGATCAAACTGGCGGAAGAAACGGTCCGCTATCTGCGCAATGTGCTGCGGTTGGGACACGGCGACGAGGTCCTTTTTTTTGACGGGACGGGCTGGGAATACCAAGGCGTGATCGAGCGATTCGAGGACAGGAGCGGGAGCGCCCGGATCGTCGCCAGGCAGCGCATCCCGCTCGAGATCCCCGTTCGCATCACACTGGCTCAGAGCCTTCCCAAGGGCGACAAGATGGAATTTATCATCCAGAAGGCCACGGAGCTTGGTGTGGCCCGGATCATCCCGTTTCGTTCCTCCCGAACCGTCCCGCGGCGCACTGAGGAGCGAGCCGCCAAAAGGCTCGAGCGCTGGCGGCGGATCGCCGCCGAGGCGGCCGAGCAGTGCGGACGGGGCGATGTCCCCGAGATCACCGAAGCCCTTTCCTTCCGGGAGGCCCTTGGCGCCGCCGATTCGGGACGGGTGAAGATCCTCTTCTGGGAAGCCGAGAGATCGCTCTCCATCCGGGATATCCTGAAGGGAAGCGAGGTCCGGTCGGCAAAAGAGTTCTTTCTCGTCGTGGGGCCCGAAGGGGGGCTTTCCGAAGAAGAGGTGCAGATCGCCCGCGAGTCGGGGTTTCTGACGGCAAGCCTTGGGCAGCTCGTTCTGCGTGTGGAAACGGCGGCACTTGCCATCCTCACGATTATTCAGTATGAATATGGCCTCATCGGCGCCCTGAAAAGGAATGCTCACGATGGATAAACATTACGGCGGGTTCTGGCGGCGCTTCATCGCCTATTCGATCGACAAGTGCATCCTGACCATTTTCGGAATCATGCTGTTCTTCGTGGGCACGGTGGCCTTCGGTCTGGGCGTTTCGCCCTATGACATGGCCGAGCAGCCCGACTTGCTTTTTGCCCTCGGCGCGAAGGTCTTCTTGATCTTCCAGGTCGTGACCTCTGTTCTGGACATGGCCTACTTCACTTACTTCCACGGCACGATGGGCCAGACGCCCGGCAAGCGGCTGATGGGACTGCGCGTGGTTCAGGACACAGGCGAGACGATCGGTCTCGGGACGGCCTTTCTTCGCTGGGTCGGTTACATTATCTCCGCCCTGCCCATGCTCATGGGATTCATCTGGGCCGGTGTGGACCGGCGCAAGCAGGCCTGGCACGACAAGATCGCAGGCACTGTTGTGATTGACCTCTACCAGGTCATCGAGGTGGAGATCCCGCCAAAAAATGCCTTGACAAATCAAAGCAATTTATTTAGTTAAATCATTCTTCAAAACACACGCGGGTCGGTAGCTCAGTCGGTAGAGCATCGGACTGAAAATCCGAGTGTCGGCGGTTCAACTCCGCCCTGACCCACCAGGAAAATCAAAAGGGAGTTAGCCATCACTGGCTGACCCCCTTTTTCTTTGTTGTACCCTTGAGAACTGTTCACTTTTTGTGCAGCTGGAAAGAACGAGGAGCAAGAATCTTGAGTAGGTATCCAACCTACCGCCTTCTTTTCTTTCAAGGCTTTACTGGCCGTTGCGTTTCGCTTGTTTGCTCGTCTAGATTACGACGTACTGTGACCTTCTCCTGCACTTTAACTTGCCCCTGCGATGTTTGCCCTCTTGTATTTTGAGACGTCGCCTGTTGGTCATCACAGTTCCGAATACATCGTTCACCTACCCGTATCCATTCCTCGGCAAAACCAAAATTCACAAAAACGACAGAAATGCTTAGAAGGGGAAACCCACACAAAATCATCCAGTTTCTTGTTGTGCCTATCTTCATAACCTGCACCTCCGACTGGCTGACTTCCGCAGGAAGTTTATCTACACTAAGCGAAGCATCGCCATCAGTCAATAAGCATCTTGTAATGAAAGGATTCCTATTACCATGGGGCGGAAACCCGAAACAGGGTTGCCACCTCTTCTTTCTTGTGCTCTTAATGCATTGATTAAAAGGGAAAATTCGTAATGACGAAACCCACGAAAAATGATAGAAAGAACGGGAACATCGTCCGAACAGGCTGGGACATGACAAGGATGAAAACGCTTCAAGATCTCCCGGAGGGTGCTGAACGATGAACAAAGTGATTCTGACGTTTTTGATGGTTCTCGTCCTTCTTGCGACCGGCTGCAGCACGCCGGTTTTGAGGCAGGACATCCCGGTGTCCACCAACCCGATGGGCGCCACAATCTACGCAAATGGACAACCCGTAGGCAAGACCCCAACTACCGTCTCCCTGGAAAGGACACGGGACCACATTCTGACCCTGGCACTGCAGAACTATCGCCAGGAGGACGTGGTCATCCGAAGGCAGTATCAGAAGGACAAAACGATTTTGAAGGCCGTGCAGTCGGGCGTGGACACGGGCCTTTTCTTCAACAATACTTCCATGGGCGTCAGCCGGGGCATCATGGACATGCAGCGGGCGGAATCCACCGGAGAAGCTTATCTCTTGGTGCCCGTGGCGGTCAAAGTTTCCCTGACGCCGCTGCCAGGCACCGCTGCCGCCACAGCAGCAGCAACCCCCCAGACAGCCGCGCAGCAGAGCCAGCCCGATCCGTCCGTCATGGGCATGGAGAACGCACCGGCTGACACGCGCGGCACGGTGAGGGATGCCGCCAAGATCGCTGTCGGCGCGGCGACGGCCAAATCGAATCCGCTGGAGGCCAAGAAGGAAGTTTCTTCTTCATCCAAAACGGAAATCAGACCCGATGGCACGAGGGTCCAGGAGAAGTCCAGCACCAAGGTCGGAGTCGGAGTCGATCCGAGAGGGCTTGTGGACATGATCGACATCCTGTTCAAATGACATCCGGCCGTCACACCGGCACAACCTTTATCAGAAAAGGGGATTGGTTCATGAAGAAACGAAGATGGTTGATTCTGCTGCTCGTTCTCATCGGGATGGCGGCCGGCACCTCGTGGGCCGTGGATCTGGAGGCGCTGGACCGTGTGAGCATCCTCATGCCCAAGTCCAAAGTCCTGTCCATCCTGGGCCCCCCCGATGAAGTCGGCGACATCGGGCACCAGTTGAAGGCGGACATCTACAGGCTCTCCGACAAGATGGCTCCGATGATCGGTGCGGGTTGCGTTTATGATGAAAAGCAGATCCTTGCCGCTACGGCATTTATTTTCCAGGGAGCTGTCGGAGAAGAAACGGCGAACCGGATCAAGGAAGCCGGGTTCACTTACATCGGGGAGAAAGAAGGCGCCACCCGCCTTGCCGGCAAGGATGACGATACGGGACTGCCTGTCGTGGTGACGGTTGTCGAGAACGGCGGATTGACAACGGTGATCACCTTTGAAAAGGGTTTCTACGACCGGAACGTCAAATAGCACCGCGATGGGCCGCGCCCAAATGAAAACCTGTCTCACGTCAGGTTGCTGACCCGCCTGACCCACTCGAAAATTGGAAAGGGGGTTCGCAGACGATGGCGAACCCCTTTTTTGTAACCAGACCCTGACGGATGCTCAGGGCGTTGAGAGTCCGTCCATCTCCGCCTTCTGCAGGCGCTTGATGAGCCCTCTCATGAATGCTTCCCTTGCCTTGAGAAATTTGAGGAATTCCTTATCATCGGTATCCGCGATTTCAAAGCGGATGTCGGAATAGTATCTGAGGAGAATTTCCTTCAGCAACCCCGCCTCTCTCGAATTCAATTCAACACTTGCCATGACCGATCTCCTTTCTTTTGTTGATCGTCTCAGAAGATTTGCTCTGACTTTACGACGGCAGGTCGTGCTCCAGATAATGCTTACCCCATCAAGTTTAGGCGGGGCTTGATGGGGCAAGGCATGAGAAGGGAAGGGGTATTCACTTGTAACGTCTCGTTGGGAGACTTATGGCAAGGTCGTCGTTTTTTATGATTGATCATGACCTATCCCTGCTGCCTAATCCATCGGCAAAAAAAGAATATCTCCGGTCAAAATGTCTGACTCGATCTAAGAAATTGGATGAGGGAAAGTCGTCTCACTTACTGGCACATGGTAGGCATCAACTGTCGCGCTGCCGAACTCCGCTTGACAGGATCTGCGCAAAATGAAACAAACCCGGCAAGAAAGGGATAGGATACCATCATGGGCTTGCTCAATCTTCTACTCAGCGATCCGCTAACGTTTGTCCTCGTTTCCGTGCCGCTTCTGTATTCCGTCATCATTCACGAGCTGGCCCACGGCTGGGTGGCCTGGAAGATGGGCGACCAGACGGCCAAATGGCAGGGCAGGCTCAGCCTCAATCCGCTTAGGCATCTTGACCCGATCGGAACGCTCATGCTTTTCCTCTTCGGGTTCGGCTGGGCAAAGCCGGTACCGGTAAACTTCGACAACCTGCACGACCGGCGCAAAGGGCTGATCCTTGTTTCCTCGGCGGGCATCATCGCGAACATGTCGCTGGCTTTCCTGGCCTTTCTAATGGATCATCTGTTGTCGCCCTCCCCTTCGGGGGTTCTTGCCCCGATTCTCTATTACATGGCGCAGATCAACATCATGCTTGCGGCATTCAACCTGATCCCGATCCCTCCTCTGGACGGCTCGAAGATCCTCATGGGATTTGGATCCACGGGGTTTCAGTATTTCCTTCTTCGCCTCGAGCCCTATGGGTTTTTTATCATCATCGGCCTGCT
>DATJPI010000336.1:0-8077 GCA_035506495.1 Syntrophales bacterium
AGGTCCTCATTGCCCGCCGGAAGCGTGGACATCGCCTGGCCGGTAAATGGGAATTCCCGGGCGGGAAACTCGAGGAAGGCGAGACACCGGAGGAGTGCCTCCGAAGGGAGATGATGGAAGAGTTCGGTGTTGACGTGACCGTAGGCGAATTCGTCGGCCGCAGTCACCACATCTATCCTCACGGGGCGATCGATCTGCTGGCCTATCGAGTAACATATCTTAACGGAATTTATCAACTTCATGACCACGAGGAGATCCGCTGGGTGTACCCGGCTGATCTGGCTGACCATGATTTCTCTGAAGCGGATATCCCAATCGCAAGACTTCTTCATGGGTTACAGGCGACATCACCCGAACAAACACCGAGGGAACAATTCCTTACAATCAATGGTCTTCAGCTTCGAGTCCTTGAGTGCGGCCCTGTGAAAGGGCGGCCCCTGGTTCTCCTTCACGGCACCGGGGATAATGCACACACATGGGATCTGCTGGCTCCCCGCCTGGCGGAGCACTTTCGGGTCGTTGCCGTGGATCAGCGTGGACACGGGTGGAGCAGTTGGGCTGTACCGCCGGCATACCGGTGTGAAGACTATCTGCTGGACCTGCAGGCCCTGATCGATCAGATGGCCCTGGACGGTATTTTCATGCTGGGGCACTCTATGGGGGCCCTCCACGCAAGCCTCTACACCGCCCTCAACCCGGGAAAGGTTTTAGCCCTCATTCACGTCGACATCGAGCCCCGTCCGCCGGACTGGAACCGAAAATACCTCTCCGGGCTCTACGAAAACCTCCCCGACTCATATGCCTCCCCGGAGGATTACATCTCGGAGATCACAAAGAACGCCCCTTATGCCAAGGTGGAGGACTTACGGAACCTGGCGGCAAAGTCCCTCGTCTGCCGCGACGGCCGCTGGTTCAGAACCTACGACAGGGAGATCCTTGCTTCCTTCGACCACTACAATCTGCTGAGAAATCTTCCTGCCATCCGCTGCCCCGCACTCGTCGTGCGAGGAGCCGAGAGCCGCGTGCTTGGACGGGAGGCAGCCCGGCAGATGGTTCAAGACCTCCCGGCAGGAGAGCTGGCCGAGATCTCGAGGGCGACCCACCCGGCTCACCTGGACAATCCCGAAGCGTTTCGGGAGGCCGTTATGGGCTTCCTGAAAAAGCATAGGTTCATCTAAACAAAAAATATTTCTGGGCTGTTCAAAAATGCCCGGATGCCAGGCAGCTGCACAGAATTTCAAATAAGCAAGCGATGAATAAATGTAGGGCTATCTGCGGGATGCGCCCCCGATCAACAGCCTATAAAATAAAGGAGGCACAAATGGACGTCTTCACAGCAATCCGGGAACGAAGAAGCTGCCGAAAGTTCCTGCCCGAGGCAGTGAGCGATGCGGACATCGAGAAGATCCTTGAGGCCGGCAACTGGGCCCCCTCGCCTGCCAACCAGCAGCCCTGGGAATTCGTCGTCATCACGGGCGCCGGGATCAAGGAAAAAATCTTTTCCGACAGCGAGAGCTGCAAGAAAAAACTCTTCGAGCGCAGCGGCTGGAAGTGGCTGGAGAAGTTCCCCATCGACTTCGTGAAGGAGGCTCCCGTGATTATCGCCGTGGTGGGCGACCCGAAGAAAAGCGGCGCCGACATGTTCCTGGACGAGAGTGCCGGCCGGGGCTACCTGGAAGGCTGCTCGGCCGCCGTTCAGAACATGATGCTTGCGGCTCACGCCCTGGGGCTCGGCAGCCTGTGGTTTACACTCTTCGAAGCCGCACCGCTGCGGCAGGCCCTGGGGCTGGATCCCGGAAAGGACCCCGTCGCCCTGCTGTGCCTGGGAAAGCCCGCCGCTATGGGAGCAACGAAGCGAAAGGACTTCCGCGAAAAAACAGCGTACCGCCGGTAGGAAAAAGGATACCGGCGATGATCCACCCTTCGCGCATCCAGCCGCTCAACAGCCGGAGCATCCAGGGTGGCCGCTACGTCCTGTATTGGATGCAGGCCTCCCAGCGGGTTGAGTGCAACCATGCCCTGGAATATGCCGTGGGTGAGGCCAACACCCTCAGCCTGCCCGTTGTTGTCGTCTTCGGCCTCACCGAGCGCTTCCCCGAGGCCAACCTGCGCCACTACGCCTTCATGCTCGAGGGGATCGAGGAAGTGCGCAGTGGGCTTGAGCGCCGGGGCATCCGTTTCGTGCCCATGCACCGATCACCCGAAGCGGCCGCGGTGAGTCTGTCCCAGGAGGCAGCGCTCGTCGTGACCGATAGGGGATATCTGCGCATCCAGAAGCAGTGGCGAAACCACGTTGCGAAAAATGCCCCTTGCTCCGTCGTGCAGGTGGAGTCCGACGTCGTCGTCCCCGTGGAGACGGCCTCGCCAAAGGAGGAATACACGGCGGGGACTTTCAGACCCAAGCTGCAGCGTGTTCTCAAGGAATACCTCGTCCCCCTGAAGGAAAGAGCCGTACGGAAAGATTCTCTCTGTCTTCGCCTGGATGCGGACGAGGAAGGGGACCTTACCGCCTTGCTCAAAAAGATGAAAATCGATCGCGCGGTCGCGCCCGTGAGGGAAAGTCGGGGCGGCACGGCACGGGCCAATGCCCTGCTGGAGGAATTCATTGCAAAGAAACTCCGCCTCTATAATAAACTTCGGAATGACCCGGGCCTCGACTATTCCTCCCGTCTGAGCCCCTACCTGCACTTCGGCCAGGTCTCACCGCTTGCCGTCGCCCTACGAGTATCCGCAGAGAGATCGGTCCCCGCCGCGGCGAGGCAGGCCTTTCTTGAAGAGCTCATCGTCCGGCGCGAGCTCAGCATGAACTTCGTTCACTACAACGATCGCTACGACATGTACGAGAGCCTGCCGGACTGGGCACAGAAGACGCTCGCCGGGCACGAGAAAGACCGTAGGGAATATCTATACGAGCCGGTCCATTGGGAGCGTGCCGAAACCCACGACCCATACTGGAACGCCGCGCAGCGGGAGATGGTGCTCACCGGCAGGATGCACAATTACATGCGTATGTACTGGGGAAAAAAGATTCTCGAATGGAGCCGGACCCCTGAGGAAGCATTTCAAACGGCCCTCTGGCTCAACAACCGCTACGAGCTTGACGGCCGGGACCCAAACGGGTTTGCCGGCGTGGCCTGGTGCTTCGGCAAGCATGACCGGGCCTGGCCCGAGAGAAGGGTCTTCGGAAAGATCCGCTTCATGAACGATGCGGGTCTCAAGCGGAAGTTCGATATGGACGCCTACCTGAAGAAGGTAGCCCTTCTGGAAAAGGAGCCGTGATACAAAATACCTGTCGACTTTTCCCCGTGTTCACGGTATAGAGCCTGCACGAGCGTCGTAGGCCCTGAACCGCTGCGATCGCCGGTGGCGACTGGCGGTTTTTTTATGGTAATCCCCTACCCCGCGTATCAACGATGATCGAACCCTCTCGAAAATCATTCCGGCTCCTGCTTCTCGTTGTCCTGATTGCATGTTTCGCAAGCACCGTCCTGGCCCAGGCCCCGCCAGAAGATACCCGCAAAAGTCTCGAACGCACCGTCAAATCGGGTGCGGTCCGGAAGGCCGTCTGCCCCGGCGCTCCCTACTGCAACCCATCATCGGTGATCCGTTTCTACCAGATGCGCAAGTACGAGCCGGCATGGACCCGGGATGGCTATCCACTGCCCGTAGCGGAGGCGTTGGTCAATGCCATCAAGTCGGCCGACGCAGAGGGTCTGGAGCCCAAGACCTATCACCTCGAGCGCATCGAGTCCTCTCTCGGCAATATCCGGCAGGCTCTGGCCCTGAATGAGCGGCCGGAAACGGAAAAGATCATCGAACTGGAACTTCTCCTTTCCGACGCCTACGTGGTCTACGCCGCGCACCTGCTCAATGGGCGCGTCAACCCCGAGACACTCCATGCCGATGAGTGGACCATCTACCCCTCCCGCTTCAACCTGGCAAAGTATCTGTCAACGGCCCTGGACAAGGGTGATGTGGAAGGCAGCCTCAAGGGCCTCCTGCCGGCCCAGCAGGGCTATGGAAGGCTCAAGACGGCGCTGATCGTGTACCGGGCACTCGCCGAGCGGGGAGGCTGGCCCGCCATCCCGGGAGAGGGCAAACTCGAGAAAGGCGTCAAGAGCGACCGGGTGCCGGTGCTGCGCAGCCGGTTGAAAGTCACGGGCGAAATGCCGGCAACGGCGGACGCTACGAGCGATATTTTCGACGAAGCCCTCGAGGAAGGGGTCAAGCGCTTCCAGCTGAGCCACGGCCTGTTTGATGACGGGATCGTAGGCGCCCGTACGCTTCGGGCCCTCAACGTACCCGTGGCGAAGCGCATCCGACAGATCGAGCTCAACCAGGAGAGATGGCGCTGGCTCCCCCAGAACCTGGGGAACCCCTACATCATGGTGAACATCGCGGGTTACGGGCTCGAGGTCGTCGAGAACGAGGCGTCGGTACTGACAATGAAGATCGTCGTGGGGACAGCCTTCCAGAAGACGCCCGTCTTCAGCGGGAAGATGACCTACATCGAAATGAACCCTTACTGGAATGTCCCCCACAGCATCGCCACGGAGGAAACCCTCGAGAAGATCCAGAAAAACCCGAAGTTCTTCGAAAAGGAAGACATGAAGGTCTTCAAGGCAGGACCCAACGGAGAGATGGTCGACCCAGCCTCCGTTGACTGGTCAGCGCTCTCGGAGAACAATTTCCCCTACCGGCTTCGCCAGGAACCCGGCCCCCGGAACCCCCTGGGCCGGATCAAATTCATGTTCCCCAACAAGCACAGTGTCTACCTGCATGACACTTCCGACCCTCAGCTATTCCGAAAGGAAAGGCGGGGATTCAGCCACGGCTGCATCCGGATTGAAAAGCCAATGGAGATGGCCGAGTTCGTCATGAGGGGCAGCAAGGAATGGTCGCGCCAGAAAGTCGAGGCGGTGCTGAAAACGAAGGAGACGACGGCGGCCTACCTGCCGAAACCCATTCCCGTGCACATCCTCTACTTCACGGCATGGGGCAATGGCGACGGGACGGTGCACTTCCTGGAAGACATCTACGGACGTGACGAGCGGCTTGACAGGGCCCTGCAGCAAAAAGCAAAGCCTGCAAGGGCCGCAAAGCCCTAGCAGGCGATTGCCTGTTCTTCTCTTTCCTGACGCCGGAAGCCTGATGCCCGACGCCCGCGGCCTCCCGGCCGCTATGCTTTCTTCTTGCCCTTGGCTTTTGGCTTTTTCTTCCTGCTGTCTCGCCACGTGCGGACATCCCCCACGTCAAGGTGGACAAACCCGCGTCTTGCGTAATACCCGACACCGCCACAGTGCATCTCGAGGGCCGCGTTGCAGAGATGCTTGACGTTCAGATCGGGCACTCTTAAATCGACGGCCATCCCGGACATGTGAAGGCTGTTTCGGGCAACGCTGCGGTTGCGCTTGCGCAGGGCTGCATTGGTCTTGGGCGAGCGGTATCCCGAGATCACATAGTAGGGCCGGTCACACTCAAGTTTCTGGTTGAGATTGTGCAGTAGGTCGAGCAGGTTGGGGTCGATTTCCTTGATCAGGTTGGCCCGGTAGTCGCGCATGAGGAAATTGACCTCCTCGAGCGCCTCGGGGATGTACTCCCCGTCGGCCCAGTACACCCGATTGAACGTATCCCCTGTGTTGGTGCTATACAGGTGGAGCCTGCGCTCCTCCGTGGGCTCGAGAATAAGATCTGCTTCCTCACGCCAGCCGGGTGTGATCAATTCCGGTGCGGGAGCTTCTTCGAGCGCTGCAAATGCTTTATGGGGTAGGGTGAGAAAGGCGGCGCCAAAGACGCCAAGCTTGAGAAAGAATCTGCGGCTGAAGGGCTGGCATAACAGATCGCTGTGTTTTCTAAAGGAATACATACCCCCTCCTTTTCCTTAGAAAGCATGCGCCATTGACGCAGATTGGTGTTCTTTTACACTGGCCCGAAAAGAGAAAGCAAGAAAAAATTTAATTCGCCAACAATATCGACTGCTTATCGTGCTTTTGTTGCACCCCTGAGCCGGAGAAAACTTATTGTTTCTACATTATCGTGCTTTGGCAATGTCATCTTTAGCCAGTCGTTCCTTCGAAGCATCAACTTTCCTTTAAGGGAAAAATGCGTTAATCTCCCATCTAGGGAGAGCGCTAATGACTTCAAAACTCAAGGACCAGGCCCTCAAGGACGACATCATCCGATTCTGCACGCAGCGCGGGGCCGATCTCGTGGGATTTGCCCCCGTGGATCGCTGGGACGAATACGACGAAGTCCCTCCCCAGTTTCGGCCCGGGGCGATATTCCCTCAGGCCCGCACTGTCATCGTCTTGGGCATGTCCATGCCTTTGCCCGTCATGGAGACAACTCCCTCGGCTCTTCACAAGGAGCTCTACGACACGACAAACCGCCAGCTCGACAACCTGGCCGTGGAGCTGACCCGCTATCTCAACCGGCTGGGCCACGCGTCGTTTCCCTTTACCCGTGACACCTACACTTCGATGAGGGCCCTTCGGGAAAATAACATGGCCGCCTTCGGTCACGTCCCTGCAGCCAGATACGCCGGCCTCGGAACGATCGGGATGAACCAGTGTATCCTCACACCCGAGTTCGGCCCAAGGGTCCGCTTTGTATCCGTCTTCACCGCCGCGGAAATCCCCGCCGACCCGATGCAGCCAAAGGAATTATGCATCAAATGCAAACTTTGCGCCGAATCCTGTCCCAAAAGCGCCATCACGCCAAGGGAGGACCGCGTCATCGGGGACTATGACAAGACGGCCTGCCTGGAGATGCACGAGGAATTGGTGCGGCGTCGCTGCTTCCCCTGCGGCATCTGCACGAAGGTCTGCCCCATCGGGAAGGACCGGCGGCTTTACAAAAGCAAGGGAGCCCGCAAGAAATACCAGAAAGAGAAGGAAACCCTGGCAGCCAATCCCGATGCTCCCGAGTACAGCTCGTGGCAGCACATTCGTAAGTACGGGATCGCCCACAAGCCGAAAGAGCCTCTCGTAGGGAAGAAATAATCATGGATCGCTTCGCGATATTCTGCGACAAAATCCAGAAGCTGCTCGCCGAAGAGAAATCCGTTTTCCGCAAAATCGAATACGGCCGGGAGTTGGTGTCGGAACTGGTGTCTCGGCAGGACTGGTTCTTCGACCACCTGAAAAAAACAATCCTCGAGCCCGCCGCGGCAGAAAGACAGAAACAGGGCATCTGGCCAAATGAGTTCACGCTCCACCGGAGCCCCGACAAATCCTTCGTCGTTCTGGCGTACATCTGGGATGCAAAGCTTGCAGACATCGTCCACGACCACGGCTCCTGGGGCATCATCGGGACACTTTCCGGTAAGCTGGGCGAGAGAAAATTCGAAAGACTCGACGATGGAAAACAAGAGGGCTATGGCGAGATCCGGCAGACGACAGCGGGCCTCTACGGCCCCGGCGAGACGACATTTGTCCTGCCACTCGATGAGGGGCTCCACGCCATGGACAATCCCACCGACGGCATCGCCGTGAGCGTGAATGTCTACGGGAAAAGCATCGGCCGGGGTTACATCCAGTTCTTCGGCCAGCAGAAAAAAACGGTCACCCGAGTCTACCCGCCGCGAACGCAGAAAGAAGTCCTTGCGATCAAGACGCTTGCCTCCCTCGACCCGCCACAGGCAGAGGACATCCTCCAGAAAGCCCTCGGCACCTCTCGGCCGCTGGCTCTGCAACTGGAGTACGAGGCTGCCCTCTCCAGAATCAGGGGCAAGTGAGCAAGTGCGTGAGTGAAGAAGTGCTTTATCCCCCTCTTTCCCCCTTCTAAATAGGGGATTTTCTTTTCCCCGATCCTTGTTGCTTGTAGCTTGTGGCTACTTTTGCTTCACCTTCACGAAGTAGGCGTTCTTCACCCCATCGAGGAGCTGGAAGCTCTTCACCCTGATGGCAAAGACCTCCGCATCGGGATCCCCGGCAAGCGCCTTGAGCTGAGGATGCTTATTGAGGAGTTTCTGACGGACGAGCTTTCTCTTGGCTGCAGATTTAATGGGTGTGAAGAGACCGTTGACCGTAAGGGCCTTGATCCTGGCCCGATCGGACCCGCAGTCTTCCTCGCGAGT
>DATJPI010000337.1:0-3358 GCA_035506495.1 Syntrophales bacterium
CGAGAAGGGGGAAGCCCTCATCCGTTCCTTCGAGGCGGGAGCGAGGGCTGGTGAGGGAATGGCCTGGGGCAGTTTCCAGTTACAGAAGCTTTTGATCGAAACGGCCCAGCAACCTGGTGTGGAATACTTCACCATCACCGATGCCGAAGGGCGGATCCTTGCGGACAGTGACCCGGGTATCGTCGGCGAGACCTATGCGACCGAGCTGGATCTCAAGGCCCTCTCCAGCCAGGTCGCCCCGCAATCGAGGATCGTTCCCGGCAGCGAAGGGCAGGATATTTTCGAGGTCTACCGCCGGTTTGCCCCCCGCGAGGAGCCCTATGGGGGATTTGACGCCAAGGATAAGACCGCATCTTACGTTATCTTTGTGGGGCTCAACATGGCGCCCGTCAAGGCGGCTCAGGATCAGGACACCCGCAACACAATTATTACTGCGGCAGTGCTGTTTCTCATCAGTATTGCCGGCATCGTCTCCCTTTTCCTCGCACTGGGGTATCGGTCTGTACGGGCCTCCCTTTCGAGAGTGAAGGCCCTCTCGGACAGCCTGGTCGAGCACATGCCCATGGGGATCGTGGCCGTCGACGCAGACGAACGGATCATGGCATTCAATGACACGGCGGAAACCCTGCTCGACCGCACTGCGGGGGACGTGATCGGAAAGCCTGCACTGCAGGTCCTTCCCCCCGCATGCATAGACATGATGAGAGGGCTGGGAGAGGATCGGTCCATCGTCGAGAAGGAATTCGAGTACGTGGTCCGCGAGGGCCGCACGATTCCCCTGGAAGTGATCGCTGCAGTCCTGAGGGATGATGAAGGTTCGCTGATCGGACGCATCGCCCTGCTCCGCGATCTCTCAGAGCTTCAGCATCTGCGCAAGGAAGTGGAGCGCAGCCAACGGCTTGCCGCCGTCGGGAGCCTCGCCGCGGGGGTGGCCCACGAGATCCGCAACCCGTTGAGCTCGCTCAAGGGCTTTGCCACCTACTTCCGACAGCGATACGGTGAAGTGCCCGATGACTTGAAGGTGGCCGACATCATGATACAAGAGGTGGACCGCCTCAACCGGGTTATCACCGAGCTGCTGGAATTTTCCCGGCCCCTGGAGCTCAAGAGAAAGGCAACGGACTTGGCCGCCCTTGTGCGTCACACCTCCGTTACGCTCGAGGGACAGATGAGGGAAAAGAAAATTTCAGTACGCACAGAGCTGCCGCCCGACCTCCCCATGGCATCCATCGACCCCGACCGAATGACTCAGGTGTTGTTCAACCTGTTCCTGAATGCCCTGGCCGCCATGGAAGCAGGCGGTGTTCTGAAAGTTGGCGTCGCACTTCAGGATGATCGCACCCTGCTTATTTCCATTGTTGACACGGGGACAGGCATCCGCAGGGAAGATCTCGGGAGGGTCTTCGACCCGTACTTCACGACCAAGCCCTCCGGGACGGGACTGGGGCTTGCTATCGTACACCGGATCGTCGAGGCCCACGGGGGCGAGATCCGTCTGGAGAGCGAGCTGGGGAGAGGCACGACGGTTACCCTGCTTTTGCCCATTGCTTAAAGAAGCAGCAAGCATCAAGCAGCAAGGTAAGAAAAGAAGTGCGGAAGTGGCAAAGTGACAAGGTGGCAGAGTGGCAGAAGTGCAAGAAGTTAAGGAATGAAGAATATGACAAAGACATCGGGCAAGATCCTCGTCGTCGATGACGACTTCGCTCACCGAACCATGCTGAGAACGCTCATCACCGGTTGGGGGTATGAGGTCAGAGAGGCCGATGACGGAGCAGCGGCCGTCGAGGCGGTTCAAAAAGACCCCTTCGATCTTGTCCTCACGGACATCCGGATGGTCCGCGTCTCGGGGCTCGAGGCCCTCGAGGAGATCCATCAGTTCAACCCTGCTCTGCCCGTAATCCTCATGACGGCCTACGCCTCCGTGGAGTCAGCCGTGGAGGCTCTCAAGAAGGGGGCCTACGACTACCTGACGAAACCCCTCGACTTCGACGAGCTGCGGCTGGCCCTGGAGCGGGCCCTGGAACACGGGCACCTGCGCGAGGAGAACCGGATGCTACGGGAAAGCCTGGGTGCCCGATTCGATCGCGGAAGCCTCATCGGCCGTAGCGCAGCGATGACGAGGCTTCTGGACCTGGTGGCCCAGGTAGCTCCCTCTGAGGCAACGGTCCTCGTCACGGGTGAATCCGGCACCGGCAAGGAGATGATCGCCGGGGCCATCCACACCAACAGCCCGCGCAAGGACGGGCCCTTCATCCGCATCAACTGCGCGGCCATCGCGGAGACACTGCTGGAATCGGAGCTCTTCGGCCACGAGAAGGGATCCTTCACAGGCGCCGAGAGGCGCAAGGAAGGAAAGTTCAGGCAGGCCGACAGGGGGACCATTTTTCTTGACGAGGTAAGCGAGATGTCGCTCGGGATGCAGGTGAAACTCCTGCGGGTCCTCCAGGAGCGGGAATTCACCCGCGTGGGGGGCGAGGATGTGATCCGGGTCGACGTGCGCGTCATCGCCGCAACAAACCGCGATCTGCTCAAGGCCGTGCAGGAGGGCCGATTCCGGGAGGATCTTTACTACCGGCTCAATGTGGTGATCCTGCGCGTGCCCGCGCTGCGGGAGCGCAGGGAGGACATCCCGCTGCTGGCCCAGCACTTCCTGAATATCTTTGCGGAAAAGAACCGGAAACCAATGCAGGGATTCACTCCCCGGGCCATGGACCGTCTGCTGCGCTATCCCTGGCCTGGAAACGTCCGTGAGTTGATGAACACAGTGGAGCGGGGTGTCGTGCTGACCCGTGCGAATATTCTTGACGAGCAGGATGTAGCGCCTGTGTTCGAAGCGCAGACCCAGCAGGCGCCGGCCGATTCGGTTTCCGCAGCTCCGGAAGGAGATAAATCGCTTGAGTCCATGGAGAAAGCGACGATTCTCAAGACTCTCGAGGAGGCAGGCGGCAACAAGAGCGAGGCGGCTCGCCGTCTCGGCATCACGCGCCGCACCCTGCACCTGAAGCTGAAAAAGTACGGAATGATGTGAAAAAGGCGACAGAGCATACATTGCCACTCCATCGCCTTTCTTCTTGCCGTAAGGGCTGTTCAAAAATGTCTGGATGCAAGGCCCCCGAATTCCGTGGACCGAGTCGTACTTTGTCCGTACGTCGCAGGGACGAGGGATGAGGGAAACGCAGCAGACGGGCGTTTTTCAACAGCCTAGATCTTGCTGACTCTGCAGGGAAGCCCCTTCAGATTCGGCGTCCCGTATTCGCGCCCCAGTTTTCCCACTGACGTGAGCATGTTGAAATTCGATTTCTGCCAGTCGTACTGTGTCTCCGGGGAGCCCTCGGGGAACCACCAGCCGTGGGCGGCA